>JAYSUJ010000010.1:0-16968 GCA_043719155.1 bacterium | reverse complement strand
CCTGTTAGGGCTTTGATGGCTCTAGGATCGTTAACTAATTTTTCTGTTTTAAACATTACTACAGTCTAACATTTTGTTAAAAAGGAGCAAGCCTAATGAATTTGAAATAATCCCAAATAGTAAATTTTTAGCGAGTGGTATTAAATCCTTAATGCGAGACAAAGGTCCGGTACGGTTTAGAATAAAAATTATAGTTGCCTACAATTCAGATATTATCTTGGTCCGAAAAATAATTATGGCAGCCATAGACCATGATGTCCGAATAGAAAAGGAACCGATCCCTACAATTATTTTACGAGAGTTTGAAAATAGTGGTATCGCGATAGAGGTTAGATTTTATATGAAAGAAATTTTTAATTCTGAAAATATCTTGTCAGACGTAAGATTTCAGATTTTAGAAGATTTTAGAACCAATAAAATTATTTTTCCATTTCCTCAAGTTGTGGTTCACATGGACAAATAATTTAACACCAATTAAAGTGGACGCAGTAAATATAAAAATTATTTAAATTTAAAAAAACCAAAAAAAGAGCACTCGCATCTATACCGATACTAAATCATACTGGCGGAATCTGGTAGACGATGTTCGGCAGGAGATTTTGAAAGAAAATAGTTATTGTGTACCGTTATCAAAACGTTTCAATAACTCCCTATAAGCTACATTAACTCCCTATAAGCTACATTTTTTGCTAAGTCAAAATCACTTTCTGTTACCTCAAGTTCATTAGGAATTACATAAGGTGTCCAGTGGTACTGGTGATCTTTAATTCTTTCCGCGATACTTAATTCTTCTTTTTGAGCTAAAGGATGCCACCTTAAAACAAATACTCCATTATCTTGGTTCATCTCACCTGCTTCATTTGTTTTTACAATATTTTTTGCATTAGCCTTAACAAAATCTGTTTTAATTGGCTTACTCTCATCTTCATCATAAACGGTTGCCAATATTTCTTCACCGTTTTTTATATTATCCAACTTGATTAATTTTCTAGCATATTCTGTTTTTGCAACAATTTCGTGTGAAGGTACAAACTGAATGTAGCTCCAAAGACTTTGATGTGTACCTTTTTCCAAATATTCAGTATCTATAAATGCTGAAAAAGTAAGTCTAACAAAACCACCTCCAATCTTTGGAGTTTTGACAACTACCGTATCAAAATCTACAAGTTCAACTGTTGGTACAATTTTTTTTTCTAATTGTTCATTCATACCAAAATTATATCACACTCAATTGGCGGAAGACCATATACAAAGTTCGGCAGGAAATACTTAAAAAGAGTAGTCAACTTATTAAGTTAAACTAGTTGAGTGAAAAAACATGAAAGCCTTGTATAAATGATTCAGTTGAAGAAATGAAGAAATCCAAATTGTTAATTTTTGTCATAGGTAAATCCCTTCCTCTATTTGCAAAATACATACACATACAGCCTTCATCTCCTTTTACAGTATCTAGTGGGCGGTCTCTCACAAAGTAGATACCTAGGTTCAGTATAAAAGCTAATGATGCACATATAAGCATAAATTTTATTACATAATATTTACTCACCACAATAGAATTACTTTCAAGTTTGTTTTTTCTGAACTTAGCTAGAAAAAAAAGAAAGAGTAGTGGCAACAACCAACCAGTAAAAATAGCAACAAGTCCTCCTAGCCCACCAGTTATTCTATGGAGACTTAAGAAGTAAATAAAAAGAACAAAAATTGCCAGTCCAATATAATAATTATTTTTAACAAACATATTATTATGTATAGCACAATTTGCGGAACCGGGGAGATTCGAACTCCCGGCTAGGTATTACCCCAGCGCCTCTTTAGCAAAGAGGTACGTTAGACCACTCCGACACGGCTCCGTTTAGTTTGAAAACTTTAAATATTTTAACATTTTTCTAAATGTTTTCATAACTTTGTACTCCTAGCCAAAACTGCTTGGCATTTTTTTTATTTTGTTGATTTAGCTTGTTAAAATAGTTTTGACTATCTGCTTTATTTCCCAGATGAGCTTTGGCAAAACTACTACCCAAACCTTTAAAGCAATAGTTTCGAGTATCACTAATCTTTATTTTTCTGCAAATATTTTCTACTTCATTCAAGTCATCTTTGTTGATAGAGAGGTAATATCTAGGCAAATAAAAGTAACAATTCACTCTGTACTTTGGGTTTACTATCTCGCAAATTTTACTTGGATTTTTAGAGTCAACTAATTGAGAAGTTTTCTGGTCCGTTCCATCTCCAAAATATTCCATCCAAACTCCATCATAGCAGTTGTATCTAGCTTTTATATCTCTTAGACTGTCACATTTGTTTAGAGATGTTTTAGGGTTTTTATTGTGGATTAGCATTAGTCCATGCCCAAGTCCGTGATAGCAATGTAAGTCTCCTGACAAGCAAACTTTTTTTATTTCAAATTTTGGGTGAGTCTCGATAAATTTCTCTATAGACCCATGAACATAGCCAGAGCCACAGGTGTCAACGCGGTTGGCGAGGACTTTTTTTATCCCGAATTTATTGTAACTGTAAATACCAATTTGATGGGCAATTGGGTGACAAACTTCTTGAAAATTTTTGTCATTTTTTAAATCTTGGTCAAAAATTTTAAGAGCTGTAACTAAGTTGCTTTTGTCAATAATTTCAATATACTTTTCGGCGTCATAGGCGAAAGATTTGTTTGTAATACTTAAAAATATAATCAAAAATATAATTCCCGTCTGTGTTTGCATGTTCACTTTTTTGTAGAAATAAATTTATCTCCAACAACTTGCCCAATGATGGAACCCAAGATAATCCCAGCTACAAACTCGGACAGCCAGTGAAAACCGAAAGTCACCCCAAGCCCAACAAAGAAAGCGATAACGTAAAAAACAAAAGTGTGTTTGTGGGACTTGTTGTACAGCATGGTTAAACTGAAAGCTAAAGCGAAAATAATAGTAGTGTGTGAGGACGGCCAACCACCAATTATTTGCTCGTTCATAAATCCAAACTGAAACAAATGGCTGCTGTCGGCAGCTGTTTGCCAAAAGTGGTCTGGTGGGGAAACCCGACCTGTAAACATTTTTATAAAAGTGGAAACAATGTACCCGACAATAACCGAGTAAAAACTTATTTGGAAAAATTGTTTTGCGAAACTTGTTTTGACTTTTTTAAAATAAACAAACGAAGTGACAGGTAAAAAAACAGCAATTAGAAAACCCAAAATATCGCTGATAAATAAAAGTGGGTGAGGAAGATTTTCCATAACCCATAAAAAGTATCTCCAGTCCAAACCAGAGAAAACTAAAAATGCAGTTAGAAAAATAGCTAAAAAATAAAAGTAAAAAAATTTAAACCTCAAAAGTTCTTTTAGAATATTTAAATATTGTTGTAAAAAAGTTTTTAATACTTCTTTCATATTATTGTTCTGTTTATGCTATTTTACCAGAAATCTTGGATTTAGTGAAAATACTTTTTTGTGTTAAAATGCTTACTATTGGAATCTTGGATGAGTGGTTTAAATCAACAGTTTACTAAACTGTCGGCGAGTTAAATTGCCCGAGGGTTCGAATCCCTCAGATTCCGCCAAAATATTTTTATTTTTTTCTGTCTGAAATTATCTATTTACAATGTAGTTCAAGAACTTTTAAAATATCTTTGCAAACTATAGACAAAATTTTAGTCTCCTCCTTGCAGATTTTTTCAGAAACTTTGTAACTAAAACTTGGATTAACTTCGAGTATTATACATTTGTCCCACGGTTTTTCTGTTGTTACATTGCTAATGAGATGCACAACCCCCAAGGAAATCCCTAAACCTTTTACAAGTTCTATTAATTTTTTTCTAAAAGAAGAGTGAAGCTTAAGTGTGGAAACCAGTATCCATTTGTTTTCTTTGTTAAGTGTTTTAGCAAATCCGATATGGTTTTTATAAATTAGAAATTTGTATTCAATCCCTATGATTTCTTTTTGAACTAGTAGTGCTCGGTGGAAAATAAAAGCATTTTTCGCAGCCCTATTAAATGCGGAAACTTTTTTTACTTTACTTACTCCATACCCAAGAATTCCTAAATTTGGTTTGATGTAAACAGGGAAACCTATTTTTTTTGCGTACTGCAAAGCTGCTTTTGTGTTTCTTTTTGAATTTATAATTTTACACCAATGGTCAGAATAAAATATTTCATATTTAGTTGTGTCAAAGCCTAGGCTATTTAAAATTGTATTGCAATAGTCCTTATCTTTCACTACCTCAGTTACACTTCTTAAATTTGGGCTAAAGTCATTTCCTTTGAAATAAAATTTTGTGTTGTCTTTAAATGTAATTGAGGTTAAATACTCACATCTGCTAAACATTATTTTGGCCTCGATACTTTCAACTTGTTGCTCCAATATTTTACCTATAATAGTTTTAAACTTGGGCATTTATAATGATTATAGCATTTTGCCAATGTGTAGAAAACAAGAATTTAAAAATGCTATAATTTAGTTAAATTTATATGAATCCATTATTATTGCTCTTTATCGGAGGCTGTCTCCTAACTGTAGGCGACATAGTTTTTAAATTTTATGCGCTAAAACACAATCTTTGGCTATTCCTGTTTGGACTATTCTTGTACATTCTGGGACTTTTGTTTTTAGTAAAAACGTATGAGTCCGAAAATATCGCAGCCGCTACCTGCATATTTGTGATGTTTAACATCTCGACACTTGCGATTATAAGTCATTTCTATTTTGCAGAGCCATTGGGACTATATAAAACATTGGGACTATTTCTGGCTTTCTCAGCAATATTTTTTTTGAAATGATAATTGAAAACCGCAGGGAGAGTTTGTTCTCTGCGGCTTTTTTATAGTTCCTGTTTGACTCATGTCTTCTTTTTGACTGGATGGACTATGGCCACTACAAGATAGTCTTTGTTTTCCTGGCCTTTTTGCGGTTGGTGCAGTCTGCCATAATAGCACTCCGAACGGAACGGTATTATGTCAAAATTCAACAACCAGTCCTGCAGGACGCTCGCATTTTCTGCAAGCTTATTAGCCTCAGCCTCATCTTTGGGTTCGTAGCGGAAACTGTAGTAACCGTCATAGCCCTGCCGATAGCGAAAGTCGGGCTCTCGGCCAAGTAAATTTACCATGGCGTTGTAGTAGAGTCCGTAATGAAACGGAATAGTTCTCTTTTCAGACATGATTTTCTCCTTCTGCAGATAAAAGTATTTTAACATGAAACAGTAAGATTGTAAATGTTTAACTTTTTATTTTTGTAATGTTATAATGTCGGCACCTCAAACATGAGGCGAGTTCAAACTTGGAGAAGAACATGGCTAGCATTGTAAAAGTTGCAAACTTTAAGCACTGCCCAGAATGTGGAGACAAGTACTTGGTCCACACCGACAAGTTGGTAGAGATACACTGTAAAAACTGTGACCATTTCCATTTTTTCAACAAGATATCGGTTGCTACGCTCATCATCCCTGATCTAAGTTTTAGCTCGGTTTGGATGCAGTTGCGTGGTGGCGACAACGGCGCAGGAAAATGGAGTTTGCCAGGTGGCTATACCCAACGTGGCGAAAGTATCCGTCAAAGTTTTGCCAGAGAGGCAGAAGAAGAGGTCAACGTCAGGGTCTTGGATCCTGAAAAAAATATTCGCGTGGTGGATGCCCATTCCTCAAGACGGCTGAATCAAGATTTGGTGATCGGTATCGCCGACCCACGATTTGTGGAGGTCGGTGATTTCACGCCAAACGATGAAACGATTGAGAGAAGGCTCTGCAACCCGATCTCAGCTGGTTTGGAAATTGCTTTCCCAGTTCACTTGTTTGCTCTGCAAACTTTTTTTGCCGGTGGCTACAACTAGCTGCTTGTGGTAAAATGCTATTACGCCTGCAACAATGTAGGTGGTGATGGGAGCAATGCACATGGTGGACTGGCTTTGGCTTATCCCAACTTTCTTTGCTGGACTGTACCTCGGGACAAAAATTGTCTCAACTAGCTCGGTCAGGAAGGAGACCAACATCTATGTCAGTCGTGACAAGTCAGCTCACGACTGAATAGTCAGCCGTCGTAAAGAGCTCAGGCTCGATACGGCGGTTTAATTTTGTGTTAAAATATAAATTATGGAAAGAAAAATTTTGTTTGATGAGCAAGGTTTAAAACCTGGTACGGCTTTTGAAAAAGGTCAATGGAAAGGTATTGCTACACATTCCGACATAGAAGTGAAAGGTTTCTTTGGTGAGTATAGGTTTTTAAGCAATTTTTGGCCAGCCAAAGTTTTTTTAGACGGTGAGGAATACTCTTGTGTGGAGATTGCCTATCAAGCAGCCAAGTTTAAAGAAGAAGACAGGGATTTTTTTAAAACTTGCGACTTTAAAAGTTCTATTGTTTATGCAAGTCAAAATGTAGATAAACATGAAGGCACGAAAGAAGAGTGGAATGCTAAAAAAATAAATGTCATGCGGGCTTTGCTAGTACAAAAGTTTGACCAAAGTTTAAACCCAGATGTTTATGAAAAGCTTCAAAGTTCTGTGGGTAAGTATTTGGAGGAAACAAATTATTGGGGTGACGTTTTTTGGGGAGTAAATAAAACGGAGGTAAGTGATGCAGGAGTTGGTGAAAATAACTTAGGTAAACTTTTAATGGAGATTAGAGATTATTTGTAATAATGCAAATGCTTAAATATTTTTATAACTAAAATTGTCGAGAAAATACCAATTGCGGCACCGGTGAACACATCTATAAAGTAATGCACTTGTAAAAATATTCTAGAATACGAAACTAAAATAACCCAAATAAAAGAAAGGCAGTATAAAAAATATCTTAAAAATTTATTTTTGACTTTGGTATAAGTAAAATAAAAAATAAGTGACGACACCACACCTGCCATAGTTGCGTGCCCAGAAGGGAATCTATACCCGTCTTCAAAAACTTGCATATTTTCCGGTCTAGGGATTTTCGTCAAATGTTTTAAAATAAAAGTAATGAACAGAGCGGTAGTTGCGGAAAACAAAATTTCTAATACTTCTTTATTTTTTTTAAAATAAAGAAGTATTGCAGCACAGACTACACACAATAAAAAAGTAAATTTAGTGTCGGCAAGGTTGGAGATAAGAATTTGAAAATTTAACATATGTTCGTTATTTTAGATAAGTCTACTGTACTTTTTTAAAAAGTGCTATAATTATTTGCATAATAATAAATATTTATGAACAAAACAATTTTAGGTATTTTGGGAGTTGTGGCAGTGTTTGCTTTCTTTTTGGCAGGTAAGTATAACGGTCTAACCAGAGCAGCAATAGATGTTGACGCACAGTGGGCCCAAGTGGACTCGGTACTACAAAGACGTTTTGATAGTATAGGGCAAGCTGTGGGAGCCTTAAAAGTTTCAAAAGCGACAGAACTAGAGGCGATAAAAATGATTACTGACGCTAGAAAAATTTACACTGCTAGTAGCGACAATAGAGATGCACAGGTTGCAGCTGTAAATAATTACAACGGAGCTTTGAACGGTCTTCTGCTTTCACGAGGAATAACTGGTGAAGCTTACCCAAACCTTAAAACTCCAGATTTGCTAGGAGGTCTTATGGGTGGTACAAATATTGAAGGTAATGAAAATAGAATTAACGTAGAAAGAATGCGCTACAATGAAATTGTTAAAAATTACAATACTCAAGTTTCTGTTTTCCCTGGAAATTTGTTGGCTTCTTGGTTTGGGTTTTCTAAAAAAACTTACTTTGAGCTCGCTGATGTGTCCGCTAAAAAAGCTCCACAGATTGCTCCAAATTTAGAGTTCTAGTTTTCATAAATTAAAATGTGCTAAAAAAAATATTTACATTTTTATTTTTCTTTTACTTGGTTACCAATTTTTGCTTTGCAACTTCTGTCCTAGATATTCAGCCTACAGACTATGTGACAGACTATACTCAGACTTTAAGCAGTCAAGAGGTTTTGGAACTATCAAAAATTTTGGGAAATTTAGAGCAGCAAAAAAAAATTTCAGTTGCTGTAGTCATGGTGCCAAGTTTGACAGACGAGTTTGGAAGGTCAGACTACATAGAACATTTTGCAGTTAAACTTTATGAAAAATTAAAAATTGGCAGTAAAGAAAAAGACGAAGGCTTACTTTGGATTATTTCTAAAGATACAAGAGAAATGCGAATGGAAGTTGGCTATGGGCTAGAGCCAGTCTTTACTGATGGGATAACTAAAATAATTCAAGACAACTTTGTGCGACCAGAGTTTAAACAAAATAACTATTATGCAGGACTAAAAATAGGTATAGAAAAAATAGATAAAGTTGTAAATGAAGATACTACTTCATACGCCAAAGGTTGGGATGAAAATCTAAGTAAAGGTGATTTAAACGGGTTAATAATTTTCTTTTTCATTGCTTTTCTAAATTTTGGTACATGGATAATTTCTGTTTTAGGGCGCACAAAAGAATGGTACGTGGGTGGCTTAATAGGTTTTTTTGCATCTGGGGCAATTGCTTATGTTTTATTTGGCATTGCTTTGGGGTCTGTTTTTGCTGTAACAATTGTAACTATATCAGGTTTTCTTTTAGATTATTTTGTTTCCAAAAATTATTTATATCATTTAGATAATCCCTCCAAACGCGGACGACCAGATTTCTGGGCAGGTGGGACGTGGGGTCCGGGTTCAGGTGGCTTTGGTAGAGGAGGAAGTGGCTTCGGTGGCTTTGGCGGTGGTGGCTCTTCTGGCGGTGGTGGCTCAAACAGCTCGTGGTAGTGTGATATAATTTTTAATTATATGTCTAAGCTAGAATCTTTGATGGAGAGTGTGAAAATACCAGAAATGTATAGTGGAACTGTCGGTTTGGATGTAGCGTTTGATTTTGTTGATGGTATTTGGGTGCCAAAACTTTTAGAAATTAATGACCATGACTCATCCATTGGTAATTATGTTGACATTGCTGACGGTTCTGTAGATTATTTAGATAAAATTATGGTAGGTATAAGGTCAACACGTACTGGTGAGTCTAAAGTTGAGTCACTTTTACGCAAAGAAGAAGCGGCTAGAATTAGGAACCGTTTAAGTGGTACAGCACAAGAGAGAGATGTGGCCTACTATGAGCTTAGAGAATTAATAAGAAAACCGAGGAAACAACCGATATTTAAGTATGGAGTCAAGGTTGATGATGGTGACATTGCTGACATACTAAACGATAAAAAGTTGCAAAGAAAGGTAACTCCAATAGAGTCTGCTATTTCCGAGTTTACGCTCGACCAAGTTCTTAATGGTGATTTATCTAGCTTACCAGAAGAAATAATTATAAAAGATGCCCTAGGAAAGTTGTCTTATAGAATTTTGCCGATAAAAGTTATAGATTTAAGAAAAATTATTTCTGAATTAGACATTAAAACTGAGGCAAGTCCTTTAGATGCCGACCAAATTTTTAGAAAAAGACAGTGGAAAGATTATTTGAGTGAGAGTGTTTTTCAAGAATTTAAAAGATTCCCACTTCCACCAAGTATTCCCAAAGAATATGAGGGACATCCATATAAAATGCGTTTCTTATTGGACTTTACAGTAGACACAACAGGTAAAATACATAAATCTTTTATGCGAGCTTTTTACTCGGTAAGCAAGACAAAACTTCCCAGCAATGGAGATGTGTTGACTGTTGAGAATGCTACGGTTGGTGGAGATAGTGTAGGTACGGTGTATTTTAGTGTACCAAAAGAGGAGCGAGATTTGGTGGAAACTTTGACTTTACAGATTATTGAAAATCTTACTCTTCTTGAGAAATAGGATATGAATTATGAAATTAAAAAAACCAAAAGTTTAAATTTAAGGGTACAGATAAAAATAGATAAGAGTACAGAAAAAGTGGTGGTGGTTGTTTTTAAGCCAACACTCTTGCCAATGTTTTTGTTGAATAGGTTTGTAAACTCAAAAAAAGATTGGATAGAAAAAGGTGTAAAAAAGTTTGAAAAAAAACTTTTGGACCCAACTTTTTTGGAACAGCTTAAGAAAAGAAAAATAAGTAAGAAGATTGTAAGACAAGAGTATTTACAAAAAAAAGAGGAGGCGAGAACTTTAGTAAATATAAAGTTAGATTTTTGGAAAAAGTATTATTTGGAAAATTTTAAAGTAAATTTTGTCTGGAAAAAGGTAGCAATAAAAAATTCTAAAACCAGATGGGGTAGTTGCTCTAGTAAAAAAAATCTAAATTTTACTTATAAAATTTTGGATTTAGAGCCTGCAGAACAAGACTATTTGATAGTACATGAGATTTGTCATTTGGCACAGATGGATCATTCGAAAGATTTTTGGAAATTAGTTTCTTTGGGTATTCCAGATTTTAAAAATTTAAGGAAAAGCATGAAAAAAATTAAATAAAAAAAGCACACTTTATTTGTGTGCTTTAATTAGTTTTTTTAAAACTATGCTTTTGCAGCTACTTTAGCTGGTACTGCTTTTACTGCAGCTTTTTTAGCTGGAGCCTTTTTTGCAGGAGCTACTTTTGTAACTACCTTTACATTCTCATCTATCTCTTCTATGACAGCTGTTGGGCCATTCTTTAGAAAAGTTTCTATAGCTTTTTTGGCACTTGGTTTTCTGGTGTAGGCTTCGGTCCAAAAAATTACTTCTTTTCGGTAACAGAATTGAACTCTGAACTCTCCTTTTTTGTTTTTTAAAATTTTGAATGTATACATATTTTTAGAACTTAATTTTTTTTAATTTAATTTTAACTAAGTACAACATCAAGTTTAGCAAGTCAGCTGTAGATGTCAAATATTTTAAAGCACGGTCACACTCTTGGCTAAGTTTCTGGGTTTATCAGGGTTTAAATTTTTTAATACGGCGAGCTGATAAGCTAGAATTTGTCCGGCGATGGTGTGAAAAATAAAATCTAGTTTTTCATCTTCACTTTTTGGAACTGATATAAAATGGCTGTGATACTCTTTCTGTTCAGCTGCTATACCTAAAATATTGCCGCCTCGAGCTTTTATCTGCAAGGCCGCATTTTCATTTTCGCCAAAGATTATGCAGGTAGTCTTTTCGTCTACCAAGGCCAATACGCCATGCTTTAGTTCACCAGTTGCAAAAGCCTCGGCGTGTACATAACTCGTCTCTTTTATCTTCAATGCCGTCTCCATGGCGACAACATATTCCAGTCCTTTACCGAGTATAAAAATTTTCTCTTGTTTTAATATTTCTGTAGCTACCTTTTGAATATTTTCTACTGTTTCTTTTTCTATATAATTATTTATTTGTTGAAAAAAAATATTTGAGATTTTTAGGTTTAAGATTTTAAAACAAGTTGCTAGCATGCCAGTAAAGGCTTTGGTCGAGGCGACTGCAACTTCCTTTCCAGAGTGCGTAAAAAAAGTTTGGTTTGAAATTTGTGCCAAAGTACTGTGCTTGGCATTTAGTACAGAATAAACTTTACCACCTGCTTTTTGAACAAATTTTGCAAAAAGTATAGAGTCGGCAGTTTCTCCACTTTGAGAGAAAAGGAAAAGTATGGTGTTCTTGTCGATTAAATTTTTAATCACCAAATGTTCATTGGCAGGTATAGTCCTCACATTTATTTTCTCACTAGCGGCAAGATATGAAAAGGCTATAGCTGCATGATAGGCTGTGCCACAGCCACTTGCAAAAATGTTTTGGCCCTCAAACCATTTTTCGCCAAGTATGCTTTCCGAAGAAAGTTTTTTATTTTCTGTGTAAGCATCTTTTATTGTACGCTTTTGGTCAAAAATTTCTTTTAAAGTAAAATGGGGGAAATTTTGCAAATCTTGCGTTTCGTTTAAGTTTTCATAATGGGTAAAATTTACAGCCTCTAATTTTGAGAGATTTATAAGTTCACCGTCTTTTAGGCTATAAATTTTATTTGTATATTTTGTTAATGCATTTAAGTCAGATGAAGTTATAATTGTTTGACTATTTTTTTTGTCTATTTGACCAACGTAAAGTGATGAACCATTTTTGTAAATATAAATTTCATCCGTATTTGTATCTAGTAACGCAAAGGCATTACTGCCGTCTAGCTTCCTTATGGCTTTTTCCAGTCCTATTGCTTCTATTAAATTTACGAAAACTTCGGTGTCAGTTTCAGATTTAAATACATAGCCTGTTTTTTGTAGTTCAACTTTATGCTCGGTAAAACTTTCAAAGATTCCGTTGTGAACAATTGCAAACCTGCCGCTATTTGAAAGATGGGGGTGGGTATTTTCCTTGTTTACTTGGCCATGAGTCGCCCATCGAGTGTGACCGAGACCAATTTCACTGGGTTCAGGCTTAAAACTGCTCTCAGAAACTTTGCCAACAAATTTTGAAACTTTTAGATTATCATTTTTGTTTTTAGAAATTAAGCCCCAGGAGTCGTAACCTCTATACTCCAAATCTTTTAAACCTTGAAAAACCATTTTCTCGGCGTCTTGTTGTTTGCTGCTTTTGTATATAAATATTCCACACATATAAAAAGTATTACCTTTTTTTTAAATAAATATTTCATGTAATTTTTTGATAAACATAAATGTACATAGAGGAGATGCGAAATATAAAAATAGTTACAGTAGGTGGTGGTACCGGTGGGAGTGTTATTGACGAAGCCTTGGCAAATAAATTTCCAGATTTAACAGCTGTTGTTACTAGTTTTGACAATGGTGGATCGACTGGCATTTTGAGGCGTGAGTTCGGACAGGTTCCTCAGGGCGACATACGACGTAGAATATTTGCCCAAAAAACTATTGAAAATAAGATCTTAGAAGAAATATATAATTATAGATTTGGCAAAAACAATAGTTTGGAAAATCACAGTTTAGGAAATTTGATGATTCTCACAGCCCAGAAAATCTGGGGAGAAAAATTAGGCTTGGAAAATATTTGTAAACTTTTTAAAATTAAAGGAAAAGTTTTACCAGTCACTTATGACTATGCCGAACTTGCGGCCAAGCTCACAAATGGAAAAAGACTTTTGGGCGAGGATATTGTTGGTCAGTCGCCTATAACTTTAAGGGAGACTGAAGATGATAGAAAAATAGAAAAAATATATTTAACTAGAGAAACTGAAATTAACCCACAAGTAGTTTCAGAAATTAATAAGGCTGACTTCATAATTTTATGTCCCGGAGATTTTTACACTTCTCTTGTTCCTAATTTTTTGGTTTCTGGTTTTTGCCAAGCTGTAAAAAAAAGTAAAGCTAAAATAATCTTGGTAAGCAACATCATGACCAAAGCTTCTGAAACTAAAGATTTTAAACTTTCAAATTTTGTCTTAGAAACCGAAAAATATTTAAATAAAAAACCGGACTACATTTTATTTAATAAAAAAAAGATAGACAAAAAATTGATAAAAAAGTATTTTAAAACAGAGCGAGCTGTACCCATAGAAAATGATATCAAAAAAGATGCGAGAATACTGGAGGTAAATATGCTTAAAACAAATGGAGTTATAAGGCATGACAAAAAGCTTTTTCTTCAAGCCTTTGAAAAAGTGCTAAGTTTGGAAAGTAAAAAAAATGTTAAAAAAACCATATTAGAAAATGTTTATATTTTTGACTTAGATGATACTTTGATTGAAACTCACCTGCACCCAGAGTGGCGAAGCGGGGACTATAGGCATTTAAAATTTTCCAAAAGTGTACTAGAAATGCTTCAAAGAGTTAAAAAAGAAAATGCAATTTTGCTTACATTTGATAAATATGGTGACCAGCAAAAAAAACTAAATCATCTAAAAGTGGAGAAATATTTTAAGAAAGTAATCTTGGTAGATGAAATAATAAAAAAGAAGTATGAACTTAATAAGTTAAAACAAAATCATGAAAAAAGTTTTAAAGACTTGATCGTGGTGGGGGATAGATATGAAGAGGGTGAGTTGTACTATGCAGAAACTTTAGGTTTAGAAACTATTTGTGTAGCTTTTCCTGCCGGTACACACAGGGATACAAAAAACCACCACAAGCATTTATTTTTAATTGAGAAAGCTGGAGACTTTTCAAAGTTACCGATATAAAATATGAAAGCTGTAATTTTTGCTGCAGGCCTTGGTAAGCGCATGTTGCCACTTACTTTAAAGACTTGTAAGCCAATGTTGTTCGTACACAATAAACCTATTTTAGAGCATATATTAAATGCTTTACCAAAAGAAATTAATGAAGTTGTTTTAGTGGTTGGGTATTTTGGAGAACAAATAAAAAAATATTTTGGAAATAAATATAAAAACATAAAAATAAAATATGTTAAACAAGAAAAACTGCAAGGTACGTGGCAAGCACTCATGCTTACCAAAAAATATTTAGCAAAACAAGATAGATTTTTAGTACTTAACGCTGACGACGTGCATGACAAAAAAAGTTTAGTCAAAATGTTAAAGCATAAAAATGCTATTTTAGTAAACAGTCATCAAAACCCAGAAAAGTTTGGAGTGGTAGAGTTTGATGGAGAGAATAATCTTTTAAATATCCTAGAAAAACCCAAGTTTCCTAAAACCAATTTTGTGTCTGTTGGGGTATATGTCTTGTCACCTAAAATTTTTCTAGAATCTGCACCACAGCCTGTAAATGGGGAATATTTTTTACCAACAGTAATAAATAAGTATTTAAAGCATGAAGTTGTTAAGGTGGTTATCTCTGACTTATGGGTTTCGGTAGGTAATGTAGAAGAGTATGTTGAGGCTCATAAAATGGTATAATGGCCGCATAAAATTATGTCATTAGTTCGCAATAAAAAAAATCATTTAGAATACTCTATAGAACAAAAAAAAGTTTTTGGAGTAGAGCTTTTGGGTACGGAAGTTAAAAGTTTAAGAAAAGGACAAGGTACATTGGACGGAGCCAGAATTGCCTGTGTAAATAATCAGCTTTTTTTGGTTGGGGCATATATCCCAGCTTTTCAAGAAAAAAATATTCTAGGGTATGACGCATATCATACACGTAAATTGCTAGCTAATAAAAATGAGATAGAAGATATTAAAAGTCTGCAACATGGGCAAAATTTACACGTTTTTCCAATTTCCTTTTTTGACCAACATGGGATGCTAAAGCTAGAGTGCGGCATTGGTAAACGACTGAAAAAACAAGATAAGAGAGAGGTGATACGTAAAAAAGATGATAAGCGAAGCGGTGTCTAATATATGAGAGCTCAGGAATTTAAGTCAGCAGCAACAATTAAAAAGTGGGAAAAGTTAGAACTATCTGAGTCTGATGCTGCAATGAAAAACCAAATTATAGAAACAGCCCTCGGTATAAGTAGGCAGGAATTGTTTGACTTAAAAGAAAGAATTAAAAAAATGAAGGGTTGCGTACGTGTTTTCGTGCACCCAAACTACAATGACTCACGACTTTCAAGATTCTTAAACCAAGGAAGCCCAAAAGAAAAGCAATGGTTTTTTGATAAATATTTGCTTGTTAAAAATGGTGCAACAAAACATGTTGCAAACTCAGACAAAATGCCGGTCTTTATTTTTGAAGAGTATTCAAGGATTGGTGTGCAATATCCAAATTGTTTTATTATTCCAACTGCAAAAGATGATGGTAGAATAAGTAATGGCCTGTTATTCAGCGCATTTAAGAATACTGATATTTACAAAGAAATGCAATCTGACTTTTTTGCCAAGAATAAAAAAATAATTGAAGAATTTAAAAAGGGTGTCACGGACTCACAGTGTTTAATTTTAAGTAAAAAACTTACGGCAATTGAGCTTGAGAGAGAGTTGCAATATCAGAAAGCTACAAGTGATGCTATTGAAAGGTTGGAAATGGGGATTGTAAATTCAAATTTAACACATTCTAGTTCTAAATTTGAAAAGGTATTTTACCAAATATTGTGTGAAGTTTTAGATATACAAAAAATTGTGGCTGGTGGTATGTACATAGATGATGAAACTAAAAGCCTTGGGGGCTGTTTAGGGCATGTGGTCCAAGTCTTAATGGAATGCGGGGTAAAAGTCACCATGAGTAGACACCACATGGGTTTTGATGGTGGGCAAATAAAAAAGTAATTTACTCATTTTTCTATGGTATAATTATTTTAATGGGGATGCCAGGCTTTGACATTAGAATAGTTGAATTTAACGCAATGTGGAATTGGTGGAACTTCCTAAAAATCCTCCAAAACGAATGCAAACAAAACTGCTTCAAACGACTTAGTAGCTTCTCCTTACGGATTTGCTTACTCTTTCGCCTAGCTGCCTAAACCTTTTTAAGGTCCCTAGTCACTAGCGGTCTTTAGCGAGTTTCTCTGACTTGTTAAAGATTGTAATACAATAGAGAAAATTTAAATTCGAAGGCGTTCGAATTTATCTGATCACGCTTTAGTTTAATATTTACTTCGTTTATTTGTTGGAATATTAAATGAAATTTGGGTAAATCCAAAAACAAATAGACTAAACATTGTAGATCTTATTTTCTCTATCTTTTGCACGGCGGTTCAACTCCGCCCATCTCCACAAATCCAAACCTTTTTCATTTTGCTCTTCTTAAATTTCAGCCATTTCTCTAGAAATAGTAGGGTATGGTTAATTGCAATAAATTGCATATACATTTTTGTGGGCTTTTTGCAAAATACTTGTCCCACCAGGGGACTTGGCTGCCTTGTCCCACCAGGGGACTTCTATAAGTTGTACACATAGCAAGTCCGTAAGGCAGCTAAGTTAAAAGCATTTGTGTAATATACTCTAATCTTAGAATTGCAAAAAAAGTAGGAGTTCTTTAATTATAAAAAAATATTGGAAATATGAAACTTGAAAAAAAGATTGTGGGAATTCTGGCACTTTTAATTCTCTCTTGGGGGGGAGCAATGCAAACCTTTGCTGCCAACCCACCACAGTCACTTGGTTATGAAGGTTTTCTTACTACCACATCCGGCGTTGCCCAAGCAGGAACCTTTACCGTTACATTTCGAGTTTACGATGCCTTGACCTCCGGTACACTATTATATAGTTAGGACCTACGCACCTTAAAATTCCACAATAAATATGCGATACTTGTAAAGAGAGTAAACAAGTATCCATATGTTACAAAGCAAATGTTCTCTAGAAA
>JAYSUJ010000009.1:0-17263 GCA_043719155.1 bacterium | reverse complement strand
GACGGGCGTATAAAAGTTGTTTTAACTTGCTCTTCCTTAAATCTGTCACTAAAAGGGGAAGAGGAGCAAGCCGCTATCATTGGTCAGTTCCAAGGTTTTTTAAACTCGCTAGATTTTCCAATTCAAATCCATGTGGAGAGTAGGAGAGTTGATATAAAACCCTATCTTTTAACTTTAGAAAAGAAACAAGAAGAAATGGAGGACGACTTGATGAAAAACCAAATCCGCGAGTATAGGCTATTCATCAAAACCTTTGCGGAGAAAACCAACATCATGAATAAAAGATTTTTCGTAGTTATAGACTATGAACATGGCGAAAACGTAAACGGTGAAAGCGCGGGTGAGGGTGGAGGCATCATGGCCAAGTTTGGTTTTGGCAGAGAAAAAGAGTTAGGAGCTATGGAGATAGAGGAGTGGCGAACCCAGCTCGAGCAAAAAGTGTCGGTCATTGCAGGCGGTCTTTCGGCTTTAGGTTTGCAAGTAAATATGCTGGGGACAGAAGAGTTGATAGAATTGTTTTATAAAATATACAACCCAAGTGTGGATATTAAAAGTGCCGACGCAACCAGTTAGTTTTTACTTATTAATTTTCTACCTTTCACTTCTTTTTACCAATGCCTCGTAACTACCGAAAGGAAAACCGTAGCCAAAACGATAGGGGAATGGTGAGTAGCCGCTGTTGGACCCACCGTATTTTACTCCCACATAAAAAATATAGGCAAAAATAGCCCCGTTTTTCTCTCTCAAACTTTCGTAAAAAACATTGTCAGCATTTTCTTTTTCTTGTTTATCTCCTCCTAACCAGTACTCAATATCATGAGTAATACAAATATCACGGATGTTTAAGTCTGGCACTACCGAGCAGCCGTCAGTAGAAAAGGGAATAGATGGGGTCTTAAAGTTGTTTCTGTAAACCAGATCATCTTTTTGTTTGGCAGTCTCATCGGTTACAGCTATAGGCAAGACCTGCCAAATAAAATACAGAATTATCAAAATTAAAATTGAAAAAGTTTTGTGCATATTTTCTCATGGAAAAGTTTAGCACAATATTTTGAACTAAAATTTGTTTTGCTGTTATACTTGAGACTATAAATATATGTCAGGATTTTTAGATTTTTTAACTAGCAAAAAGGAAGAGGGTTTAAACAGGCAGCAAACTACTTTGACTTTAAAAGATATAGTCTCTCCTGCCGCTTTAAAAATAGAGCATAACACCATCAACATTTCCGGTTCCTATTCTCGTACTTTTTTTGTCATCTCTTATCCAAAACTTTTAAATGACTCTTGGCTAGCTCCACTTATAAACCTCGATAAAGTTTTCGACATTTCTCTTTACGTTTATCCGATAGATACAGCTACAATTTTAAAAAAGTTTGAGAGAAAAGTAGCCGAAGTAGAGTCACAAATAATCACCAGAAATGAGTCCGGTAAAGTGCGCGACCCGCAACTAGAGCAAGCCTATCAAGACCTAGAAAACCTGCGTGACGCCCTAACCCAAAGTGAAGAAAAAATGTTTGATGTAGGTATCTACATCACTATTTACGGCTCAACTATGGTAGAGCTAGATAAAGTGGAGTCCGAGCTTCGAGCCATGTTTGAAAGTCGCTCCATCTTTTTAAAGCCTGCCATTTTCCAACAAGGCGAGGCTTTCACTTCCAACATCCCAGTAGGTAAAGATATTTTAGGTATACACACAAAACTCAACACTGGCCCACTTTCTTCTACTTTCCCATTTATTTCTTTTGACCTGACCCAAGACAAAGGAATCTTGTACGGCATAAACAGACACAACGCTTCACTGGTTATTTTTGACAGATACTCCATGGAAAACTACAACTCTGTTTGCTTTGCTAGGTCTGGTGCCGGAAAGTCTTATACTATAAAGTTAGAAATTTTGAGATCTTTAATGTTCGGGGTAGACGTGATAGTTATAGACCCCGAGTATGAGTATCGACATTTGGCCGAGGCAGTAGGAGGCAGAACCTTTAACCTTTCTCTTTCTTCTGACCATCACATCAATCCTTTTGACTTGCCCCAAGTAGGCGACGACGAAAGTCCAGAGGAAATTTACAGGTCACACGTTATAGAATTGGTTGGCCTTTTTAGAGTTATGCTAAACGGCTTAACCCCAGAGGAAGACGCCTTAATTGACAGGGCAATTTCAGAAACCTATGCTTTAAAAGATATCGACCCAGACAACGGTTGGGTGGGTAAAGAGGCCCCACTTTTGACCGACTTTGAGTTGGTGATAGCCGGTATAGACGGTACCGAGAACATTTTGCAGAAAATCCAGAAATATACCAAGGGTTCTTGGGCGGGTTTCCTAAACCAAACTACCAACGTAGATATAGACAGACCAATGGTAGTTTTTTCTATTCGAGACATGGAGGACGATTTGAAACCAGTAGCCATGTATCTTATTACACACTTTATCTGGAACCGAGTGCGAAGAAAATTAAAAAAACGTCTCTTGGTGGTGGACGAGGCTTGGTGGATGATGAAGAGCGAGGACACGGCGAGTTTCTTGTCTTCTTTAGTAAAGCGTGGGCGTAAATACTATTTAGGTATTTCTACTATTACCCAAGACGTGGGGGACTTTTTACGCAGCCCTTTCGGCGCTCCGATAGTTACCAACTCATCTATTCAGCTTCTTTTGAAACAATCACCACTTGCCATAGACCTGCTACAACAAACTTTCAACTTAACCAACGAAGAAAAATTCTTGCTTTTAGAGTCTGGGGTGGGGGAAGGTATATTTTTTGCAGGTCTAAAACACGTAGCCATAAAAGTCATTGCTTCTGAAACAGAAGACAAAATTATAACTTCCAACCCAGAACAAATGATGAAAATGGAAGAGGAAAAAAAGAGGTTGCAAGAGGCAAACTTAACCGAGACAGTAAATTAGCTTTTTATTAGTTTTATTTATCCATGTTAAACTAAAAATAAATATGCGAAAATTGTTTTCTCTTTTTTTTCTTATAGTTTATAATTTAAGTTTTAATATTGTATTTGCTGCTGATTTAAACTTAAAGCAATTCCCAGAAAGCCCTAAAGAGGGAGAGGAGGTAAAACTAACTTTGCAAAGTGACAAATACGACCTAAACGTAGCCAACATTTCTTGGACCATTGACGGGGTAGACACCGACTCTGGTGTAGGGAGAAAAACTTTGACAATGAACACTAGTAGAACTGGGTCTGCACAAATCATCGTTGCAACAGTAGAACAGACAGGTTTTAACCCAGATCAAATCCAAAAAGTGGTCGAGGCCAACACCAATTTTATTTTGTACGAGGGTGTAAACAGCTATGTTCCCAGTTTCTACAAAGGTAGACGGCTACCAGGACACGAGGGAATAGTAAAAGCAGCTTTCTTTTCTTTTAAAGACGGGGACATAGTCGGGTCAGACAGCAACAATAGTAGCAACTATACTTGGAAAGTAAACGAGGTAGAAAAAAAAGACATGAGTGGGCAAGGACGAATTGCAAACAATCTTTTTGCAAAAGTTTCTGACGACAACTTAAATATTAAAGTCCTAAAAACTACCAGTGAGGGCAGTGTAAAAACAACCCAAACAAATGTACCTTTACAAAAAACTGAAACCTTGGTGTACAGAACTGACGAGTTTGGGCAAAACAAAAAAATATTAGGGGAAACAGAGACAGCAAAAAGTATTTACCTTTTAGTGGAGCCGTTTTTTTTCTCTGTTCAAAGTAAAAAAGACATTTCTTTGGGTTACACTTGGAAAATAAATAACCTTGCAAACAAAATAGCCTCTCCTTGGTTTGTAGTTTTTTCGGGAAAAAACAAAGAAACTGTAAAGATAAATTTGGATGTTGTAAATAATCAAAAAATAACCCAGAGCAGCTCTAGGGGATTTACTTTTAAAGTAGAATAAATTTATGTTTAACAAATATTTAAACAAAAAAAAACTTTTCATCTTTGCTTTGTGTTTGTCTATGGGCGCATTAAATTTTTCAATCTCCTTTTCTCAGTCTGTAAACCTGCAATACGAAATGGTATCTTACACCGAAGGGGGTAGGCGAAGTGGAAATGTACCACTTTTCAGTGGTATCAATCTTTTCTCTAAACCCACTTTTACCATAGGTGACTACCAGAGTTACAAAAATGGGTATCAATTTTTCTTTGACCTGATTATTGGTGTCTCTATTGCTACCGCTGTTATTTTATTTATGGTTGCTGCCTTAAAAGAAATCTTTAATTCTTCTAGTGTAAAAGACATCAAGGCTGGTAAGGATGGGATGATAAATGCCTTAACGGGCCTCATGATTATTTTATCTAGCTGGCTTATTATCAACACCATCAATCCTGACCTGTTGAGACTTCCTGTTTTTTCAGGTCTAGATAAGTTGGGGGTCACTGCCAACGGGCAACCTGCAAAAACCGGAGTTAGTGGCAACCCTGCCGCCAGACAACCCTAAATACATATGGACGAAACACAAAAAAGAAAAGTAGGAGCCAAAGAATTTATCCAAAAACACCAAACCCTCGGCGTAGGTATTGGGTTTCTTTTTCTCCTTATTTTAGTTGTCTACATTTCTTTTGTTTATTATCTATCTTTAGTAAAGCAATCCGAACAAGAAACAAATTTGCCAGCAAACAGTAGAGGCGCGGAAAATAATTTTTCATATTTAAATTTACTTCCAACATTTTTAGAAAGTGAAAACAGCAAGTCGGAGCTGGATGATGGTTTTTTATCTAATTTCAGAACTGGCTCTACCACAAATTTTGGAGAAAATGCAGAAGGTGCAAATGCTGAGGAGGGCTATGACACTAAATTAACTAAAATAGAAAACATGCCTGTAGCTGGTTACACCGTTTTTGACAAATCAATTTCTATAAAAAATTATATTAAAAACAAGCCCCAAATTTGTACAGAAAAAACAGAACCCGAACTTAAAAAGGACACTAAAAGTATCGGGGTGGAAGTTTTTCAAAAGACATTAGGTAGTATAAAAGAGTATGAAGATACTCCCACTACAGGGACTCTCGACCAAAAAACTCGAGATAAAATTTACCTTTTCCAACAAAAATACGCCGACGTACTTTACAAATCTAAAGCCGCCAAAAGTGGGGACAAAACACCTACTAGAGTTATAGATAAAGAAACTGCTCACTTTTTAAACTTGCTTTGCAACCTTGAAAAAGAGAATAGTGATGATTTTGTACCTGTACCTACTTTACGTTATGTTTTAAAAGAAAATAGTGAGATCTACGATTACAATAGTGTAACCAAAGAAAAAGTGCGGATAGAAAGTGGAAAGGCCACAAGTACAGACGAAATAGTTTTTTCCCCAAAAGGGGATCATATCGTTTATCGTAAAGCAAAAAATGACATTATCTATTCTGACCTTTACACAGTGCGCACTAGAAATATTCAAAAACTTCCGGAAAACATCTCTTCCTTGAGTTTTAGCTCGTCAGGCCTTTTGGCTTATGGAGTTCCAACAGAAAATGGTTTAAGTATTTACACCCATGATTATGCTAAAAATGCTTCCTCTAAGCTTTTTTCAATACCTTTAAATGAGTGGGATCTGCTTTGGCAAAGCGAGCGCGAACTTGGTATCTACAGCAAGCCTACTGCATTTGCGGAAGGTATATACATGACATTGGACATACAAAATAAAAAGCTCAAAAAAATAGCTGGTCCTCTTTTAGGACTTTCAGTTCAAAACACAAACACAGCAAACTTTACTATCCTTTCGACTGGCGGTGTGGGGGAAGTTAAAACCTTACTCTTAAACAGTAAGACCAAAAACCTCGGGGACTTGGGACTTAAAACTTTTGCTGAAAAGTGTTCGCCCAGCATTTTTGCTGATGGAGTTTTTTGTGCAGTTCCTAAAGTTTTGCCTGCCAATTTTGTATACCCAGACGACTGGTACAAGGGCAAGATTCGTACCGAAGACGCTATAATTTTTAAAACCATTTCTGGCACTAGCACAAAAGTAATTTCTTACCTTGAAAATAAGCCAATTTCTATTATAAATTTGGAGGTCAATAAAAATGGTATCTTTTTCTTAGACGAAAACACTATGAGCCTGTATTCACTAGAGATTTAACTGAATTTAGTTGTCTGTTGAAAGTTCAATTTTAATTTGTTTTTCAAGTGGTTTTTTAATAATAATTTCTTGCCCAATTCCAAACAAGTTAGTTACGATCAGATACAATGCAATAACAGACGGGGTAACCACAGACACACCGCCGATTACAAGCGGCAAGAAATATTTCATTTGCATATTCATGGCCTTCATTATTTCTGGCTCGTTAGCCTCTTCTTCTTTAGTCTTCTTCTTAAACATAAACACCCCCAGAACGTACTGGGACAAGCCCGCCACAACTGCAAACAAAATGTTGGTTTGTGATAAATTCACCCCCAAGAAATAGTTGTTAATGGGTGAGGGCATACTAAGTCCGGCGTACAACAGATTTTGATAGCTAGAAATTTCGTAAAAGAAAATTTGATACAGTCCTATCAAGAAAGGGAGTTGAATTATTAAAATCAGAATACTCACAAATGGATTCACTTTATACTTTCCATATAAAGCCATAGTTTCTTTAGCCAAAAGATCTCTTTTGTCTTTAAATTTTTCTTGAATTTCTTTTAACTTTGGTGACAGGTGTTGCATTACCAGTTGGTCACGCACTTGCTTTTTAAAGAGGGGAATCAAAATTGTTTTTAACAAAATAGTCATTACCACCAAAGCGATCCACAGGTCATGATTGGGCAAAAGATTCACCAAGAAAATCAGCAAGTTGTAGAGAGGTTGTATAACTATGGTTGTAAACATATATTTAAATTATTTGAACAAATTATAGCACATTCACTGACACTTCACTCAGACTTTTCACCAGCTCAGCTTTAGTAAATTCAACTTTCGGGTAAAATAAAAAACTCGTAGTTGCAAGTTTTTTATTTGCAAGTAGGGTATTAAAAAAAAGTCTTTTGTATTTGTTTCTATCTACCGCTCTTTTAAAATTTTTCTTACTTAAAATCACCCCAAACTTTATAGGCATAAAGGAGATAAAAACAAAAAAACCTATATTTGTATAGAGTTTTTTTGTTTTCTCGGCTTTGATTTTCACAAAGTCTTTAGTTGTATATCTTTGTGACTTGGGAAGCATTTAGCTTTATTAAGTTTTTTAAACTTTCTTTTTAGAAGTCGTAGAAGAAACAGTCAAAGCCTTTCGTCCCTTTCTCATTCTTCTTAACAAGATGTTTTTTCCACCAGCACTTTTCTTTCGAGACAAAAAGCCATGTTTTTTAGCTCTTTTTACTTTACTTGGGTTATAGGTTTGCGTCATGAAATTGTTTAAGTTTTAAATTTATTCCCACATTATACCAAAAAAAGTCAAATTTGCAATGCTAGGCTTTGTGAAATTACATAGTTTTGGATACTTTTATACCCTCAAGAAACAAAACTCTTTCAGCCAGTTTTTTAACCCTTACAACAACTGTGACAGGGAAATTGTTTTCTTCCATAAGTTTGAGGAGACATTCCACATTCTCTTTATGTGTTAAGAAAATACCTGCAGAATCTACATATTTTTCCAAATCACCTTGGAAAAGAATGTTATTTTCATACATGTCCAGCCCAAGTCCCAAATGATATTTTGAAAAGAGAGCTCTTATTTTTTCTAATTCTATTGAGCTGTTACCTTTACTGATCTCCCCAGAAACCTTCTCCCGCAAAGAGGCAATATGTCCATCAGAGTTTATACCAGCATCAACCCAGTTCGGAAAATTTTGAAGGTACATGAGATGGAGAATTTGATGAGTTATGAGAGTTTAGTAAAGACGCTTCATGGCAAAAGGGTATTTTTTGTAATAATCTGGGATTTTTGAGTAAGCAATTACCAGATCTTCGTCCTCTGGATGAAAAAAACCTTCGACTCTTTGCCACTACCAGCAAGCCTTTCTTTGATTTCTGTCTTATTGGTTGGTGGATTTGGGAAATTTCTTGGCATATTCCAAAGCATAATGCATTCAACTTAGGACCTAATCCTCAAAAGAACCCCAGATTTCCACATAGTTGTCGACATATCCCCATAGTTATCCACATTTATTCATGTGTAAATTTTAAATTTTTCACCGAAAATAACATAATATTTATTTAAATTTTAAAAAAGCTATATATATTATAGGCTTTTATCTGGGTTATCCACAATTTGAAAATTAGTATATACTTTGACCTATAAATTATTAGTTTTAGACCCATAAAGACAAAATATGAATGAAAAAGACGTGTGGAACATGGTTTTAGCCGCTCTCGAAGCCGAACTTTCCAAAGCCAATTTTCAAACCTGGTTTCCCAACACTCATTTAGTGAAGATAGACAACGGGGAAGTGACCATTGGCGTACCCAATGACTTTGTTAAAGACTGGTTGGAAGGAAAGTACAAGTTGAAGGTTTTGGAAATTATGCGTAACCACTTTCCATCTATTCGCTCAGTCAACTACGCTGTAAAGACCGTTAAAAAAGAACCTACCATTTACCACAACAACATACCTGACCGAGTTGCTCAAAGTTTACCATTGGAGAACAGGGAAGACGGTCTAAACCCCAGATACACTTTTAAACAATTCATTATTGGACCTTTTAACGAGCTGGCTTACGCTGCAGCTCAGGCCATTATTAAAAATCCTGGTAATGTTTACAACCCATTCTTTGTTTATGGAAACACTGGTTTAGGAAAAACTCATCTTATCCAAGCTACCGGGCAGGCCATCAAACAAAATTTCCAATTTAAAAAAGTTTTCTACACAACTTTTGAAAGGTTCCAAAACGACTTTGTGGATGCGCTAAGAAAAAATACCCCAAACCAGTTTAAGGAAAAGTACAGAAAGTTTGATGTCCTCATAATGGACGATATCCAATTTATATCTGGCCGAGAAAAAACGCAAGAGGAGCTTTTTCACTTGTTCAACAATATGTACAATGAAAATAAACAAATTATTTTTTCTTCTGACAGACACCCAAATTTTATTATTGGTTTAGAAGACAGGCTTAAAAGTCGTTTTGGTGCGGGCATGATTGTAGATATTAACAACCCAGAATACGAGTCAAAACTTCTTATTTTGCGTGAAAAAGTAGGGGCTCGAGGCAACTTGATAGGGGAGGAAATTGTCTCTTATATTGCCCAAAGTTATGAAGGTAATATTCGTGAGCTTGAAGGAGTAATAAACATTATCATCGCCCAATCTGAGCTACGCAAACTCCCTATACACATAAACGATGTGCGCCAAATAATGAAAAATCACATCAAAGAAAAAACCAGTAAAACCCCAGAAGAAGTTATAGAGACAGTTGCGAAATATTTTAACACCAGTCCACTTTTAATGTCTGGAAAAACCAGACGTCAAGATATAGTTTACCCAAGGCAAATTTGTATCTATATTCTCCGAGATTTTCTCACAACCTCCTATCAGTCAATTGGGGAAAAGCTTGGGGGAAGAGACCATACAACCATCATGCACAGCTATGAAAAGGTCAAGAAAGAGAGACTAGAGAATCCCACTATCAACAAAGAGATAGAGGAAATCAGACAGATATTAGCCTAGTATCCACAGCTTAAAAATGAAATTAACCCAAACAGGGAAAGAAAAATAGCACTTATCCACCTTATCCACACACATAGTAATAGTAGTAGCAACTAATATATATAAACAATTAACATATAAGAAAAACATGAGGGTACAAGTAAATTTTGAAAAGTTTAAAAAGGAAATCAACAAGGCGTTGAATGCCTGTATGAAAACAGGACAAGTGCCACACTTGAAGGGTATCTACTTGGAAAGTACTGAGGGAATGCTTACTTTACGCTCAACAAACATCGACATTGGTTTTGAGTCGAGTCTGGTGTGTAAAACCGAAGGAGAGGGCAAATTTCTTATTTTAGGAGAGGTAATAGCCCGATTACTATCAACAGTAAACACTAAGTCTACAAATCAATGTGAAATCTCACTTGAGGGAAGTGTCTGTACTCTAACTGTAGAGCAGCATGTTTTCAAGTTAAAAACTCTAAGTTTTGAGAGTTTTCCAAATCTTCCTATTGTTTCGGGTGTGGATATCATGGTGGATAACAAAGTTTTTCTAAACGGGCTTCGTTCGGTAGTTTACGCAGTAGCTAAAAGTGAGATTAAACCAGAAATTTCAGGAATTTTTGTAAAGTTTATAGAAAATAACATGTTTTTTGTGGCTACCGATGCTTATAGATTGGCAGAGAGGAAAGTTAATTTGGACGGTGAGGTTTTGGTTTCCGAAGATGTGGGTTTTATAGTTCCTGAAAAAAATGTGCGAGAGCTATTGAAAATAATTGACGCCGACTATAATGGAAACATTACCCTTACTATCTCAAAAAGTTCTTTGCAAATAAAGGAAAACAATACTTTTTTGGTGAGTCGGTTGATTGAGGGAAATTTTCCAAACTACATTCAAATAATACCTAGTAGCCCAGAGTCTTTTGCCATCTTTGCTAAAGAGGATTTGGTAAAAAGTTTAAAAATTGTGTCTTTTTTTTCCGATAAAACTTCACAAATAAATTTGAACATAATTGAGGGTGGCGCAACTATGGAGGCAAGCAATGTGGAGGTGGGTAGTACAGTAGAATCTTTACCTGCAACTCTAAAAGGGGAATCTTTTACGGTAAAGTTGAATTCAAAATATCTGGAAGAATTTCTAAGTAACACAAACGACACTAGTATTGTTTTAAAGTTTACTGCCCAAAATAAAGCAATAATTGTACAGGGTATTCAGGATGCCAACTACACCTACTTACTCATGCCGTCTTACAGATAAAAAGCAAAAAAATGGACAAGTATTCTAAGATCCAGGATTTGATAGATTTACAAAAAAAGAAAAAAGAAATTTTGCTGCAAGTCTTCTTTGATGTTCTTAAATTTCAACCCAAGTTGGAGGTAGCTTTTGGTAAAATTGGAGAAGATGTAATTAGAGTAAAAATCATAGACAAAAGCTCTGTCAAATTTATAGTTTTACAAAACAAAGAGAAGCTGGTGAATGGTTTTAATACAAAATTTAAAGACCTGTTGATTCTTGGGTAGTTGGGGGTATGGTCACACCATTTGGTTGTTGATTAAAGATTGTTGCACCTTCTGGGCTCTGTGAGTTGGTGTTGTTGCTGGTTGGTAATGATACTTGTACTGTGCCTGAGGAAACTTCTGGCACAGACGTGCCACATGCTGGGGACGGACCAGAAAACCAGTGAGGTATTTGTGAGTCGTATTTGTTTAATCCGAAAGTACCAAGAGAAATAGCTGTTTGGATAAGGTCGTAGCCATTGCCAGCTCCGTCACAACTTGGGCCGTCGACATTTGGGTTTCGTGTGTAGTCTTTGGTAAGAGTTCCAGGTTCTTTTTTAGCCATTAAACTAATCATAATTTCGCGCCACATTGGAACGATGGAAAGTGAGGCTGTTACTTCTCCGATTTGGGTATTGTCGTTTTTACCTATCCAAGACCCGACAACATAGTCAGTGTTATAGCCTATAACCCAGCCGTCTTTATAGTTGTTAGTTGTTCCTGTTTTTACAGCTACATCACGCCCAGGAAAGTACATTTTATTATTAGCTCCGAAAACTCTAGCTCTCGCTCCATTGTCTGAAAGGATGGAAGTAATCTTTCCGGCGGTATCCTCGCTCATTACTTGGTAACCAGTGTCCTCATAACTTTCTAAGATTTTTCCAGTTTTGTCTTTTACTTCTAAAATTCCGGTTGGTTTTTTGTAAACCCCTCCTTGTTCAAAAGGTAAATAAGCAGCTGTTAGTTGCAATAAAGAAACTTCGGCCCCACCAAGAACTAGAGATAAGCCGTAGCGAGTAGGATCGGTCAGAGAAGTGATTCCTAGTTTTTTAGCAAAACTTATTACATTGTTTATGCCCACCACATAAAGGGTTTTAACTGCTGGAATATTTCGAGAGTTACCCAAAGCTTCACGCATACTCATAGCTCCGTAAAAGCCATTGTCATAATTTTGAGGTGAGTAACAAGGCGCCTCTCTGTGTAGTCCGTTACCTCTAGGGCAGTTTGGGTTAAATTCTGTTGGTGTGTCGTAGACTACAGTCTCTGGGTCGAGTCCATTTTCAAAAGCAAGAGCGTAAACAATTGGTTTGATGGACGAACCGGGTTGGCGTAGAGCAGTAGCAATGTTGTATTTACCATCTATCTTTGGGTCACTGTAGTCGCGAGAACCTATCATGGCTACAACTTGACCAGTTTCTGTGTCTAGAACTACCACCCCAGTATTTAAAGTGGAAATATCTAAACCTTTAGTTTTTCTCTCACCAGCTTTTATATAGTTTGTTATATAAGTTTTAGCTATTCCCTCTATCTCTCTTTGGATTTCATAGTCTAAGGTAGTTTTGACAGAAAGACCCGCAGTTAGAAAGTCAGAACCATATTTTTTTTCTAAATAGTCTTTGATAAAAAAAACAAAGTGATGGGCTTTTGAGGCATTGTCGTCTTTTTTTACAAAAACTACTTTAGTTAATTTTGCATCTTCCAGTTCTTTTGTACTTAATACTCCTGTATCTAACATTCTTTGTAGTACAGTATTTTTCCTTTCCTCCAACTTGTCAAAGTTTTTTCCGTAGGGAGAGTAAAGGTTTGGGTTTTTTGGTATCGCAGCTAAATAGGCTGACTCGGCAATGTTTAAGTCTTTAGCGTGTTTATTAAAATAGTAAAGAGAAGCCTCCTCTACTCCATAAATTTCCCCACCATATGGATTGTCATTTAAATACATTAAAAGAATTTGGTCTTTCGAAATAGTTTGCTCTAGCTTTATAGACAAGATTACTTCTTTAATCTTTCTTTCTATGGTTCTTTCTTGGGTCAGTAGGGCATTTTTAACTACTTGTTGAGTGATTGTGGACCCACCCTGAGTTTTGTCCGAAGTTAAATTGATATAAAAAGCTCTAGCAATACCTCGTAGTGAAATGCCACTGTGCTGATAAAATTTATCGTCCTCAATGGCAATGGTCGCTTTTATTAAATTTGGAGATATCTCTTTTGGTGCTACTTCAGTTCGGCGTATTTTTTGCCTAAAAGCAAAAAGTAAAACCTTGCCAGTTCTGTCAAAAATTTTAGTTGTAGATTCTAATTGTCTAGAAGCAATAGTGTTAAAGTCTGGCAGGGTAAAAGAAGAAACCCAAATAAGGGTAACCGAACCTAATACAATAATCAGACTTACAAAAAAAATTAAAACTTCTAAAAAAATAGCTTTCTTCCTTGAAGTCACTTTTTGTTTTTTTTGCATTATATTTTTCTTTTTACTTAAAAAAAGTTTAACATACTACCAAAAATTATCATCACTATTTACCACGTAAAGAGTGGGGCTATCTAGCTCCTCACTTTCCCCAGTTTCTTTCTTACCTATAAACATCAAATCCTCGTCCTCTTCTTCATCATGCATAAAGTCATGTTTTTCTACAATTACATGCTCCTCAACAATGTTGATGTCCCCGGTAGCACCGTCTATGTTTGTTTCCTTCCTAATTGTATGTTTTTTTACCATTGCTTTATTTGTAAATTTCTAACCACCTTTTTACCATAATTAGCTAACTTTTGCAAACTTTTCTGGTTTTAAAAACTAAATTATTTGTGTGCTAAACTTTCTATTATGAAAAAAGAGATAAAACAAAATATTTTAGACACTGTAAATGCTTTTAAAAAACAGTTTCCCAAAGAAGATTTAGCGCAAAAATACCTTGATTTTTTTAGTAAAAACGAGGATTGGGTAGATAGAAAAAACTTTAATGGTCATGTAACTGTCTCGGCTTTTGTGTTAAAAGAAGTTGAAGGTGTGCAAAAGGTTTTGGTGCTTTGGCACAAAACCTTTCAAAAATATACCCAACCTGGGGGGCACGTTGACCCACCAGATGAAAGTCTTTTTGAAGCGGCAATTAGAGAGGTAAAAGAAGAAACAGGCTTGGAGGTGGTGAAGAGAGAGGGTTTATTTGGGAAAATACCAATACATTTGGACTTACACCCAATCAAAGAAAATAAAAGTAAAAATGAGGCGGCTCATTTTCATTATGACATTTGTTTTTTCTTGGATTTAAAAAGTAAAAATCAGGAAATTATAAACACTGACCACGGGGTAGATGATGCAAAATGGATAAATTTGGCAGAAATAAATGCTGAAAGTAACAATGTACTTTGGGGAGCTGCACAGATGTATCAAAAAACTTGCAAGTAAAATATGAAAGATATAGAAAATTTTTATGAGCAAAGTACGGAACTGGTTGAGTTTTTTAATAAGTTTATTATAGAAAATAATTTACAAGAAGTTGTTGTAGTGGATCACATTTGTTTTAAATGTGAAAGCAACGCAAGTTTTGAGGTGTGGCGAAAAGTTTTTGAGTGGGAGGCTAAAAACTTTTACCAAGCTATAATTTCCAAAAGGCGTATTGCCTTGGTACTATTCAAACAAAATATAAAAACAGTGGCAGGGGAAATAGGATACTTAGAGCTTTCAGACCAAAAACCAGACAACTCTCAACTTGAAACTTTTGATCACATTGAAGTTTTTCCTAAAAATAAAAATCAAAATGCTATAGAAGAAATTTTAAAAATTTTGGATGAAAAGAAGATAAATTACACAAAGGAAGTAAAACCCCATATAACTCAGTACGAAATATCTCTTGGAAAATATACTTTAAGACTAGCGGGAGAAAGACTGATAGACAAAATCAAAAAAAGTGAGTTTGTTTAAGCTTTATTACTTTGAAACAAAAAGGTGCGTCAGGGCAATGGCGATGGCGTCTATTTCATCGTCTTGTTTTTTGGCCCATTCTTTTTTTGTGTCTAAACTTTCTTTTGTTTTTCCAGAAAAGTCTAGTTTTAAAATTTTCTCTACAACAAAATAAACTTGTTTTTTGTCAGACCGACCATAACTTGTTAAATAGGTTTTGACTTGTAGTGGGGTGTACTCACCAATTCGCAGTTTAAAGTAGGCGGCAGCAAGCAAACAAACGCCTCTAGCCTCGGCTACTTTTATAGCAGTTTTTTGATTGTTAGTAAAAAACAAATCTTCAATAGAACAGTCAGTAGGCTTGTGCTCCTCTATAATGTCGCTTAAACATTTAAAAATAAAAAGAATTCTTTCGTGAAAGGGGAGTTTTCTGTCAGTTTCAATGCAACATGAGAAAACTAATTTTGGGCTTTGCATTTTTCCTTCGACAATAGCCACCCCACATCTGTCATAGCCGGGGTCTATACCCAAAATTCTTCTTTCCATACCCACGCGTTTTATTTTTTGTAGTAAATACTTTCAACTTTGTCCTCAACTTCGGTGACTCTTGGCTCTAAATTGTCTTTCAAATATTTTTTTATGAACTTTACTTCAGTGGTCAAAGAGTCAACCTTAGCTTCTACTTTGTCTATCTTATTGTCCAACCTCTCAACACTTGAGTCTATTTTATTTTCCAATCTACTAATTTCGTCATGCATCACCCCTTTTACTTCTGCAAGTTGTATTTCCATGCCAGTCATAAAGCGCTCGTGATTTATCTCGTCTCTTTCTTTTAAAAAACTAAACAATTGCTCTCTGTCATCTGGACTCATAAATGTTCTTTAAATAAAGTATACAAAAAACATGTTTTTAAGCAAGCTTGCAAGCAGCTTAAATAAATCTTTTTCATTTTTGTAAATATTGATTAAAGAATAAAAATTTTGCTACACTTTGTCGCGTGTTCATAATTATACAAATTAAAAGTTTTGCGTTTCGTACAAAACTAATCATAAAATAATATAAAATGAAAAATAACATGAAAGATAAAGTAGTTGAGAAAATTTTAAAAGCAGAGGAGGAAAGGCAAAAAAAGTCTATAACGCTAATAGCCAGTGAAAATTATGTTTCTAAAGATGTGGACGTGGCAGTTGGCAGCAAACTGGGCAACAAATATAGTGAAGGCTATCCGGGACGTAGATACTATAAAGGTCAAGAGAATGCTGACAAAATAGAGCTTTTAGCTCAAGAGAGAGCTTTAAAAGTGTTTGGTTTGAAAAAAACAGATTGGTCAGTAAATGTTCAAGCATTGTCGGGTTCACCTATGAACACAGCTGTGTATTTTGCACTTCTAAATCCACAAGATAAAATAATGGGTATGGCTCTTACTGCAGGTGGGCACCTCACCCACGGGCATAAAGTTTCTTTTTCTGGTAAATATTTCACAGCTATACAGTTTGGAGTAGACCCAATTACTGAGGCAATAAACTATGACGAGGTGGAGAGAATTGCTACAGAAAATAAACCACAAATAATCGTGGCTGGTTTTACAGCTTACCCAAGAAAGGTAGATTGGAAAAGATTCAGAGAAATTGCAGACAAAGTGGGGGCGTATTTGCTGGTGGATATGTCTCACGTTGCAGGACTGATTGCTGGAAAAGCTTACCCAAGTCCTTTTCCATTTGCTGATATTGTAACTACCACAACTCATAAAACCTTGCGTGGGCCGCGTGGAGCCATGATTTTTAGTAAAATAGATGACAGAAAACTGGGGGAAAAAATAGACAAAGCCGTGTTTCCAGGTCTTCAAGGTGGACCACACATGAATAATATTGCAGGCATCGCTGTGGCATTAGGCGAAGCTCTAGACCCAAAGTTTAAAAACTATGCAAAGCAAGTTGTGAAAAATGCACAAATTATGGCCAAGACTTTTCAAAAGTTAGGTTACAAAGTTGTCAGTGGGGGCACAGATTCACATTTACTCTTGGTAGATGTATGGATGGATGGAAAGGGTCTAACAGGGGAGCAAGCCGCAACAGTTTTAGAAGCCAATGGAATTGTGGTAAATAAAAATACAGTTCCAGGAGAAAAGCGTAGCCCATTTGACCCTTCTGGGTTAAGACTCGGCTCAGCTGCTGAAACCACGAGAGGGTGGAAAGAAAAACAATTTATAAAATGTGTGGAAAAGATGGATAAGATATTAAAAGCGGAAGCGCTTAGATTAAGTAAGGTAAGTAAATAAAAAAACAATCAAAAGTAAAATAACAAAAAACCCATATAAAATATGGGTTTTTTGTTATTTTACACTTTACTGAGTTTAAGATCTAGGTGTTCAAGTCTGCTGTCCATTTTGAAAAGTTTTGTATCTAATCTGGTAATTTCATCAAAGAAAGTTTTTTTCATATTAGACCCGCTCCCTTTTAAGAATTTAAAAACCACTCCCAAATTCCGTTTTCAATTTAATTTGCAAAATCCAGATGATAGTTCCAAAGACCAGCACTAA
>JAYSUJ010000008.1:0-17796 GCA_043719155.1 bacterium | reverse complement strand
CTGTTAGGGCTTTGATGGCTCTAGGATCGTTAACTAATTTTTCTGTTTTAAACATTACTACAGTCTAACATTTTGTTAAAAAGGAGCAAGCCTAATGTAAAAGGGGAAAGTTACCTAGTCATTGCTTGGAGTATGTTTTTTTACTTTATGTTTATGAATATAAATCCTAGGCATATAGGTAGATATATGCAAAGCATGGTCCAAACCGGAGAGATACAAAACTACTTTGGAAAGCCGTTGTCTTTCTTGGGATATTTACTTGGAAGTTATGTAGGCAGGAGGCTACATATTTTTTTCCTGCACACTGTTTTTGGTTTATTGTTTATGTTTTTAGTTTTAGGTGTACCAGACAGTATCTTAAGTGGTTTCTTTTTGCTTTCTTTCTTGCTTACTTTCTTTTTCTGCTTTGTGCTTTCTTTTTGCATGTACATTTGTTTGGGGCTGTTATCGTTTTGGATAGAAGACATTTCACCACTTTCTTGGATTATAGATAAGTTTGTAATGATTTTGGGAGGAGCTTATTTGCCTGTCGCCTTTTTCCCAGAAATTTTAAAAAAACTAGCCATCTGGACTCCATTTGGGGCCTCACAATTTATAACTTCAACTGTCTACACTTCTTGGTCCAGTAATTATATATTTTACTGGTCACTACAATTTTTTTGGATAATTTTTTTTGGTTTACTTTTAAGCTTACTTCTCAAAAAAGTCAAAAGTAGACTGGATGTAAATGGTGGTTAATTATTAAAAAAATATGAAAAAAGAAATTAAATTTGCCATTTACTCGGTACAAAAATATTTGGAATCCTCAGCTGAAAACCGCATAAGTTTTATCATTACTGTTATTGTCATGGCTTTAAACGACATAGCTTTTTTGGTTCTATGGTACAGCTTTGGAACATTGGCACCAGGTATGGGCGGCTGGCAACCCATGGACGCCTTTCTCTTGTTGGGTTTTAATACTCTAGGATTTGGTATTTGCTACTCTTTTCTCGGTGGGGTACGCTCTCTTCCAGAAATTGTAGTAAAGGGAAACTTTGACCAATATCTACTGAGTCCCAAAAACATACTTTTAAGAGTTTCGACACATAAAATAACTTTGTCGGCAATGGGTGACGCAGTCTTTGGTATTATTTGTATTGCACTTTGGTTTTACTTTACTGGTTTTAGTTGGTTCTCATTATTTTTAGCAATTTATTTTACCCTTCTCTCTGCAAGTTTTTATTATGCATTTGCGGTCTTTACTTCTAGTTTCTCATTTTATTTTAACGATGCTAGACCGATAGTGAGTAGTTTTGTGGAGCTAGTAATGATGCCGGCCATGTTTTACGGTGGGGCAGTAAAAGGGGCCTTAAGAGTTTTCTTTCTATTTATTATCCCATCACTTTTGATAGGTGTATTTCCAGTAGAGACTATGAAAAATTATTCATTTGAAGCTTTGGTTTTTTCCTTTTTCATGATTTCAATTTGGCTTCTCGGGTCTATTTGTTTTTTCAACAGAAGTGTTAAAAAATACGAGTCTGGAAATTTTATAAATTTTGGTTAAGATTTTTAGTTAGCAGCTAAGCATTTTTTTAAAGCCTCATTGCCATTTGCTTGGATATAGTCTCTTGCTTTTCCTGCCATTTGGGTTTGGGCAGGGCTGCCATAAGTTCCTCTAAACTGGGCAGAGCTAACGGCCGGTGTGCCTATCAAGTTTAAGGCATCTTGAATCATTTGATAATAGTTTCTGGAATGAATACCACCATAGTCCGTACCTGCTACACCGCTCCAGGTTTTCCATTTACCAGAGTTTTCTCGGTCAGCATGAAATGAACCAAAGCCAGGGTGATAAGAGCCGATATTGTATTGTAGGGCAATCAAAGCTATAACCAACATAGAGTCTTTAGTTCGGTCGCGAAAATTATTTTCAGCAATGTCAATTGCCAAGCCTTGCCCATGGTTTCGTGGGTCACCAGGTCTATGCCCACTGACCACTTTTAATTGCCCACCAAACGCGATACATAAACAATTGGTATCAAATTTTATTTTACTTATAATATTTCCCATATTTCCACTTACTCCAAAGTTTGGACAAGACCCAGCTGGTGCTGGTGGTAGCTGGCTAAAGTCTGTAGCAGTATCTCTAGTTAGAGGTGAAACAGTGGGTCCGTTTTGTGGGGCGTTATTTGGGTTAAAATTGGGGTTACTGCTTGGGTCACCGTCGTTTAAACCAGAGGCACCTGTGTGGTCAGGAGGTCTATTTGGGTTTTGTGAGTTTGGCTTTTGGGTAGGGTTCAAAAGGCTGGAAAGTGAGTTTGTATTTATTTGGTTTTTGTTTGAAGACGTGGTTGTACCTACGGTACTAGTTGGTGTTTTATAGATTAAATTTGCAAACCTGACCAATTTTAAAATGACTGTGTCATCTTGCTTTCTTAAAAACTGAATTTCTTTGTCACTAAAAAAAATTTTAAACGGAAAATCTAAAAGATTGACAGCTGCTTGAGTTTTGGAAAAAAATAAAAAATAAATAAATAAAAAGAAAATAACTGGAACTTTTTTCGACATAAGTTTAGTATATGTTATAATTATTTACATGCAAAATTATACAAATTACATTATAGGATTATTTATAGTTGTGGCACTTGCTGTATTGTGGTTTAGTACTTCATCTCCTGCGACCAAACCTGCTGAGGAAGTGACTAAAACAGAAACACCTGCTAAAATAGCAGACGTCGTGGCTGAAAATGCAACTAACTCAGAAATTAAAAAAGACACGAAACAAGAAATAATAGAAAATAAAAAAATTATGCAAAATAAAATAATAATGACGACGAGTAAAGGAACTATTACTTTGCAACTAAATCCAAAAATAGCCCCAAAGACTGTGGCAAATTTTGAAAAATTAGTAGCTGCAGGTTTCTACGACGGTGTTCGTTTTCATAGAGTAATAGCAGGGTTTATGATACAAGCCGGAGATCCACAGTCTAAAGATTTAAAAAAGGTAAATGCTTGGGGTACAGGCGGCCCAGGGTATAAATTTGAGGATGAAATAACTGACCCTGCAACTTATAAAACTGGCTACAAAAGAGGTGTGTTGGCCATGGCTAACTCTGGTCCAAACACCAATGGTTCCCAATTTTTCATTATGCACAAAGATATGGCTTTACCACCAAACTACACTATTTTTGGTTATGTGATAGCCGGCATCGAAACTGTAGATGCAATTGCAGCCGTAAAGGTTGGTCAATCTGACAGACCGATAGAAGATGTGTTAATTACTAAAGTTGTGGTAGAATAGCTTTGTAAAATAACATACTTTATATGCATCCAAAAAAAGAAAAAACTTTTGTAATATTAAAACCTGACGCTGTACAACGAGGCTTGGTGGGCGAAATTATCCAAAGATTTGAAAGGATTGGTCTTAAAATTGTAGCCATGAAAATGCACAATGTACCAGAAGAAAAACTTTGGAAACATTATAACAAAGACGATGCTTGGTACACAAGAAAAGGACAAGGAATAGTAGATAATAAAACTAAGCTCGGTATGCCAATTGAAAAAGAAGCAATAGAGTACGGAAAAGATATTATCAGAGCCATGGTGCACTATATGTGTGCCTCACCGGTAGTTTCTCTTGTTTTAGAGGGTAACCAAGCCCAAGCTGTGGTTAAAAGACTGGTGGGTGGTACAGAGCCGACCATGGCCGATACAGGGACTATTCGTGGGGACTTTGCCCTTGACTCTTACTTTATTTGTGACGTTGATGGGTCCCGAGGCATGCGAAACCTTATCCACTGTACTGACCCAGCAGATGGGGCTGACACAGCAGAGAAAGAGATTGATTTGTGGCTAGCAAAAGAAGACGTGATGAGCTATCGCCACATCTCTGAGGCAATGTTATACGATGTGAATTTGGACGGCTTAGCTGAATAAAAGTAAGTTTATAAAAAGATAAAAAAGTGCATGCGTCCCATTATTTGGGTGCACATGCACTTTTTGCTGTCCAAAGTCCAAACTTTTTATGGCTTGTACTTTGGTGAGCAAGTTCCCATGGGGGGCTGGTAGTGTTTGGCTTGAAGTACTCTTGCGTGCGCTGAAAGTGCAGCTTCGCAAGCTTCTCTGTTGGCAAACTCTGCAACAATAGTGTTGCAGCTGCTGCCGGCGCAGATTGTCATCAGCAAAACGTAAATTGTCGTCATTGTGTTAGTCCCTTTTGTTGTCGGCTGTAACAAGCTGTAACGTTTTTATTCTATAACTATTTTTTACAAATGTCAATAAAAATATTTATACTCATGTTGTTATAAGTTATGCTATAATAAAAAATATGATAGAAGTAGAAATAAGAGGTGCACTAACCAAGGAAAAATTTGAGGAACTCAATCAGGTTTTTTCAGAAAAAGGAAATTTGCTGGAAACTCAAGATAGAGAAATGATAATTTTGCAGGATACTCCAAATTATGACCCAGATCCAACCAAAAGAGTGGTAGATATTCGGATTCGCCAAACTAATGGGGACACAGAAATTATGGTAAAGCACAAAAAAAGTGAAGGCAACGTTGCCCGCAGTGAAAAGGCGTACCCGATGGGGAAAATTAGTTTGGACGCCGCCAAAGAGTTTGTGAGTTTTTTTGGTTCTAAAAAAGGCCAATGGATGCACAGAAAGAAAAAAGTTTATGACCATCTTGGTGGACACTGGTCACTGGTTGAGGCCGTGCCAGACATTTTTTACTACGAGTTAGAGAAAGAAATTGCAGATTATTCGAAAGAGTCTGACATTGCCAAAACGATAGCAGATTTAGAAGTACTTGCAAAGTCTTTAAAATTACAAGTTTTTACAATCCAAGAAAGTGGGGATTTTATTAAAATGTTGGTTGCAAAAGTGAATAAAAATATTACGTGGTAAAGCTTAATCTTATATTTGTAAACGGGGACTTGGGAAGTGGAAAAACTACACTCATAAACCAGCTAATTAAATCCAATTCTTTGGGCAACTTTTTTATTATAGAAAATGAAATAGCAAACTTAGGTATAGACAATTTGTGTTTGCATCTTGACCCAAAACAAATAAAAGTAATGAGTGGTGAGTGTGTTTGCTGTGCAGATCCAAAAGAACTGGTAGAACTTTTGAAAAATTTGGCCAAAAACCCGGTTCAAAAGTATGAAAATGTGGTTATTGAAAGCTCTGGGGTGACGAGCATGAATCAACTTTTGAGTAATTTATTAAAAGATCAAGAACTCGCAGAGCTTTATGATATAAAAGCTTGCGTATTTTTGGTAGACGCATTGGGTGTAGAGCGTACAAACTCTTTTGACTTAGAAGTGTCAGACTTTGTGGTTGTAACCAAGTATGACGCTATGCAAAAAATGTCCCAACATCAAAAGTTAGATGAATTTATTAAAGTAGAGTTTCCTGATGTAAAGTTTTTAGTGAAAGATTTTGAGGATAGTGCAGACTGGATAAAAAAACTTTTGGAAAATAAAATTAAAACTTTTAGAGAATGGAGTTTAAAGGTAAATGATTCAAAATACCATGGGCAAAATTTTGTACAAATTTTGCAATCTAAAGAGCTAAACAATTTTGATAAACAAAAAATATTTCAAAGTATGAAAAATTTTGAAGTGGTTAGGGTTAAGGGTTTTTATTTAAAAAATGCTATTTTAATGCATGTAGAAATGACTCCAGAGCAGATGAAAGACGAAATTTGGGGGGGTAAAGTTGATAAAATTGGGGTAGTGGTCGTAGGTAAAAATAAACTTTTGTTAAATGAATTTTGCGATAGATTTGCATTTGCAAAAAATTAAACACTGTGTATAATATTAGCATATGCAAGAAAATAAAGACCTACTCTTTTCTGACGGCTTTCGCAAAACTGGACCCAGAAATATTATTTTAGAAGTTTTAGAGTTTGCCGACAAACCGCTAACCGTAGAGGAGATACACACACGTGTTAATAAAAAAAGTTCATGTGACTTGGCGACAGTTTATAGAAACTTAAAAAGTATGGTACAAAAGGACATTGTTTTGGAAAAGTATTTTTGTCATGGACATGCACATTATGAGCTGGCCTCTGACCCACACTCACACATTGTGTGTAGATATTGTGAACACATAGAAGAGTTGCCAGACTTTGGTGGGGCAGACATGGCTAAAAAGCTTTTCAAGAAAGCAAAAAAGTTTCGAGAGATGTCAGGTTTTTCATTTGAAATTTATGGGATTTGTAACGGATGTAAAAAGAAATAAAAAATATGACAACAACCTTGATTTTATTTGCCCTCGGGGCCGGCGTAGTTACATTTTTAGGTGGCTTATTTTCAATGCGTTTTCGTGACAAGTCACATCTAACAACATCATTTTCTGCAGGAGTGGTTTTGGGCTTGGCTTTTTTCGATTTGTTGCCTGAAAGTATTGAAATGTTTAATGGGGATTTACAGATTGTTACTACTCTCATTGCTGTTGGTTTTATTTTTTATCTTGTTCTCGACAGACTATTTACAAGTAGTAGTAAGGTGAAAGAAATGTGTGACGACACACATGGGCATACACATGAAAATCATATAGGGCACAACCACCGTGGCGAGTTGCGAGCAAGTAGTCTTATTTTTCATAGTTTTTTAGATGGGGTGGGTATTGGTTTCGCTTTTCAAGTTTCGAGCAGCTTGGGTATTTTAGTTGCGATTGCTGTTTTGGCACATGATTTTTCAGATGGTATAAATACAGTGTCAGCGATTTCAGATAAGACAAATAAATATTCAAGTAAAACAATGAAGTTTTTAATTATGGATTCGGTCGCCCCAATTTTAGGTATTATTTCTACTTTATTTTTTACAGTTACCCAAAACGTATTGGGACTTATTTTGGCTATATTTTGTGGTTTCTTTTTCTATATGAGCGCCTCAGACCTTATCCCAGAGTCGTACCACAGTCACCCGACCAAGCTAACTACTTTTATGACAATCTTGGGTATGGTATTTATCTATGTGGTTATACAGCTAGCTCATTAATTTAAAATTTATATGTGTTAGACTTTTACATTATGACAGTAGAAGTACCTAAAAATGTAATATTACAAAATGCCGTTTTCTTTATTGACGTAGACAAGATTTTACCAAACCCATATCAACCTCGCCGTGAGTTTGACCAAGCTGCACTGCTAGAGTTGGCAGACTCTATCCGTCAATACGGTTTGTTGCAGCCAGTGACAGTTTCCAGAAAAGAAGAAGATAAAGCTGAGGGTGGTTTCGTGACCATGTATGAGTTAATAGCCGGTGAAAGAAGGTTGCGTGCTACCAAGCTTGCAGGTCTAAAACAAATACCGGCCATTATCCGTGTAGGAGACGACAACAACACCAGAGCCGAGTTGGCCTTGATAGAAAATTTACAAAGAGAAGATTTAAACCCGATAGATAGGGCGGTGGCTCTGGACCGACTTCAAAAAGAGTTTGCCTTAAAGCATGAAGAGATTGGCAAAAAAATGGGCAAGTCGCGCGTGTATGTAACCAACTCCATTCGACTTTTACAATTACCCAAAGAGATACAAGACGCTCTTGGGGCTGGTAAAATCTCCGAAGGTCATACTAGACCACTTTTGATGTTGACAGACAAGCCAGAAGAACAAATGACTTTATTTAGAGAAATGATGATACGCAAGATGACAGTGCGAGAGGCAGAGAGTTTAGGTAGAAAAGTAGCTCAAGATAAGGTGCGAAAACAACAATACATAAAAGATCCAAATATTTTAGAAATTGAAAACTCTTTGGGTGAAAAGTTGGGGACCAGAGTGCATGTGGAAAAGCGAGATGTGGGTGGGGTTATAAAAATAGATTTCTTTTCCTATGATGACCTAGAGCTTATTGCCGCGCAAATAGAAAAAGCCAATATTTCGGAAACTCAAAAAGGAAAGTTGGCAGAGAAACTAAAAACTGCTATGGGTACTATCACCCCTCCTCCTCAAGTGCAGACCACAACGATTCTGAGTGTGGCAGCAGAAGAAGTTCAGCAAAATCTTGAAGACGATCGCAGTGATAAAGAGATCAAGAAAGATTTGGAGACAGAAGATGATGATTTGTACAATATTAAAAATTTTACAATATAAAAAATCAAATTAAAATATGAAAAGTAAAAAAATATTCTCACTAATGTTAACCACCTTGCTGTTTGTCAATTTTACTTCTGCTCTTTCTGTAAGTTTGACAACTACTTCTCGTACAGTGGAGGAGGGAAAAAGTGTAAAAGTTAGGGCAAATTTTACCGAAAATATTTTGAAGTTACCTGCCTCTGCTATCAGTGTAGATGGGGGAAATGTACAAAGTGTACGAAAGATGAATGGGAGTAGCTATTTGATCTACATTTTAGCAGCCTCAGACTCAAAAGAAATGGATGTACAAATAGAAGCAGAAAAAGTTCAAGATTTGAAAAAGAATTTTAATGATGGCTCTTCAAATGAATTGGTTATCAAGATAACTAAAGTTGTGCCTGTTGAAGTGGTAAATACAAACCAAAATAATTCCGGCATTACTACATCACAGCTAGGTGAACTTTTGGATAAGGTTGTAGAAAATACTAAAAACCAAACACCTAAATACACGCCTGTAGCCGCGCCAGTGCAATACTATATGTGCAACGGAGTATCTATCCCGACCACCCAAACTTGTACTCAACAATCTCAGGCCTATCAGCCAGTTTATACACCGAGTGTTTACAATCCAAACTATCCTAGCACAGGATATTATGACGTATATGGTAACTATATTTTACCAACAACAAGCTATGGCAACTATAACGGGTACGGTAGTTACAATACCTATAGTAACTATGACACCTACTACTATCCTCCTAGGAAAACAAGTATCTACGACTATTTAAACTGGTAAAAAAAACTTTAAAATTAAGACAAGTGTGCTGGAACCCAGGCTCGAACTGGGGACCTATTCCTCTTCAGGGAAGCGCTCTACCAACTGAGCTATTCCAGCAATTTATACAAAAACTATTATAACACAATTATTTTAATAACAAAATTATTGTCCGATTTTACTTTTGATGGTTTTAGTAATAAAGTCGGTAAAAGTTTTCTGATCTACATTTTGTATCTGCTTGGCCTGATTGCTCAAGTTGTTAATACTGCCCAAAGCTTCTTGAGCTTGGGTATAGGTAGCCTGAGCTTGATCAATGTATGGTCGTGAAGCCAAATATGCAGAATAGGCTAGGGCCAGAATAATAAACCACTTGAAAATCCAGAAAAAGTTTGCCCAACGACGCTGAGTATTTAAACCATGTAAAATCTCATTGTTCTCTCTGGTGATAGCTAGCAACTCACGCAACATTTTTTCTTCCATAATCTTTAAATTTATTTATTAAAAGTATACAGTATTTTTACTTTTTCTCTCTTGTGTTTAAAAGCAAGTTGTGTATAATGTATAAACCTTCAACAATAAAAGGAACTCAGTAATGTTTACGGAACTATTGCCAGAGCTAAAGGAAGACAAGGTTCAAGCTAGAGCTTGGACAGCCTTGCTCGCCTTTCTTCTTGTGCTTTTCTTGGCATGTATGACCGTAGCCTTTGTTTAATGTTAGGAGGTAGCCCGAACCGGCAACGGTTCGGGCTTTCTAATTGACTACTTTTTTGATATCATTTGTTTATGAAAAGAATAATTTTGGCCTCAACCTCGCCTCGCAGAAAAGAAATAATGGAAAAATTGAAAATACCTTTTGAGGTTGCAACTGTTAATTACGAAGAAGACATGAGTTTAGATATGTCACCTAAAGATTTAGTAATGCATTTGGCAGAAGGAAAAGTCAACTCAGTAGCTGATAAATATATAAATTCAATTATAATTTCCGCAGACACCTTTATTGTTTTTAAAGATAATAAATTAGGGAAACCTTTTACGAAAGAAAAAGCAACAGATATGTTAAAAATGTTAAGCGGACAAAATCACGAAATTATTACTGGTGTAGCTATGATAGATACTGAAACAAAAAAAATGAAAACTTTTTTTGATATCACTAAAGTAAAAATGCTAGAGTTGGATGATAAACTGGTAGAAGACTATGTAAATACTGGTGAGCCGTTAGATAGGGCTGGGTCATACGCTTTGCAAGATCTGGGTGCCGTTGCTAATAGAAAAAATAGATGGAGATTTTTATAGTGCTATGGGATTACCACTTAGGAGGGTAGCCGAAGAACTGCAAAATTTTGGTGTAAAAATTTGGTATAATAAATAAAAAAACAATATGACAAACCTAGATAAAAAAAATGTAGTGCGATTTCCCCCATCACCCACAGGGCAAATACACATAGGGAATGTGCGAACTCTTTTGTTTAACTATTTATTTGCTAAGAAAAATAATGGGAAAATAGTTTTTCGTTTTGAAGACACTGACAAAGAAAGAAGTAAAAAGGAGTATGAACAACCAATGTTGGACGCTTTAAAAGATTTGGGTCTTTCTTGGGATGAAGAGCCTGTGCGACAGTCAGACAGAACTGAGATTTATGTAAAATATTTAAATCTTTTGATAGACGCTGGTCTGGCTTATGAAGATGTAGAAAATGCTCAGAAAACTGGAAAAATTGTCAGACTAAAAAACTTAGAAAGAGAAATTGTTTGGAAAGACTTGGTGAAAGGAGAGATAAAAATTAATACCCATACTTTTAAAGAGCGTGACGAAGCTGGAAATTTTACTGGAGACAATGCAGCAGATATTATCATTGCTCGCTCAAAAACTGACCCAATCTATCATTTTACGGTTGTTGTAGACGATTGGCTGATGGGTGTAACTCATGTGATTCGTGGTGACGACCATATTACTTCTACACCTAGACAAATTATGATTATAGAGGCGATACAGGCTCTACCTCACCTAGCCTCTCCTTACAAAGGAGAGGAACCAGAAGTTAAAATCCCTCTCTACGCGCATCTGCCAACAATCGTAGGAAGTGATAAGAAAAAACTTTCTAAAAGAAACGGTAATACATCTCTACAGATGTATTTAGACTTAGGATATTTGAAAGAAACACTTGTGAATTATTTAGCCCTTTTAGGCTGGAACCCAGGTGGGGATAAAGAGTTTTTTACTATGGGCGAGCTGATCCAAGAATTTTCATTTGAAAAATGTCAGGTTTCACCGGCTCAGTTTGATATTTTAAAACTAGATCACATCAACAAATTTTATTTAAATAAGTTATCTGAAAATGACTTTGTGGAAGCTTGTTTAAAAAACTTCTCTCAAGAAGAAAGAGATTTAATAAATGCCAATTTAGAAACAAATAAAAAAGTATTCTTAAAAGTTTTGAGAGACAGAGTTTCAAAAGCTAGTGAGGTGCCGACGGCATATAGGGCGGGCGAAGTAAATATGTTTTTTAAATATCTTTATGACCAAGATTTTAAATCTTTTGATATGAATCTAATATGTTTTAAAAATAAAGAGAGTGTACAAACTCTAGCGCAAGCAAAAGAAAATTTAAAATTAGTAAAGGAAAAAATAGAAAATATTGCCGATGCAGACTGGACTACTGAAAATTTAAAAAGCGCTATTTGGGACTGGTCAGCAGCAGTTGGACGCGGGCAAGTGCTACACCCACTGCGGATGGTTATGTCATTAAAAGAAAAGTCCCCAGACCCATTTACTATTATGGAAATAGTAGGTAAAGTAGAGTCTTTACGAAGGTTAGAAAACGTGTTATAATAAAAAAACCGCAAAAAAAGCGGAAACTTGAGAAACAGGAAAGGGAATTTCATGTTTAAGTCCTTCGACGACATCCTTGAAGACATCGTTGAATCTGACATCTCTCTGGAGGTGGTCGGTGTCGTGACCGCCGCCGCATGGTTGGCCTACTTCTTTGCCGACGCCTTGGTAGGCGTCCAATAAGAACGGGAGACAAAACCATGTTCGTACTTGGCCACCCGGCTGTGCAGATCGGACTCATCCTCATGGCAGCCCTAGTTGCTGTCATGTGGGGGTCTGACATTGTGCAGCTCTTCAAGTGACATCGCTTTACCTTTTTGTGGAGGCGGCCAGCAGCAATGCTTGGCCGTTTTTTTTTGAAAAAATTAAATAAAAAAAGGGCGAGATTTTCTCGCCCCTTCACTTTGCTTGCAAAGACTTCACCAGCGGACCGATGCTCGGCCCATTATCGTCCCGAAGGTTACACCAACGATCCAGATAATGTCAGATTGGTTCGTAGGTCTGCCCAGTAACCATTTGTTTAGGGTGGACATAACTATTGTCATGAGGATAGCTTGAATTATGGCAAAGCCAATGTCTTTAAGTGTCGGCATTTTGAGTTTCTCCAACTGGGTTGCTAACTTTAGTGCTCTCTAGACTAGAGAAACATTTTAACATTTTTAAGACAAGCTTTCAAGCTTTGTGTCAAGACATAAAAAACAGATAATTGTGATAGTATGGGTTAAACTAAATTAAGGTAAATACATGGAAAATTCTATTTTAGGAAATATTCAAATCTATCTTCATTGGATATCTAAAAAGTTGTTAGTAAATGACAAAATAAGGAATATACAAATTAGAGAAGGTGAAATATATTGGTGCACTCTTGGGCAAAATATAGGAGACGAAGAAAATGGTAAAGGTGGTGACTTTAGACGGCCTGTTTTAGTTATTAAAAAATTTAATAATAATCTCTGCTGGGCTCTGCCACTTTCTAGTAAATTAAAACCAAACAATAAGTATTACTTTAATATAAATTTTGACAGTTATGAAAGGTCTCTACTGTTGTCTCAATTACGAACTGTAGACACAAAAAGATTTGGTGGCGAAATGGGAAGTATCAGTGCCACTTTATTGGCAGAAATTAAAAGTGTTATTGTGGAGATTTTAATGTATAATCCCGTAGAGCGTGGTAAGTAAAATCGACAAAAGCCCTGTAAAGGGCTCTTGCGACCGGGTTTCCCCATTTGTTATTTAAATATAGCAAATGATGAAAAAAAAGTCAAATAATTAAAAAAAGCAAAAATTATACTAATTTAAAATAAACAAAAGGTAAATAATATGAGAAAATACATAGAACTTATTTTTGGTACAGAAAGTGGTAGGGTGGTGAAAAAATATCGAAAAGTGGTAGAAAAAATCAATGCCAAAGAGGTGGACATTGTAAATTTAACTCAACAAGAAATGCGAGACAGAGTTTTATACTTTAAAAGTGAATTAAAAAAAGTTGAAGGGCAGACTCCCACCACCCCTAGCCCCTCCTCAGGCAGGAGGGGAACAGAACAATCTGAGCTCAACAAGTTGCTTCTGGCGAAGTTGGAGGGAATTTTGGTTGAAGTTTTTGCTCTTGTAAGAGAGTCGGCTAAAAGAACTTTAAACGAAAGACATCACGACGTGCAGCTTATTGGTGGGCAAGTTTTATTTAATAAAGGTATTGCCGAAATGCGTACTGGTGAGGGTAAAACTCTGGTGGCCACACTACCCACTTTTCTTTTGGCACTTGCTGGTAAGGGTGTACATGTGGTAACCGTAAACGACTATTTGGCACGTCGGGATGCGGTTTGGATGGGACAAGTTTATGAATACTTAGGACTAAGCGTAGGGATAATTGGTCGTGATGAAAGTTTTAAATACAATACAAATATAAAAGCAGATAAAAAAGCCGAAGACGAAAAACTGCAAGATGAGGTGGGGAGTTTTAAAATAATTTATGACTTTTTAGAAAAATGTAATAGAAAAGAAGCTTACAATTGTGACATTACCTATGGTACAAATAGCGAATTTGGTTTTGATTATTTAAGAGATAATTTGGTCTATACTAAAGAAGAAGTTGCCCAAAGGGATTTGTTTGCTGCTATTGTGGACGAGGTAGATAGTATTTTAATAGACGAAAGTCGGACACCACTTATTATTTCTTCTAGTGCTGGTGAAGACGAACAGATTTATAAAACTTTTAAAAGTGTGGCAGAGCAAATGTCTAAAGGAGTTGATTTTGAGATAGACGAAAAAGAAAAACAAGTAACCCTGACAACAGCAGGAATAAACAAGGCTGAAAGTGTTTTAAATTTACAAAATCTATTTGGGGCTGAAAATGCCAAGTTGGTGCATCATCTTTTAAATGCGGTTCGAGCCAAAGCTATTTATACTTTAGACAAAGACTATGTGGTCAAAGATGACGAGATAATTATTGTAGATGAATTTACCGGTAGACTAAAACCCGGAACAAGGTGGAGTGAAGGTCTGCATCAATCTGTAGAGGCCAAAGAAAATGTTAAAATTCAAAAAGAAAGTAAGACTGTGGCCAGTATTACCTATCAAAACTATTTTAGAATGTATGAAAGACTGGCTGGGATGACCGGTACCGCCGACACAAGTCGTGAAGAGTTTGCAAAAGTTTATGACTTGCAAGTGGTAAATATCCCAACCAATAAAGAAATAAAAAGAATAGACCATAACGATGTGGTGTATCAATCTGAAAATGCCAAATGGAACGCAATTGTTGAAAAGGTGAAAGAACTGCAAAAAAAAGGACAGCCGGTTTTGATAGGTACAACCAGTATTGAAAAAAATGAAAGAATGGCAAAGTATTTTGACCGTGGTGGGGTGAGATACGAAATGTTAAACGCAAAAAACCACGAACGAGAAGGTGAGATAATTTCTCAGGCGGGTAAAAAAGGAAGTGTGGTCATAGCTACCAACATGGCAGGACGTGGGGTAGATATAAAGCTTGGTGGGGCTCCAACAACTAAAGAAGAGGCTGAAAAAATACGAAACTTAGGCGGTTTGTTTGTAATTGGGACCGAGCGTCATGAGGCTAGGCGTATAGATAATCAGCTTCGTGGTCGGTCGGGTAGACAAGGTGACAACGGCGAAACTATGTTTTTTGTGTCACTTGATGATGAAATAATGAAGCGTTTTGGTGGTGACAGTATGAAAAGTATGATGACTAAATTGGCAGTGCCAGAAGACATGCCGATAGAGGCTAAAATGGTAAACAGGATAATAGAGCAGTCTCAAAATAAAATTGAAGGTTTTTATTTTGATATGCGAAAACAAGTTTTACAATATGACGCAGTTTTAAATACTCAGCGTTTTTCTATTTATTCAAAACGTAAAAAAGTTTTAAGCAATGAAACAGAGTTGATAGAAAATTATGTCATGCATGCCGAAGCTATAAAACCAGAAATAGGTTTGATGCGAACAGAATTAGAAAACTTTATTGGAAGAGAAGAGTTTTTAAATGGGGTTAAAATGACTATTTTACAAGCTCTGGATATACATTGGATGGCCCATTTAGATACTATGGAACATCTGCGAAGCTCAGTGTCACTGCGAGGTTATGGTCAACATGACCCACTGGTAGAGTATAAAAGAGAAAGTCTCAGACTTTTTAAAGAAATGGAACACAATATTCAAACTTCTATCTCTAACTATTTGTTGTACTCTTTAAAGGAAGGAATTAAAAACTTTCGTGAAGGGGTGCAAAATACTTCGCAAGAGCAAAATCTTCCCCCTTTATCTAAAGGGGGTCAAGGGGATTTTACTGGTCGAAACGAGACTTGCCCATGTGGGTCAGGAAAGAAGTTTAAAAAGTGCCACGGGGCTTAAATTATGCTTATAGAAAGAGGAGCGGTGGTATCTAAATTGTCTAAAAGGGTGTCTGATATCTTAACTGGCATTTTTTCTTTTAAAGAAATTCCTTTTGATCCTGACAGAAGGAAAGTGCTTCAGGATTTCGCAGGTGTGGCTGTGGTTTCTTTTTTAGCTTTTATTGGAATGCAAAAAGAAAAAGTTTTAGCACAGATTCCAGCTTCTTCAGATTTTGAAAAACGAGCCTTGGAAGATTTGATAAGGTCTATAGAGCAAGCAGAACTTTATGGTCAAAAGATAAAGGACAGATTTGGCATAAATGTGGAAGTGCTTTTTGACAAAATCACTGTTATAGCTGAAGGAGGTGATAAATATCATGTACAGGGCGCCAACCCAAAACAGTTTGCAGAAAGTGTTAAAAAAATTTATTTAGACCTTTTAATCTATCCACCGAACACCTTAACACCAAACTTGAACAATTATGTAGATTTGATATGTCTTGGGCAAGTGGTAGAGCATGAAAAAAAAGATAATGTAAAAAGACAGATTGGAGGTTTTGCAACTTGGGATAAGCGTATCTATCTCCAAATAGGAGGTAGGGAAAGACCTAGAACCTTACATCATGAAACTGGGCACATGTTAGATTTTGGTTTAGACGAAGCAATGTGGATAAAAAAAGTTAATGATGTATTAAATGAGCAAGATCCTAAGTTTGTTTTCGAGCCTAAATATACACCTGAAAATGACAACCCGATTTTAGATAGTAAAGGTAAGCCGACGGTTGCCAAGCCGGTTGGATTTATGGATGCCTATGGCACCAAAACTTGGAGAGAAGACTTTGCTACTATTTATGAAATATGTACTTCACCACAGGACGATTTTAGCCTTCACCCTGAAAAAGATTTGCAAACAAAAGACAGAACTATAATACTAGCGAAAATAATTGTGGTTAAAGAAATGCTTTTGCAAAAACTTGGTTTTGATGAAGATTATTTTAAATTTTTAGTACAAGCCGGTTTACATAAAAATGATGAAGCAAAATGGGTAAAAGCTTGGGAAGATTTTTGGTCTAAATAAAAGCAAATAAAAAAAATGGGGAGGCGACGTGTTTAGTGTCACCACCCCAATCTGTCATTGTTGCGGGTTGAACTTTACCAGCAACTCGGCCACACGCTCGGCTTGGGTCGTGCTATCCAAGGCCAGGAAGGCCTCGTCAACAGCGATGTCAGCATCGAGTCCGCGAACTTTAGCTTCGAGGGTTTGGATCCGTGCTTGGCAGCTTTGAATAGTTGCCAGGTCGGAAGTCCGTTCCTTTTTAGCTTTATCAACTCGGACTCTAGCCTCCTTGACTTTCGTCAAGATAGCGGGCATGTTGGACATGGCTGCCAGCAAATTGTCGGCGACTTCTCCTCCACCCTTGTGGGGGTTGTCAGAGATAACCGAGTAGCTGGTAGTCGGCCCTTTGCCTTTTTTGACGAGCAATTCGCCATCGCACAGCTCGCTCAGGGCCTGGTAGGCCTCGAGGTCGGTGCAAGAAATGGCGGCTTTTACCACGGTCACAGCGGTTTTCACCAGCAAGAATTCCGAGCCCTGCTCTTTGGCTTTGGAACGCAATGCGGCAATAACAAGTCCGAATTTATCTTCGTCTTGAAAGACGGAGGTAGACTCGACTTGGGGCTGCGTGTGGGTAGTGCCGTTCATGGTTTGCATGGTGTTAGCCTTTGCTTTCTCTACTGTTTTTTTCACTTCAACTTCCTTCTGGGCATCCTTGAGATGAGTCAAGAATTCCTCAGAGCTGAACCCACTCGGTGTACTGAGTAGGAATTGGATATTTCCTTCACTTCCTTGAGCGGGAGGATGGAAATTTCCAACGACTCCACGCGGCTGATGTCGGTGAAATTTCAGTTGACCTTTCGTGAACGTAGTGCCACGAGTTGGGGTCAAGGGAGTGATGGAAAAGTTGCCGGTGTGACCGGCTTCCAGTAGGATTGGCTCGAGGAGTTGGGGGAGTCTTCCTTGCAGAAGAATGTCCGCCAGTCCCCGGGACTTACCAGCAAAGCTGATATTAACAACCTTTTGGGTCATTGGTAGCTCCATGATTGGACCAAGTCCAGGGTGGACAAGGCTTTAACATAATACCACAAAAAATTAGTACTGTCACTCTCAATTGTCACCTAAAAATGACTTTGGCTCGTTTCAAGAAAAGCTTATATTATAAGGGTTTTTTAGAAGTTTAATTTTTGTGGTGGTTATAAAATAAGGGGTTTTTGGGATTTATCCCAAAA
>JAYSUJ010000007.1:0-18068 GCA_043719155.1 bacterium | reverse complement strand
ATTTTCGAGATTTGGAAAAAATTTTAAATACAAAAAATTTAATGTTTCCAAGTTACCCAGCCTCTAAGGATTTATGTTGTGTTGGTGGTATTGTCGCTAACAACAGTGCTGGCGAGAAAACTCTTTTGTATGGACAAACCAAGGATTGGTTAGAAGAGGTGGAGATGGTGATGGACGACGGTGAGATTTTTAATTTTAAGAAAATAAGTTTTCAAGAGTTGGAAAAATGTGAAAGCGAAAATTTGAAAAATATTTATACTGAGATAATTAATCTTATTAAAGGTAATAAAAAAGAAATAGAAAACGCTAAGCCAAAAGTTTCTAAAAACTCTAGTGGCTACAATTTGTGGGACGTTGTAGATTTTGAAAATGAAACAGTTGACCTGTGTAAACTTTTCTGTGGTTCGCAAGGTACGCTGGGGATTATTACTTCTGTAAAACTTAGACTAACCGAAAAGAAACAGTTTTCACAAATGTTGACTGTTTTGATGCCCAACTTGGAAAATTTGGTAGAACTGGTAGAGGAAATTTTAAAATATAAACCGGAGGCAGTAGAGACTTTTGACGACCACACTTTTAAAATTGCTATGAAGTTTTTACCACAAATTATTTGGAAAATGAAAGGTTCCATTTGGCAGCTCGGCACTAGCTTTATGCCAGAGTTTTGGATGGCCATTACTGGTGGTATCCCAAAACTAATTCTTATGGCCGAGTTTACAGGCACAACTCAAGCAGAGACTGACTTTAAGGCCAAACAAGCCCATGAACATGTACAACGGTTTCCATATAAAAGCAGAGTTACTAAAAACCAATTTGAGCTACAAAAATATTGGCTGTTTAGACGTGAGAGCTTCAACTTGTTGCGTAGCAAGTTAAAAGGTTTTCGGACGGCGCCTTTTGTGGAGGATATTATAGTTCCTATAAAAAGTATGAAAGAGTTTATCCCAGCAATGCAGCTCATTTTAGACAAATATGAATTTACTTATACTATTGCAGGTCACGCTGGTAATGGCAATTTTCACATTATTCCACTTATGAAACTAAATTCATGGGATGAAGTAGAGACCATAAAAAAGTGCAATGAAGAAGTTTTTGCATTAGTGGAGAAAAATAGGGGGAGCATCTCCGCCGAGCATAATGACGGTTTGGTTCGTACTCCATATCTGCATTATATGTTTACAAAAGAAATGTTAGATATTTTTATCCAAGTTAAAAATTTCTTTGACCCTCTTTATATTTTTAACCCGGGTAAAAAAGTAGGCGGTAGTGTAGAGGAAAATTACGCTAAAATAAGCTTAACGAAATAAGTTTGTACAAAGCTTGCTATTCGAACATTTGTTCGATATACTAAAAAGTATATAATTATGCCAAGAAAAGTTATACAAAGAGATTATAAAAAATACAGTTCCCAGATCTACGATTTTTACGACAAACATCATCGCATGCCCAGCTTTCAAGAGCTTACAAATATCTTTGCTGTAAATTCTAAAGATACTGTTTCTAGAATAGTAGAGACTCTAGTCAGTTTAGATTTTTTAGATAAAGATGAAAACGGTAGATTGTTGCCAGTTTTGGACAAATTTAAAAGTCAGAATTTTAAACCAAAAAAAACAACTAAGATCTTATATAGCCTGCGACTGCTGGGCTTGGTAGAGGCGGGTTTTCCTAGTTTTGTAGATGCAGAAGATATGGAAACCATTACTTTAGATGATTGGCTAATAGGGGACAAGACAGCTACTTTTATGTTGAAGGTAAAAGGTGAAAGCATGATAGACGCTGGCATCATGGACGGAGACTTTGTGATAGTGGAGCGAGGTCGTGAGCCTAAAAACAATGACATAGTCCTAGCAAATATCGACTCTGGCTGGACTTTAAAGTATTATCATAAAGATAAAAATGGCATTAGCTTGGTGCCTGCCAACAGTAAATTTAAAACTATTTTTCCAAAACAAAGCTTAGAGATCTCGGCTGTAGTTATGTCTATAGTTCGTAAATACCATGCCTAGAGATTGGGTCCTGCATATAGACGGAGACGCTTTTTTTGCTAGCTGCGAGGTAGTACGCAAGCCAGAGCTATGGGGCAAGGCCGTGGTGGTAGGGCAGGAGAGGGGAATAGTTACGGCTCTCACCTACCCTGCCAAAAAAATAGGTATAAAAAGGGGAGACCCAATTTTTAAAATCAAGCAAGATTTCCCAACTGTTCCTATCTTATCGTCTCATTTTGAGCTTTATAATTTCTATTCAAAAAATTTAGCAAAAATATTGTTAGAACATACTGACAAATTTGAAACTTACAGTATAGACGAATGCTTTGCTATTATTAACTGTAAGGAAAATGAAGTTTATGAAAAAGTTTTAAATTTAAAACGAATAGTTCAAAGTAAGTTAGGAGTTACTTATTCTTTTGGGGTGTCTATAAATAAAACTTTAGCAAAAGTTGCCAGCAAGAAAAACAAGCCAGATGGTTTGTGTTTACTTTTAAATAAAGAAGAAATTGACAAAGCTTTAAAAGACACAAAGGTTGGTGATATTTGGGGTATAGGTGCAAAAACTGCAGAGAAAATAAATAATATCAAAATTTTTGATGCTTATACTTATTCCATTTGTAATGGACAAGGAGTTTTAAAAAGTGAATTTTGCAAACCAACAGCAGAAACTCAAAGAGAGCTTTCTGGAGAAATTATTTTTAAAGTAGGATCTGAAAATCCTCATCAGAAAAGTTTACAGTCCACCAGAAGTTTTATTAAAAAAAGTAGTGTTAAAAAATTTATTTTTTCTGAACTTTCTAGAAATGTAGAAGTAGCCTGTGGGGAACTACGATCTAAAAAACTCTACACTAAACATTTTTCTTTTTTTATAACTAGAGCCAAAGGTTCTGAGTTCAAAACTTTGGGTGAAAGTTTTGAGATGCCATTTTACACGCAGTCCAGTACTCAGTTGTTAAAATTTATCGAACAAACGTTCGATAAATTTGAAAGAACCTTACCTGGGCTATATAAAAAAACCGGTGTACACCTACTGGGTTTAGAAAAAGCTGATAATATACCCGATGACTTGTTTGGAGATAATGCAAAGCATTTGAACGAAGAAAACAAACTGAGCCAAGTTCTGGAAAATATAAGACATAAACATGGTTTTGAAAGTTTGAGCTTAGTGAGTAGCAGTGAGTCGCTAAGGGTACGAGGAGTAGACAAGGAAAGGAGAGATAGAATGGACGACTATATCTACGGCTTGCCATTGCCATTTCTAGGGATAATAAGCGAGCAGGTCTAATTCCCCCAAGCATACATGTCGCAAAAGATATATTGTGCGACATGTAAGCAATAAAAACCCCACCCATCTAATAATCCAAAAAACACCGACAAGTTTATTGTCGGTATTTTATGATTAGTAATTTTTACTTGTCCCAGATAAAATTGTTCCCAAAATGCCCCCACACACAAGTCTGCGAAAATTTTACTTCATTTAATTTTAAGGTTTTACGAATAGCTGCTGGACTTAGATCTAAACCATTTAGTGAAATTTCAACACCATCAACAATTGCAATATTCATAACGGGTTCTCTCTTCCCTATTGCATAAGCCAGTTTTACACTTACTTCTTTTGCACTTTTTTGTTTAAGTAAATCCACTGCAATTTTTCTAGCAATGTAGGCACCAGATCTATCTACTTTTGTATAATCTTTTCCGGAAAAAGATCCGCCACCTATGCAAATTTGTGGACCATAGTTATCTACAATTAATTTTCTACCTGACAACCCTGTGTCAGCATCAAACCCTCCTAAGTTCCAGTCGCCTGCCATGTTGGCCAAAATCTCAAATTCTTGTTCTCCCAAAATTTGAGCATAAGTTTTTTGATACCACTCTTTGGTTAATATAATTAGGTCTTCTTTTTTAACATTTTGGAAACTAATTACCGCTGTCAATATTTTTCCATCGTTTATTGTAATTTGAGTTTTTCCGTCAAATGGAAATTTCTCAAAAACATATTGACATAAACTTCGGGTAAGAATATATTCGAGCGGCATTAATTCGTCTGTTTCAGAGGTCGCATAGCCACACATAATCCCTTGATCTCCCGCTCCACCGGTGTCCACACCATTGGCTATTTCTGGACTTTGCTTGACGATATTTATTATTACTCTATAATCTTGACCAGCTATTTTTTTTACTATATCTTCTACGTCAATGTTTTCTTTAGATGTCACCTCACCATTTATAGTGATTAAATTATGCCCACCCATAACCTCTACCGCTACTCTACTGTCTTTGTCAACTTTTAAGAATCCATCTAAAATACTATCTGCTATAAAATCACATATCTTATCTGGATGTCTTGGACTTACAAATTCGGCTGTTTTTATCATATTTATTTTCTAATTAAAAAATTCCTCTTAATAAGAGGAAAGACAAATACATTTTATGTTTTTATCTTTCCTAAAAAAGTTTTTATACTTTTTTGGTTGGAGTTAGCACCTGAGAATTTCTTCTTGGTTGCTAGCAGGTCTACGAGCCATTCTCTCGCTGCTTCTTGATGTCAACTTTTTACGGTTACAAATAATAATACAGAGCAAAGTATAAAATATTTCAATTATGAAAGGGTTAGACAGTTGGTTTGGTAGTGATCCAAAATCTTGAGAAGCCCATTGTTCCCACGCATTTCATTATGCTACGAACTGTATCTTGTATTACATATATTTTTAAAAAAAATTTCAGCTTAGCAAAACTAGTTTTTTATATTCAAATCCCCTATCTCTAGTAGTGTATCTTTGTAACTTTTACATCCAAAAAAACGCTTTGAATAAGTACTGTAGATTTCCTCCAGATCAACTAGTCTGGCAGGCATAGCAGTGACACCAAATTTTTCAAAACAAATAAATCTACCTTCATTTGTTCTTCCTAAAATTATAAAACTATGAAGTGGGGAATCTTGAATATAATTGTCGGCAAAAATTCTACAAACTATTGGGAGTTCATTTTTACCCATAACTATTTCACTTGTTAGGGATTCGGAAAAGGATGAAAAATTGATGTAATCTTCTTTTCGGAAAGCTATTCTGTTTAATCCATTAACTCGCCAGCCATTGTAAAACTCATCGTGTTGTATTGTAATTCCCAAGATTGCAGCCAATGTTTTATGGCAATTAAAAAGCTCGTACAATCTGTGGGTTAAGTTTTTACTAAATGTCTCGCTCGTAAATGGTGGAACCTTTTTGTTACCAAATTTTTTTCTGTAAGAATTTTCAGCAACTATGCCAACAATAATATACTTTGCGATTTCCTCCGACATTTCAAACAACTGTTTCCCGTGCTCGTCTTCTAGAAAATAAATGCCAGTTGTCTTTCTGACTGAAAACTGAAGGTATCCAATGTGATGTTCTTTGAATAGTGTTGAGAATATCGATGATGTTTTAAAACTTTGAGTCCAAAAACCATTAGGAGCGTTAAAGGAGTCCAGTTGTCTTTTTTCTTCTTTTTCAGCACTAACTAAATTGTTTAAAGAATTTGCTAACATGAATTATTTTACTGCTCTCCTACTAAACTAGAAGACATAAAATTTTCTACTCTTCTTCGCATTACTTCATCGTCAGCTTTACATTTCTCATTACAAAAGTTTTTTAGTCCAAGATGGTTTTCACAAAATAAAAGATGTTGATGGCACATAGGAAAAGAACAGTGCCCATATTTTTCAGTTTTAGTTTTGCAAACATAACACTCGCCAACAACTTCCCTCTCAATTCCTTTTTCTGTGGCAAACTCCATAGTCATTCTGTTGTCAAAAGTATAAAGTGTACCTTTGAAATTTTCACCAGGGAATTTTTGCATATAGGTGTGAATACCGTTGTGTAGCTGGTTTACATCTTTAAAGCCTTGGTCTATCAGGTAGGCAGACATTTTTTCACAGCGTATACCACCGGTGCAAACAGTTAAAACTTTCTTATCTTTATATTTTGAAAGTTGGTCGATAAATTTTGGTAAGTCACGGCTGGCTTTCATGTCCCAGTCAGCATTAATTGTATTCTTAAAATGACCAGATTTTATCTCATAGTCATTTCGCATGTCTATCACATAAAATTCTTCTTGCTTTTTAAACATTTTATCTAGCTCTTTGGCGTTAACTTTTCTACCAGTTTTTATGCGGGGGTCTATATGTTTTGGGTATTTTGTAGAAACTATCTCGTCCTTTATTTTCACTTTAATTTTTGGAAAACTACCGCCTGCAGAAACAGATTCTTTGATGTTCATCTTTTTAAAATGCTTGTCAGATAAGATGTGTTGTTTGTATGTTTCAATCGCTTTACCTTCTCCCTCCAGAGTTCCATTTATACCCTCTGTAGCCACTATTATACGACCTGTGAGGTTTAGAACCTGGCAAACCGAAAGCTCCCTTTCTCGCAGGATTTTGACATTTTCAGAGCTAATATGACAGTATTGATAAAATAATATAGTCTTCATACATTTTTATGTATTTTACCACATTTTACTGTGTTTTTGAAGCTTTAGTGAAGCCAATTTCAGCCAACCTTTTGTTATATTCTTTTTCAGATAAAGCTTCTTTTTTGGTAATAAAATCCAGATTTGAATAGGTGAAAATAGGTGTAAATTTGAGAGCAAAAGCGGGTTTTACAATTTTGAGCTTACCTGCAAAATCTAAACAGTCTTGATTTGATAAGGTTAAACATTTTTTGGCTAAGTCTGTGTATTCCTGGTTATAATTTGCAAAAACTATCTCTGTGTCTAGAGTCATGTGTTTTCTGGTTTTTATCCAAAGTTGGTCAAAAATAAAATTGCCCAAACTATAAAATATAAATTTACCCTTATATTTTTCTACATTTTGAATAACGTGTGGGTGTGAGCCGATAATAATGTCTGCTCCAGTATCTATCATTTGTCTGTAAACTTTTTTCTGATAACTGTTGTTGGTAAATTTATACTCCTCACCTTGATGAGGATAAACTACTGTAATAAAATATTTAGAATAGTCTTTGATTACTTTCAACTCATTTTCAGTGGGCAACTTGAACACTCCATTAAAGCCACAAAAAGCAATTGGGATTTTAGTTTGCATTTTATTTTCTACAAAAAAAACCTTACATATTTCCAGGGTCTTTGAACTGTCAAAATCACCAAAATATTTTATTTTATTTTTCTCTAAATTTTCTCTTGTTTCTGACTGTCCTGCCTCGCCTTTCATGTTGTCAGTATGGTTGTTGGCTAAACTAACTATGTCAAAATACTTTGCTAGTCCTGGTAAATAGTCAGACTTGCAAGAAAATTTCAAATGCACGTTTTTTTCTTTTTGGGTTGACTGTTCCTTGGTAACAGGACATTCTAAGTTGCCTATCCAAGCGTCATAGTTTCCCCTACTTAAGGTACTTAAACCAGAAAATGGATAAGTAAAATTATTTTTATTTTTCTTATTATCTTCTTGAGTTAGTTTATCAATGGTTCTGTCGAGAAAAATATCTCCAGTAAAAAGTAGTTTTACTTTTTCTTCAGTTGGTAAAGCCAAACAAACATTTACCAAAGAAAAAGAGGAGAGAAGATAAGCTAAAAATATTTTTTGTAAATTACGTATTTTGGGCATGTATCAACCTTTGATATTCTTCGCAATTCGTCTTTAATTCTTCATGAGTACCTTCACCGACTATCTTGCCCTTATCAAGGACAAATATTTTGTCAGCGTTTTGTACGGTTGAGAGTCGGTGGGCGATAATAATGGTGGTACGTCCCTTAGAGCTTTCGTCTATTGCCTCTTGGATGAACTTTTCATTTTCTGTATCCAAGCTTGCAGTAGCTTCATCAAAAATTAAAATCTCTGGGTCTTTGATCAGGGCCCTAGCGATACCTATTCTCTGTCTCTCACCACCAGAAAGTTTTACACCTCTTTCACCGATTATGGTATCCAAACCACTTTCTCCTAGTCGGTGGAAAAACTGGTCGATACGAGATTTCTTGATAGCTTGATTGAGTTTGTAAGTTAATTGCTTTTTAGGGATTTGACTTTCATCTATTCCGAATAAAATATTTTCTCTTATCGTGGTGTCAAACAGGTCCACATGTTGCTCTACATAGCCTATTTTTTGTCTAAAGGTTTTCGCATCAATTTCTCGCAGACCGACAGATTTTTTTTTATGCACCATTTTTATATCACCTTCGCTCCAGTCATAAATTCTTAATAACAATTTGGTTATAGTTGACTTGCCACTCCCGGAAAAGCCAACGAAGGCAGTTTTCTTTCCTTCCTCAATAGTTAAGTTTAAATTTTCAAAAACACTATCCTCACCTTTTGGGTATTTAAAGCTAACATTGGTCAGAACTATGTTGCCCATTTTAAATTTTTTTATGCCACTTTCCTCAAACTCTGGCTCTTTGTCTATGATGTCTAAATATTTTTCAAGCTCTACAAAGCGTATTGGAATTTGCCTCATGGCTTTTGTTACAGAGTCCATGCTGTTAAAAGAGTCATTCATCCACGACCAAATGGCATAAACACTGCCTATTTTAAGAAAACCTGCTACAACTTGTTTTATTACAATAAAAGTAATTAATGTTCTACCGAGCACCAGAAAAACCTCTTTTCTTTTACTGTGCAAGTTACCTGTTTTCCAAGTAAAAATAGTAAAATCTATAAGTGATAATCTATTTTTAAGATACTTATACAAATATAAACTCTCCGTACCCGATACCTTAATGAGTGATAGGTGTTGAAAGGCTTCGGAGCGTATTTTCCTCTGCTCGTCCCAGTTTTCCATGTTTTTCTTTGTAAAAGATCTGTGAAAATTTGTAAATATGTTTGTCCAGACAAAGGTGATCAAAAAGACCAGTAAACATATTGATGCAGATAATGGTGAGTACCAACCAATGGCGATAATGGCAAAAGCAATTTGTGTAAAAATTGGTATCAGGGTTAGTGTTATTGTTGAAATTATATTTTCTACAGCGTTCTCTCCCCTGTCTATAACTTGTTTTTTAACTGCAGAGTGATCTTCTATATATTGTGAGGCATTTAATTTAAAGATTTTTTTAAATGAATATTCCTCAAGATATTGCTGTATAGAGTTTTCTATATTTTTTATAACGTTTTGATCTGCAATGTAACTTATTACCACTTTGAGTAACCGAAAAAATAGCCATATCATCAGAATAGTCCCAGACATTTTAAAATTACCTTCTACAATGTAGTTTAGATTTTGAGCAGTAAGAACAACCAAGTAAACTTGTATTCCTTGCTGTAGTAAGTTCAAGAAAAATTGCAAATAAAAATGTCTGTGAAATGGTTTTAATAATTTCCAGAGTCTAAAAATAAGCTCGTAATATTTCTTCATGAGTAAAATTCGTTATTTTAGTTTAGCACAACAAACTGTTTTCTACTCAAAATTTTCCTCTTTAAAATTTATATGCACTTTATTTTCTTTCTTTAGGAAATATAAATCTTGATTATACTCTCCTACACCAACGTATTTTAGCTTATCTGTATCTTCTTTGTAGTTTTTAACTAACTCAAACTCCAAACAACTTTTACACCCACTATATTTACAAACAAAATTAGCTTCTACGTTTGGTGGTGTTTTTAATTTTTTAATCTCTAAGCCTATCTCTAATATTTCTTTTTTAACTTCCTCCATATCTTCGTCTAAAAGTTCTTTACTCTTAGGAAATTTATCTCTGGCAAGGTACCAATAGGCGCCGTCTTGGACTTTTCTTTTCTGTAAGCTATCAACTAGTATTTTATAAATTGGTAGTTGTAGTGAATCTTCCTTCTCATCATTTTTGCCAGTTTTAAAATCCAAAACTCTTAGTGAGTCTGTTTTCTCTATGTACTCTACCCAGTCTACCAAGCCGCATAAAATAATATTATCTTTTTCGCTTAAATAAATATTTGGAATAAAGTCACCAGTGTAAAATTTTATAGTTTTATTGACTATAGGCCCTGGATTTTCTAAAACATTTTTTATCATCACTATTCCTTGCTCCTTAAAATTATCCTCCTCTTCTTTGGTTTCAAATCCACCCAAAAGTCCAGAGTATTTTTTCCAAACATTTTCAAAAATATTTAAAAGTTCGCCAGATTTTATCTTGTCAGACCTCTCTTCTGATTTTAATAAAGCCAAAGGCTCTAGTACTTGATGTACTGCCGACCCTAAAGACATGTATTGACTAACGATATTTACTTTCCTTCCCATTGGGTTTTTCCAAACGTTTCTCAGATAGTAAAGACGCGGACATTTTTTAAAGTCCGAAAGGCTAGAATGTGAAAGCCACACCGCACTGAATTTATCTGGTTTTTTTTTAAACATATTTAAGACTAGTCTACCTTATTATTTTAATAATTGTCGAAGCTTCATTGTTTAGCTCGCCAACGTCTAAAACTATATCCACCTTATCTCCAAAAGTTTTTTGTATACCCAGAGTGTTGTTGGACTGCATTTCCCCAGTCACATTGGCTGAGGTAGAAATGATCGGTCCAAATTTCTGTATAAACTTTAGTAACTCTGGGTGGTCTGGAATCCTGTAGGCATCTTTTTCGTTAAAGATAATAGTGACTGGTCCGGGCCATATTTTGGAGAATAAATATTTTTGTCTTTCAGATACTTTTTGACCCAGTTTTTCTATATCCTCAACGCAGGATACAAGCACGATAAAGGGCTTGTCTATGTAAATTTGCTTTAAGTTCAAAATTTTGTTTTTTCCTACTTCGTCGTTTTGTAAACATGAAAAACCATAAATCGTATCTGTGGGTAAAAATAACACCTTACCCTTAAGGGACTCTTGGGTCTCTACCTTTATTAAATCTTTAAAAGTCTTGTAAAACATGGTCATTTACGACCATTATATCATTTTTTCCTTAAGTTTACCTTGACTATGTAAATACCAAATGTAAGCTGAAAATGCTAGAAAAGCGAAAACACCATTGGTTAAAAGTTTAAAAACAGACATACCAAAATGGTAGACTAGAACTCCCCAAAGAATATTCCAAAAAAATACCATTAAAGCCGTAAAGGATAGAAATTTAAAAAAATTGAATTTTAAGACCCCAAATGCTGTTGAGAGTAAACAACCCATGCCTGGCATTACGTAAAAGAAAAAAGCCCCAATCATTCCTTTGTCCTGCACTCGCTTTTCAATTTTTAGCAGCTCATCTTTAAAGCCAAATTTAATTAAAACTTTGTACCAACCAAATTTACCTAATAAGTAATTAAAAATATAACCTAGCAACATTCCAGCACAAACTGCTAAAACTGTCTGCACCGCTTTTTCCGGGTTACCGGTGGTACTAGCAACTCCCAAGAAAATAACTAGAGAACCTGGGAAATACCACCCTATAAATAACATTGCTTCTAAGAAGCTAGAAATAAAGATCATCCATAAGCCATACAAAGCAAAGAAAGACTGTACCTTTACAATCATCTCGTCCTGGGTTGGCAGACCTATTGCTGACCAACCATATTGAAGACTTAAAAATAAGATAATAAAAAGAACAGGTAAAATAAAAAGTTCTACGTTTTCTTTTGCAAATTTAAAAAAATCCTGTGTTACAGACTTTATTTTCATAAAGTAAGATCTTAAGCTTTTACAACTTGTTTTGGTTTTTTTTGTTTTTTGTTGTTTTTGTCTCGATGTTCTCCTTTTGCCATATGTTTTTAGTATAAATTATATTTTCTTTTTTGCAAGCATAACCTCATTTTCCTTTTTTTTCATTAGGTACATTGCCGCCATGGTAGCTTTTTTAACGCCAAATTTTCTAGCATCAGCATTTCCTTTTTTATAAAATGTGGTTCGTATTTCTGAATTTCCATGCCCACCTAAACTTCTTTTTAACGAACGAAGCAAAAGTATAATTGGCATATCTGTTGGAAAGTTTACAAACTTTGTACCGACTTTTTCATGCATAATCAACCCAAGTAGTTCATCCAAATCTTCAGCTTTACCAATAAGTTCTAGATAGTAGGAAAATACTCCTACTAGGTAATCTGCAATATCTTCAGAAAGCCCAAATAGTTCTGGAAGTCGAACAGGGTCTCTGAAATTATTTCCGGCCCCATTTGAGCCCATTAAATTCAAAGAACCTTGAACAATATGGACCATTTCATGAAAAATAATTAATGTGACCATTGTTGAATTGAGTGGTAAATCTAGATCCTTAAGCATTTTTTCAAAGGTATCCAAATTTATATAGACTCTGTTCAGGTAAGGTATACAAAAAATTGATTGGTACAAGTCACTTCTTGTTGATTCAAAAGACATGTTCACTTGTTTTTCTGCTTTGTCTAGTTTTGATTGATTATTAAGGATGTGTAGAGTTGATTTTGAGAATAAGTCAAAAGTAGAACTATCAAAATCTTCGTTTGAAAACTGCCCCCAAAACTCATGAGCTTTTTGAAAAGCAAGTTTTAGTAGCTGCACTTCGTTGCTAGCATTTATTTCAGTACTGTTGTCGATAATGGTTTTAGGTGTATTACTAACTCTTATAAAAGACTGATGCCTTTTCTCTATTACCATATTAGTTTAAGGATTACATTTATTTGAAACTCGCAAAACTACCTCCTTAAGATTTTCATCAATTGAAACATTTGTATCTATAATTAAGCGGTCCTTATCTTTTCTAAGAGAAGTAACCCTGGGGATAATTGGAACTGTTGCCAGAGCTTGGATTAAAAGTGTTTTGTCTATCTTGAAAAGCTGTTTTGCAAACTTTAGCAATCTTTCCTCTAGAATCTTAAGTAGGTCCTCATCTGAAAGGGCGAGCAAATTCTCAACTTCATAATGCATATATCCGAGTGGGCACGTTATTTCTGCAGCGTTGATGTCGTTACTAAAATTACTTCTTCCTGCCAAACGTATTTTGTAAGCCAAAACGGCGTCCCTCATACCTTTTATGTGTTCATACTTGTCAACAGTTAATATTTTTGCATTCTCTATAGCCAAAAATAATTTTGAGTACAAAGTTCCTCTACCGTGCTCTTCTGCAGAAGGAGAGTCTATGTTGTTGAAAATATGATTTGCCACAAGTACGACCTGTGTACTGTGGCCTGCAACTCTCGCAAAAACACTCTCCAAAGAAGTGACAAATGAACTTCCACCAAATAAGAAAAGTTTGATGAGAAATCGACGACGAGTAAATACTTGCTCGATCTGAATCGGGTACCACATGTCTACATAGTAAATTGGTATGTTTTTTTCTAGAACCACCTTAAGGTGTGAAGTAAGCTGGTTTTCAACGTTAAATCTACGTCTAATAGCCGTTTCTGGCCCTATATGTGGGGTAAATACTGAAGCTGAAACTTCCTCAATACAATAAAGTTTTGGATTTCCTAATTCGGGTAAAGTATTTCTATTGTTATGGGTTGATAGCACTACTCGATAAGTTATGTGAGGATACTTTGGATCTTTTACAAGTTTTACCGTAGGTGGAGTTTCATTTATATTTGTTGTTGAGGAGTTTGGTGGGAAAATTTCTGGCATATTTTTGATTACTAAAGTTTACCATTTATTAAATCTTCTTCAAATTCTAAAATACCTTTTATGTTTTGAGAATATCTTGAAGTGTCTGGGAAATCTAGATTTTGTATTTTCTCATAAACTATTTTAGTCAACTTTTGTACTCTATTTTTTAATTCACTAGTAATTTCAAGAGGCAAAATTATGATTTTACCAAAGTTATTCGCTTCTAAAAATTCAATATTACCAACTTTTATTTTATAAAAATTATAAGTTTTTGAGTTTTCAATAAGTAATGCATAGAAAGCCAGTTGATACTGATAAAAGTGCAGCTTGACCTTCTCATAGTCACTAAATTTCTCATTGCCCTCTTCCCAATCACTCAAACTTTCTCCAGTTTTCAAGTCTGTAACAATGATCTCATCGCTTAGAAATTCCATTTTATCTATATTTCCTGTTACTTGCACTCCATCAAAATTAACACCTTCATTATTAAATTTTACTTCGACTTTAGTTTCAGGATTTATCTTTCTTTGTATTAGGTTTTCAATATAAATTTTCAAATTCTCTTCCCCACTTTCCATAAACTTTTTAAAGTCAGTTTCTGGTAGCCTAGCTCTCTCTAAATTGTTTCTAAACACATCGATTATTTTAGTTAACTCTGGAATTTTATTATTTTTTTTGAAAACAATAAAGACAAACTCAACCGCTGCGTGCATAGCAGAGCCATAGGCAGCACTTGCCGACATAGCTTGTGGGAAACGAAGCAGGTTTTGTTCTATAAATTTCTCTGGCCCCACTTTAGTAAAATTTAAAAAGTTTGTAAGATGAGTTACAGGCATTTTATAATTTTCCAAAAGTCTTTTAAGAAGTATTTTTTCATCTTCGAGAAATATTTTTTGTGGTTTGAGTTGGAGACTATCTATAGTTTCATCGGCTAGATCTTGATTTGTGTCTGGTTTTGCGTTCAATTTCGTAGTGGTTTCTACTAAATACTCTAATTTTTGTGAGTGATTGGTAATGTAAAGTGTGTGTTTTGCCCTAGTAACCGCAACATATAATAGTCTTATCTTGTCATCGTCATTGTCAGTATCGGCCGAAAGAGGTAAGTCAGTTGGAAAAGAAATCTTACGACTAAAGCCAGCTCTTTTCCAAATACCTTGGTCGACAGAGAGCAAAAAAACATACTCAAACTCTAACCCCTTTGCTTTATGAGCCGTTAAAAGTGAAACCGCATTTTCACTGGTAGCAAAGGGTGAGACAACTGAAAGAGTTAAATTATTATTTGTGTAAGTGTCCATAAACTCAGAAATATTAGTTGCGTACAAAACCTTACCTTGGTGAAACCCTCGTAATGCCCCGATAAAAGTTCGTAATGAAAAAAGAAAATCTAAATATTCTGGTTTATTGTGAACAAACCTTTCATTATTAAAATAGTATTTTTTATAAGGAGAGTTGAACGTACCTATCGGAGTAGCAGCAAAATTGTCCATATCTTCGTACTCACTATCTGTTTTTAAAAACTCAGTTGTACCTATTATTTCATCAATTAAATATTCTAAAGGAGTGGAACGAGACTTTACAATTAGTTGGATTAAAAATTTAGAGATATCAACAATGTGGGAGTTGCTACTTTTCTGCATAGCCTCAAGCCAAGTAAGCTTTACCCATTTTTTCTCTAGTCCATCTATACCTAGTATTTCTGTACCTTTTTTAACCAACTCTGCTATTTTCCAAATTTCCAATCTTTCTAATTGCCAAAAATCATAAGTTAAAATTTCGGGCAACAAACTTTCATCACTACTTTCAGTGTATGAGTTTAGAAATTTTAGTATTGTAAGTATTTCTATAACATGTCTCTTGTCTAGAACATTTTCTTGCTTTGAATACGAGTAAGGTATTTTATTTGCATTTAAAACTAGTGTTAGCTTGCGTAACTGGTCATGTTTACGGCAGATCACAGCAATTTCATTTGCTTCTACCCCTGTTTTAAGTAAATCATTTATTTGCCTTGCTACGTATTCAAATTCAAAAATTTCTGAATTAAAACTTTTACTAATTATATTGCCCTTATTTACTTCTAAATTTGCGGCGATAATTTCTTTTGAAACACTTTTATCTCTAACTTCCAATCTGTCTACTGCTTTTAAAATTATGTTTCTTGCAAAATCCAAAACATCTTGACTTGATCTGTAGTTTTTATTTAAGTTTATAACCTTAGTTTGAATGAAAGAATTTTTAAAGGTAAAGACATTATTAAGTTCTGCCCCTTGAAACTTAAATATAGCCTGATCATCATCACCAACCGCGAGTACGTTTGGCCTGCCTTCGTTTACAAGACTGTTTAATATATTTTTTACCAAAAGAAACTGAGCGTCATTTGTATCTTGAAATTCGTCTATCATTACATATTGGATTTTTTCTTGCAAATCAAAACGTAAATTTTCAAATTTCTGAAGAGCTTCTAACACTAGAAGTATCATGTCCTCAAAGTCAAAAACACCTTTTTTGTTTAGCTCTTTTTGATACATTGTATAAACACCAAGCAAAGCTTCTAGTTTCTCTTGTTTGCCAGGTTCGGCGTCTTTACAGATAAATTTTCCATCAATTTTTTTTGTATAAGCATTTTTCCAAGCAGTTAGATGAGTAGATTTCTCCTCTTCACTAGCATTATTTATCGCAAGTTCCAAAGTTGATAGTAAAACTTTAGCTAAAGAATTTTTATTTTTAGAATAAATATTTTCCAGATTTTTAAATATTGCTATATAAGTTGACATTAACTCTGAGTACTTTCTTTTGCCAGAAATTTCCTCAAGAGTCTTAAAAGCGTTATTCAATTCCAGTAGATTTATCTTGTTTTGTTTTAATTTTTCAAAAAAAAGCTCTGGCGTCAGGCCACCTTTTTTTAAATCTTTAATACTGGAAATTACATCTTTTAAATATACATGTCCCATTTCTGGATGAAATTTTGAAAGTGGGTTTTTCCTGGGCAATTCTTTAATAATATTTTGAACTATATTTATTTGATCGATGTCGGTTGCTGGTAAAAATTTGGCTTCGTCAAAAAAATATTCTGGATACTTACTTATTATGTCAGATGCGAAAGAGTGAAAAGTATAAATACCTATACGATAAGCTTGTTCACCTATTAGAGTTACAAGTCTTTCTCGCATATTAAAACTGGCCGAGTCTGTAAAAGTTAAAAGCAAAATAGACGAAGGCAAAGTATCGGTTTTTTGTAGAATGTTAGCAGTACGAATAGCCAGCAGCTCTGTTTTCCCTGACCCTGGACCTGCTAAAACTAGGACTGGTCCGTCGATAGTATCGACAGCATCTTTTTGTTTGTCATTGAGCTTGTCATATCTCTCCTTAAATTTAGTCATAATAAATGAGGCTTTCAGATTGCTGTGCAATTATTTTTTAGATTGTCACACATCAACCATTTTTCATCTTGGCATTTTGCAAACATGTTCACCAAGGCTCTACTGTAAACACCGTTAGTAAAGTACGGATCTCTAGTGATAAAATTTCCAGTTAACACAGTTTGGTTTCCCCATGGGGTTATACAGCTTGTGTTGGCGTTTGAAACTTGCACGTCTGACACTCCATTTAAATTTAATATATATTCACCTTCTATTTTCCACTCTCCGTTTCTACAAACAAAGTACGCGTTAGCTATACATGGTCCTAGCTGTCCTCCACCAGTATTTCGACAAGTCAATTGCGTTCCTTCATTGTGATAAACGCCTCCATCTAAACATTTATTGTAGACAACGTTCTGTACGACGCTTACACTTTGTGTAGTCTTTGTAACTTGCCCATCTTGAGATTTTACTTCGACAGTAACAATATAAGTTCCGGGTTTATTATAAGCATGTTCGAATGTAGTCTTTTGCACAACTACTGAATTCATAGATGTTGGTGCTGCACTCATTTTAAATAAATCATTGTTAACTTCATCTCCCCAAGTTACGTTATATGTAAGTGGTTGATTATTGAAGATGGAAGCATCGATTTTCCAAGTACCTGTTTGATTTAAATTTAACTTTGCTGGACCGGTAAAGCTTTTAATTGTAGGTCGGGTATTTACTTTATTGCTGAAATACTCCCTACAATAGGGTTTGTTGGCAGCAAACCATGCATCATTTCCACCTTGCACACAAGCCATCAAGGTACACATTTGTTGGCCACCTACTTGGGCTCTACTGCAGGTATTGCAACCGTCATACCAAACTTTACAATTTGGAGTATTTCCTGACTCTACAGGTACTAATGGTTGTGTGCAATTAACCTTTGCATATGTACAATATTTTGGTGCATAGGCAACGCAACACTCATGAAGATTTTGCTGCTGACTGCAAAGTTGATTAATTCTCTTTTTTGTAACAGGACCCAATATGCCAACTGGTAATATACTAAATTGTCTTTGAAATTTTAAAATATTTGTTCTTGAAGTACCTACATTTTGATAGCTACAATACTCGGGTTGGGTGGTTATACTTTCTGCCGTCATAGACTGTGCAGATGATTGGGAGAAAAATAAAAATGATAATGAGAAAATGATGACTATTTTTGTGAAAATATTTTTCATAATATGATTTAAGTCTAGCACAAACCAAAAGGGGG
>JAYSUJ010000006.1:0-51518 GCA_043719155.1 bacterium | reverse complement strand
TAGTGGTATTTTACAATACCGGTTTGCTAGTGCCCTCTAAGGAGCAAGCTCCCTAGAAACCCACTAGTGCTAGTTGCATTTCAAACTAGAATTTTAGGGGGCCCATGGAGGCTACATGCGTAAAGCGCATAAGGTTTTGGTTTCGTTTCTCGTTTCACTTCTACTTTTCACATCATTCGCGCAAGCGCGTGGTGGGGGAGGTGGCGGTGGGCGTGGAGGCTCATCTGGCGGAAGCCGGAGCTCCAGCAGCAGCACAGGGCGCACAACGCCTAGTGTCACTGTTTCGAAGCCAAGTACTCCTGCTGTCGTAAAGGCAGCACCAACTCAAAGAACTGTAGGGCAGTCTAGTGCACCGACCCGTCGGGAAAGTGCACTTAGCCACTGGGCAACGTGCCAATACATGCCGTTGTTCATGAAACCCTCATGCTGGGTGTACCCATCCAGCCATGTCGGAACCCCAGTTTTCTCTGGGGCTAGTGAGGCACATAAAAAGTGCCTCGCCGCCGTCAAAGAAGGACGGTACCGGACAGAAGCAGAGTGCCGCAAGGCTAGCTCTGCTCACTGAGTAAGGACCTCGGGCGTACTTTACGCCCTTGGTCTTTTTTTGTGCACTATACAAAGTAGGTACAATATGGTTTAATATATTCAACTACAGCAACGAAAGTGACGAAAGCAAGGAGAACCATGCGACAAGAAATGCGCTATAGGCTAAAGTTTGCCGTCCTGATTTGCCTTTTGACCATAACGGTACTAGCTGTTGGTGGTTTGATCGCCACCACGATGCTACTCATTTCTGGAACTCAAGTTCAGATCTTTCAGAATGAAGTCAGGGTTTGGCAAGTAAGTGCAGTTGTCTGCTTTATCTGCGGGACCATATTCATAGTCTGGGGTAACCAGATCTGGAACTGGATTCAAAAAAAGTAGAGGCAAGCATGCAGAAAAAAACAAACCGGGTCGCAAGGCTCGGTTTTCATTTTGCACAAAAGTTGGGTTTATGATATTATAAGTGTATTAATAACTGTGCTAAAAGTGCGAGCGTAACCCGAAACGAAAGTTTCGGAGTTTTAATTAAAAAAACAAACTTATGATAGATATAAAAGCTTTAAAAATGGCCTTGGAAGTTATTGAAAAGGAAAAGCGAATTCCAAAAGCAAAAGTTTTGGAAGCGGTAGAAGCCTCTTTAGGTGCCGCTTACAAAAAAGAATACGCAGATAAAGACCAGACCATAAAATGTGTTTTAGATTTGGAAACTGGGGCCATGGACTTTGTGCAGACAAAGCTAGTAGTGGACGACACAAATTGCTGGATAACAAAAGAAGGAGAGGATGAAGCTGAAAAGCTAGACTCAGATGACCGCCCAAAATACAACGAAGAAAAACATATTTTAATAAATGACGCAAAGCTAATGAAACGAGACACTGTCGTAGGCTCTGAAATAACTTTTCCACTTGAAACAAAAGATGACTTTGGGCGTATCGCGGCTCAAACCGCCAAACAAGTTGTAATGCAAAAACTTCGAGAAGCTGAAAAGGAATCTTTATCCGACGAGTTTGGAAGCAAAGAAGGTACAATATTATTAGGCACAGTACAAAGAAGTGAGAAAGGCAATGTATTTATCGACCTTGGTCGTGCTACTGCAGTTTTAACTCCGGATGAACAAATAAAAGGTGAAAACTATAAGCCAGGGGGAAAAATCAAAGCATATTTATTTGCATCTGACGATAACGCTAGAGGTCTGTCTCTAAAGCTTTCCAGAACGCATCCTAAATTTCTAGTAGAACTTTTTAAACTAGAATGCCCTGAAATTGCTAGTGGACAAGTTGAGATAAAAGCCGTAACTCGTGAGCCGGGAAAGAGAAGTAAAATTGCTGTTTTTGCAAAAGACCAGTACATTGACCCTATCGGAGCGTGTGTCGGACAAAGAGGAGTTCGTGTAAACCAAATTACTCAAGAGCTAAAAGGTGAGAGAATTGATATCATAGAGTGGAATGAAGACACAAAGAATTTCATCGCTGAGGCACTTTCACCAGCTGAAATAATAAGTATCGAGCTTGAAGAAGAAACAAAACAGGCCAGAGTAAAAGTTTCTGAGGATCAGTTTTCGCTAGCCATAGGTAAAATGGGGCAAAATGTCAGACTAGCAGCTAGACTAACTGGCTGGAAAATTGACGTGTCTTTGGCAGAGGATGCATTAAAAAAAGAAGAGCCGAGTGAAGAGGTTACATCAGAAATGAATGTAGAGGCAAATTAAAACATGCTTTCTTCTAAAAAGGAAAAAAGAATACTGATTATCGTTTTTACTCTGTTCTTTATCTTTTCAGCTCTACTTGTTTACTTTATGATTATGAAAGACATGAGAAAAGAGTACGGTGAACTCCAGAAGCGAGAGCACTATCAAGTTATTAAAGACGAAAACGTGTGGCCAAAGGTGGAGATAGAGACGAGGAAATAAATTTAAAATATGAAAAACCAAACTAAAATAAAATACAGTGCAAAAATAGAGAAGCTGGAAAACAGTAGAGTAAATGTTGTAGTTACAGTACAGAGTACCGAGTTTGAAACTTTTTTTGAGAAAGCTAAAACCAAAGTTCTTAGCGAAGCCAAACTAAATGGATTTCGTGACGGAAAAGTACCCTACGAAGCCTATGTTAAGAACTACGGCGAGTTTCCTATTCGCCAGGAAATGGGCTATATCTGCGTAAATGAAAACTATGTAAATGTAATAATTGGCGAAAAGATTGAAGCAATAGGCCGGCCTGAAATTGCAATTTTGAAAGTTACCAAAGGTGAGGACTTTCAATACCAAATCACTACAGACATACTACCTAAAATTGAACTTGGCAAATACAAAACTTATCACAAAGAATTTAAGCTAGATGAAACCAAGGAAACAGATGAAACAGAAATTTCTGATGCTGTTGAAGAACTGAGGAGAATGCGTATGACTAAAACGAAAAACGAGGCCGGTGAGGAGGTGGAGGAGCTGCCAGAAATAGATGAGAAATTCCTAAAGTCTGTTGGTGACTTCAAAAGTATAGAGGACCTTAAAACCAGAATCAAAGATAATATCGAAAACGAGAAAAAATGGAGAGCTGAGGAAAAAAGAAAAGGTCAAATATTTGAAAAACTAATTTCTGAATCTTCAGCTGAAATTCCAAATTCTCTTGTCGAAAACGAACTGTTGAAAATCCAAGAAAAAATAACTGGCGATTTAACCCAGATGGGAGTGTCGTTTGAGGACTATTTGAAACACATGAAAAAGAGTTTAACAGAGTGGAAGGAGTCTGAGAAGATTAACGCAAGAAAGCAAGTTATTTTACAACTAGCACTTCACGCCATTGCAAAAGCTGAGGATATAAAAGTAAGTGAGGAAGCCTTGAAAGGTGAAGTTTCGCATCTGATGGCGCATTACAAAGAGTTGGAAGAAGAGCGTGCGAGAGCTTATAGCGAAGAAAAGATGACAAATAGTTTGGTGGCAGAGTTTATCTGCAACGGAAAAGTACCAGATGAAAAGGAGTTCTTTGGTTCACACGAAGGACATAATCATTAAAAATGATTTAGTAAAAAACACTATATAATATAGTGTTTTTTACTTTAGTTAGAAGTATTTCTTGAAAGAAGATGACCCCAATTGTGACCTCCAGACTTTATTGAATACTCATTATTTGTTGCAGCAGAAATCCTACGACTAAGATTACCCATTATTACCTCAGGGGAATTGGATTCTTTTTTGTCCAATCTTTCCTTTTTGTAGCTAGTCTTTTGTAAATCATCTTTTCCAGAAACAAGCTTTAGAAAAGCTGTTAATTTTTCCCCCATCATAGGTGCTGGAAAAACCCTAATGAAGGCCCAAAGTATTTTTGTTTCAGTTTCTGACAAAGGAATTTCTATATCTCTTACAGTACATAAATTCTTTTCTGTGTCTAACATTAAGTCAAAAAAAGTAGGAATTCTGTTTTCGGGAGATACTGTACTTATGCCAAGAGTCTCAACCACTCTTGTATACTCAGCCTCCTCTAAAATATGCTTATCGAAGTTTTGTAAAGTTCTATCAATTTCGGGTAAATATTTTACACCGTCTATAATCATTTCCTGGGTCATAAGCAGAGTATAACAAAAAATTATAAAAGAAAAATGGCCGCCGCCGAAATGCAGGCTGTTTCAGCCCTCAAAATTGAGTAACCAAGAGAAATGTTTTTTATATTTGCTTTTTTGAATAATTTTCTCTCTTTATCGGAGAAGCCACCCTCAGGGCCTACAAAAATAGTATCTACAGAAATTAAATGTTTTACACTAGAAAGTTGCACTCCGTCAAAGTCCAAAACACAAACATTGTCCAAATTTTCCTTTTGTTTTTTTTGTTGAGAAATGTAAGTTTCTAGTTTTACTGGGTCTTGCAGCTGCGGCATGTCGGACCAACCAGATTGTTCAACCGCCTCTGAAACAATTTTCAACATTCTTTCTTTGTTCCAACCTGTTTTTATGGTTCTCTCGGTCAAAAGTGGAACAAAGTTTGTAACCCCGATTTCTGTACACTTTTGTAAAATCAACTCGAAATTCTCCTTTCTAATTAAAGCAAAGCACAAAGTTAATTTTTTGTTTCTCCGCATTCCAACCTTTTCTTCTTTTATTTCACAAACAATCTCCTTTCTGCTAATTTCAGTAATTTCAACAAGAAACTCTGTTCCTGAGCCGTCGAAAACTGTAAAAATATGACCAACTTTCATTCTGAACACATTTAAAATTTGGTTTAGCAAGTTCTTATGCTCTTTTTCTCCAAATTTGATTTGATTATTTGAAACTACAATATTTTCCACTAAAAATCTCTGCATTTTCATATATCATTAGTATTACTTGACATTTTAACACAAAAAACATATATTTGAGTTCTATGTTAATACCAACAGTTTTAGAAAAAACCGCAAACGGAGAAAGGGCTTATGATATATATTCGAGGCTGTTAAAAGAACGAATAATCTTTTTAGGTACTGATGTAAACGAAAACACTGCATCTGTTATTGTAGCCCAACTATTGTTCTTAGAGGCAGAAGATCCAAAAAAAGAAATAAAAATCTATGTAAACTCGCCAGGCGGGAGTGTTTATGACGGTCTAGCCATTTACGACACAATGCAACACTTAAAATGTGACGTAGCAACTTACGGCATGGGCCTACAGGCTTCTATGGGGGCATTTCTACTTTCCAGTGGTACAAAAGGTAAAAGATTCTTGTTACCCAATGCTACAGTCATGATACATCAACCTAGTGCTGGGACGAGGGGGAAAGTTACAGATATGGAGATAGACTTGAAAGAAGGTTTAAGACTCAAGAAGAAGTTAACTGAGATCTTGGCAAAAAATTGTGGCAAGACTTACACTGAACTAGAAAAAGACCAAGACAGAGACTATTGGATGAGTGCAGATGAAGCTAAAAAATATGGTTTAGTCGATGAAATTATTGGAAAAAAGAAGTAGACCTAAAAAAGAACCTTTTGTAAACAAAAAACTAGCTTGCGCTAGTTTTTTGTTTTAGTTCAGTTGTTATGCTGGATGATTGTTTCAGGCTTGCCGCCGTTTTTTGTCCCGCAAGAACAGAGATCTTTGAGAAAATTGTTGCCCAGCGTTGGGTTTGTCATGAAGTTTATAGAACTCACCAGTAAAATTTATGTTCATATTTTTAAAATTTAAATTAATTTTTATAATATTTTACAAACTTACACCTACTTACATTTAGGTAACCATGTCCACCAAGTACTTTAGTGAGGCTAACTTTTTTCTCCTCACAGTTATTAATACGTATCAAAAAGCTTTTTATTACAAAATAGGTTGAGAAATATTTTTCAGAACTACTCAACAATTTCAACGCTTTTTAAGTACACCTTCCCATTAACCCTTTCTACATAAGCATTTACGAGTTGACTAACTAAAAAATTGTTTAAGACTAAGATATTTTCGACATTGAGTTCAACAAACAGTCCAGTTCTGGTTATTAATATTACAGAATCTGAGGAAGTTGCATAAACTTTTCCTACAATCAAACTTCCGGTTTGAGAGTTTCTAAATTGCAAAAATTTATCGGGGACAAGTTGTAAGTGATTTTCATAAGCCTTTTGCTTCAATATTTTCATGGCTCCAGTTTCCACAAAAAGGATGTGGGAAATCATGATTATAATCAAGATTGTAAAAAAGAAGGTTAGAAATGGTTTTCTATATATTCCGTAAAAAGTCTTGGACGACTTTGAAAAAAGAAAGACTGACAAGAGACCTAAAAATACTAAAGTCCATGGTATTTCTACAATAAAATTGACCAAACCTGCTACAGTAAACAGTGGCATGTAGATTAGACCATTGTCCACAAACAAGAAAGTAATATAGGCAAAAATGTAAAAGGCCAGTCCCAAAAAGAAAAGTGAAACTACAAACATGGTTACCCATTTCCAGAAGAAGTATTTCTTAGAAGTCATCACTATTTCTTGCTTTTGTATTTTGTTCAAAATACTTTCCTGGAAACTTTCTTGTATTTTTTTTTGTATATTTTTTTCTGACATATTTTATTTAGTTAAATTCTATTTTTACTTTTCCGTCTTTACTTATTATGTCCCTCAGTTTGTCCTTTCCTCTTTTTATCCTTACACCCACAGTATTTGGTGGTATTTGTAAGATATCACTTATTTCGTCATAGCTTAAGTCCTCATAATAAAACATAATAATAGGCGTCTTATATTTGTCACCGAGTTCTGACAAATACTTTTCCATTACCCTTTTGTCGTCATTTTTTATGGCATCTCGCATTACGTTTTCTGGCGCCGAAATAGCTAGTGGTATTAGCTCCTCCGCATCTATATCCACCAATTTTCTTATAGACTTCCAAGCAATTTTATTTACAAATTCATTGTGAGCTATGCGATAAATCCACGGGTTGAAACGCATTTCCTTGTTCCAACTCTGTAGGTTAATATAGGCTTTTATAAATACGTCTTGGACCATATCGGTCACGTCCTCTTTATCTCTAAAAAAGCGTCTGGCGTAACGGGTAATTTTAGGCTCAAAACGACTTAAAACTTCGCCGTACACATCTTTGTTACCATTTTGTACCAGTATCACAACCTCTTCATCGCTTAGGTCTATTAGATTCATATCATTTATATAAGTTGTGCCTATATTACCTTATTACAGCTTTCAATGCAAAAGTGTGACAAATTTTTTATGTTACACTTTTTAGATGCCAATGAAAAAGAAAATTATTACTATTTTACTGGGGATTATGTTTGTTTATATTAATTACATAGCATACACCATTATCAATACCCCTGACTCTCGCGGTTCATATTTACTAGCTTCCAAATCTTTACCGAGTTTTGGTCTGAGTGATGCTCTTTTCGGGGTAGATACAAACCGAGCTAAAACAATTACAGCACCGAGTTTGCCCCAAGTTGGTGGCATAAGAGGTGAGGGATATTATAATGAACAAAGCTTACCTCATAACTCTGGTCAACCAGCACTTTCAGACAAACGAGAGTTTAATAAAATTACCTACTCAGGGACTTTAAAAACTACTGAGTTAGAAGAAACTTATGAACGTGTAAAAGAAAAAGTAAAAAAGTATGACGGAAGAATAGACAGCGATAATATAAATACAAACAGCAATGCCAGTATTTCATTTTTAGTAAAGAAAAGTAATTTTTACAAATTGGAAGAGGAGATTTCCAAAATTGGGTATGCAAAGCTATATGAGAAAAATATCAACTCTGTCAATCTACTTTCCCAAAAACAAAACATAGAGGAGCAGCAAAATAATTTGATCGAAGGTGTAAATACTTTGGAAAATAATGAGAAAGAAATAAAAAGTAATTATGTAAAAAATTTAGCGACTTTAAACTCACAAGTTAACACCTTAAGTAGGGAAATAGCTGACTTAAAATATATAAAAAATAACGCCCAGAACCCAAGTCAGGAGTTTCTGTATGAGAAAGATTTACAAATCACTAGCAAACAGTCCCAAATTAATTTGCTAAAAGTACAAATTAATAAGCTAACTGCTGCTTACAATACCAATCTAACTAATGCACAATCAAATCTAAAACAGCAGAATCAATTCTTAAATAGCAATATAAAACAAGAAAATAACTTTTTAGATGACGTAGAAACTGTTTCAGGAAACATTTACTTACAAAAAATAAATTATATAGACATGTTTAATGTATATTCACCTATCAATTTCTTCTTTGTTGCCGAATTTGTAGCCATTCTTGGAGGCATTTTCTACTTCAAAAGAAAAAAACAAACAAATTAAAAAGTTAACTACATAAATATAAAAAAACACATACTTAGTATGTGTTTTTTTGTTAATTTTAAATTAATTACTAGCTACAATGTTTCCGTCAGATAAATAAATAATTCTATCAGCCATTTTTCCATACTCTTCTTCATGGGTTACCATCACAATAGTCTGACCCTCTTTGTTTAATTGTTTAAATAATTCTATCACTTGTAAACCAGAAAAAGAGTCCAAATTTGCAGTTGGCTCATCAGCAAAAACAATATGCGGATTGTGGGCAACTGCCCGTGCCACCGAAACCCGCTGTTGTTGTCCCCCTGAAAGCTCACTTGGTAAATTTTTCTCCTTACCTTGCATACCAACTCTTTCCAAAACTTTTCTAGCTTGTTCATAAGCACTTTCTAAACCCTCACCTTTTTGTAGTAGAGGGAGGGCAACATTTTCTAAAGAAGTAAGCTCTGGCAAAAGGGCATAGTCTTGAAAAACATAGCCAAGTTCATTAAGTCTAAACTGACTTCTTTCTTTAGTATTTAAATTTGAAACTTTTTTCTCCATTAAAAATATTTCACCGGTAGTTGGAGAATCCAAAAGACCAAGCTGATAAAGTAAAGTGGACTTGCCTGCTCCACTTCGCCCCATGATAGCCACAAACTCACCACGCTGTATCTCGACATCTAAACCCTTTAAAACTTTGGTAATATTTTTACCATCACTATATTCTTTTTTTAAATTGGTAACTTTTATTGCCTGCATATTTACTAAAAAAATTATATCATAAAAATGTAAGATGATCAGTGCAAGGCGTACAAGACGTGACAAAAGTAAAAATCTGTGTTATTATGTTTTTACTGACAGCCGTCAGTGTTCCCAACCAGAAAGGCAAACTAATGGCACCGGAACTTTCTTTTGATCAGGCGCTCGCAATCAAAGTGAGTGACTCTGCAATCACCCGAATTTACGACCAAGCAAAGTGGTGGGCAGGAGCCCGCCTAAGCGTCTGTAAATTTGCCGTTGCCGGCACGTTTACAGCGCTAACCTTCAACTTTGGGGTCGGATTCGTTTCCGGCCACCCAGAGTTGAAACTGGTCGCCCAACACCTACCATGGATTTTGATAGGTGGCTCCATGATGGGTCTCTTCGGAGACTTTATCATGAAGCGGAGCTTCGTAGCTGCGGTGCTGCAAGGAACTGAGGCTGAAAAAGCTGCTGGCTCCAAGGTCAACAGCTTTGCCGGCATGCGTTCTGGCTCGATCATCTGGGAGTGGAGGTATGACTTGATCTACCTCTCTCTAATGGCGATCTGTGCCGGCGTGCTCGGCTCGAAGTTCTTTGGGTTCAAAATCTTCGTGTGAACAACTTTTTGTGGGGGCAAATACCGCCCCCACAGAAGGTTTTTTTTATTTATGAAAAAATTGAAAGAAAAAACGGTATGATCTGGGAATCATACCGTTCTCTGTGGCCTTATCTGGCTCTACATCAACTGTTGAGGTTGACGTTTTTCATCCCCAGAGCGACGAGCTGAGGGATGCCGAATGCAAGGATAGTATCGCAGACGGACAGAGTGGTGAGCATGTTGAGATGGTCGACTTTCGCCGGGGTCAACATTTCACCAAACTTGAGTTTGATAATGCCACAGATGGCGAGAACGAGAATAGTAGAACCGGCGTTTGCGAGCGCCAGAAGTCTACCAGCCGTTCCGCCGGAATTGGCGGACAGTGCGATAGCCGCCAACATGGTTGCTATGGTGAGATAGATCGGGGCCCAGAACCCGAACCACCAAATAAAGTTGGTTTCCCCGAAATACCGGGCATCCATCTGCTTAATTCCCAGGAGCGAAGCTCCGAGAAAATAGTAGAGGATGTACCCACCCAGCGAAAGGGTGAGGAGAAGTCCAATTCCATTCGCACTTTTGATAGCATTTTTCATGCTGATTCTCCGCTGAATGCCCGGACCAAGGGCTGTTAAGTGGTCGAGTAACATTATACTACATCTATTTACAAGTTGTCAAGTATATGTTTTTGACAAATTTGTATCATTTACTTTTCTTGTTATACTCCTAAAGTATGACTAGTAAGCTGTGTTATTTTATAAGTTCTTACAATTTAATTTAAAAAATATATATGCGAATTGATAATGAAGTAAAGCTGGACTATGCTGACGTCTTGTTGCGACCAAAGAGGAGCACCATGACAAGTCGCAAAGATGTAAACTTGGAAAGAACCTTTAAATTTTACCACTCACCAAAAGTCTGGACAGGCATACCCGTAATGACTGCCAACATGGCAACTTGTGGAACCTTCGAAATGTCCCATATTTTATCTAAACATAAAATGATAACCACTTTCCATAAATATTATGAAATTGAAGATTATCAAAAATATTTTAAAGAATTTAATAGCAAGAAAGATTTGGAAAATATTGCCAACTATATAGCTTTCACTATTGGTATACGTGAAGAAGACTTGGCAAAGCTAGGTGAGATGCAAAAAAATAAACTAATGGATAACTTTACTTTTATTTGTATAGACGTCCCAAATGGCTATTTAAATAGATTTTTGGAAACTATAAAAATAGTACGCAAGAAATTTCCAAAGCATGTGATAATTGCAGGGAATGTCGTAACCAATGAAATGACTGAAGAGATAATTTTAGCTGGGGCAGATATAGTAAAAGTGGGCATCGGCCCGGGGAGTGCTTGTACCACCAGACGCATGACCGGCGTTGGCTACCCACAACTTTCGGCGGTGATAGAGTGTGCAGACGCGGCCCATGGCATTTCTAACTCACAAGGCTGTGGATTAATAATCGCCGACGGAGGGCAGCAATACCCAAGTTGTGTTTCCAAGGCTTTTTGTGGTGGGGCCGACTTTAATATGTTTGGCTCAATGTTTTCTGGGTATGAGGAAAGCGCTGGTGAAACAATAGAGAAAGATGGGAAAAAATACAAAGAGTATTTTGGCTCTTCTAGTAATCACGCCATGAGCAAGCTGTATGGTAAAAAAGATGCCCACAGAGCTAGTGAAGGACGATACACGTTTATCCCACTCAAAGGCTCTATCCAAGACTATTTACAAGACCTTTTTGGGGCAATGCGAAGCACTGGAACCTATATCGGCGCTAGAACTTTGAAAGAGTTTTCAAAAAGAGCCACGTTCATAAGGGTAAACAAACAAATTACTGACTATTTAGAAAAATTCGACACAGGCAAATAAATAATAATTGGAAATATGACCAGCACAATAGAAAACAGGCCAGTAGGCAGCGCAGAGATAATAGTGGGAATAGAGAAAGTCAAAATGACCACAGGGCTTGCAGAAAAAATAGCCCTAAAGATTATTACCAAATATCACAATCTTCTAATAAACACTACAATAGAAAAATTTCCTGACCGCAATTTTGAGCCAAGTGTTCCCCAAGGTGCCTTGCTTACAATTTCTGATTTAGAAAATTCTCTTCAGCACTTAACTTTAAAGAGGTTAGCTTACTTTATTGAAAATGGACATTGTCGTGTAAATAAAAACAAAGATGTTTATACTTTAGTAAACTGGGAATTTAAGTCAGACTTACCTGACTCTGGGCATACCCAGCATTTTAATCCAATGAAAAATCCTGAGGACTACCTTATCGCTAAAATATTACTTCCGGATAGCTCAAATAGTGAGGGAAAACAACTTATACCGATAAATGTAACTGTTCAGATGTAAATTAACTAACGCCCTAAAATAGCATTTAGGGTGTTTTGTTTTGCAATACTTCTTGCTGGTAAATAACCAGCTAAAATAGTTGCAAACATTAAAACAAGAAATTTTACAAAAGTATCATAATAAGGGGCAACCATTATTCCATCTGAGAAAGGAAAATTTATAGGGTAAGCTGCGAAAATAGGTATCAAAAGAAAATAAATTGTAGAAACCCCAATTATAGAACCTGTAATCCCATAAAAAATAGATTGCATAACATAAGAAAGCTCTATTACACTTGGCTTTATACCTATACCTTTCATAATCCCGATGTACTTTCTTCTGGTTATTGCGTTAATGTAAATTACAATAAAAATTGTGATAAAAGCTACTATCAAGCCTATAGAACCGATTACAGTACCCAAAATGGAAAAAACTTTTTTCAAATCTTTTACAAAACTTGGCTCCGCTTCGGCATAAGTTTGCACTTGCTGGTTTATGTCAAAACCATTATTTACCAACACACTTTTTACATAATTTTCTTGACCTATATCAGCAATCCGAACATTTATCAAATTGGCTCTTGTGTCATCTCCGTCAATCATTTTTTTCATGTCTGAGTCTACTATGTATGACTTGCGTGAGGCATCAGTCTTGCCATTTAAAATTCCCTTAACCACGAATTCATTTGTTTTACCATTTATTTTTACTAAAATTCTGTCCCCAATTTCTACTTTGCCCATAGCTCTTTCTTTATCTTGGGGGGCAATAGCGTATTTACCGACCAAATTTTTACCTACAACAATTTTACCGGTATCCAAGTCTGACAAAAAATCTCCTTCTATAATGTCTTTATCCCAGCCTGTAACTTTTATTTCAGAGCTAGGTTTGATACCAAAGACTTCTCCAGCAGCTAGTTCTCTCCTTTTACCAGCATCGCGTTGTCTATAATTTGACTCCAAGACTCCGTTAGCAGAATAGCGAACAGAGTAAGCTTTAACTTCTGGCAAAGTTTTTAAAATATTTATAATCTCAGATGTGTCCTGAATGATTTTCTTACTTTCGAGTGGCTTAACAATCAAATCTCCAAAAAATTTTGCTCTATAGGCAACACTTGAACCTTCTATCAGACCAACTAAAATTCCGGAAACTCCCACCAAATTTAAAAAGGTTAGTGCCATGACTAAAACTATCATGGTAACAGATTTTTTATTACCTCTAACAATTTGTCTCCACGCCAAGAAAAATGCCACTCTGATGTTGTTCATAATTACTATGAACAAATTATAACACGCAATATTTAAGAGATAATTTTTATTTTCGCTCCAATAGAGTTTAGCCTTTCCGCAATTTCTTCATAACCCCTGTTTATAGAGTAGACATTTCTTAAAAGGGAAGTCCCTTCGGCACCGAGCATGGCTATCATTATTATCACTGCTGGACGTAGCGCTGGTGGACAAACAATTTGAGCGGCTTTTAAATCTGTAGGGCCTTCAACTATTACTCTGTGTGGGTCTAGTAAAGTCACTTTTCCTCCAAGCTTATTTAGCTCTGCAAAATAAATGGCTCGGTTTTCCCACATCCAGTCAAAAATCATAGTTTGCCCTTTAGCTTTGGCAGCTATGGGCACAAAGAAAGGTAAATTATCTACGTTTATACCCGGATAAGGCTGAGCATGCAGCTTGTCATGAGGTGCCACAAGTTTAGATTTTTTAATAGTCACATCACACAAAACCGTACGCCCATTGTCAGAAAAGTATTCTTTACTTTTTGTAAACTTTAAACCCATTTTTTCTAGCTTATACAGTTCTAGCTCTAAAAACCTGATAGGGCAAGCCGTAACTGTCATTTCCGAGTCGGTGACAATAGCCGCTGAAAAAAACATCATACTTTCTATCGGGTCTTCGCTGTTAAAGTGTTCTATGTCTTTGTCAATTTTTTCTAGCCCATGCACCACTAAAGTTGTAGTACCGATACCTTCCACTTTAACTCCACAGTTTTCTAAAAAGAAACACACATCCTGTACTTGGTAGTTTGGTGGGGCAAAACGGATAGTCGTTGTACCTGGGACAAGCGCTGCACAAATGAGGGCATTTTCAGCGGCTGTATCAGAACTTTCATACAAGATTATTTCATAATTCTTATTGTTTAGAGGTTTTGGTAAAAGTTTTTTCGTCGGGGTATTTGTTCTGTTTATCTCCCCAGAGAAAATACTTTTACCAAAATTCTTGCTCGACAAAACTTCGTAATACTCTTCTTTAGTATTTATCTTTACTCCCAACTCTTCCAGGGCGTATCTATGCGCGGAGATAGTCCTGTTTCCCATCTTACACCCACCAGCGTGAGGCAGGTTAAACCTGTCAGTTTTATGTACTAAAGCCCCGATCATCATGAGAGCCGAGCGAATCTTGGCGGCAGAGTCTTTTTTTAAACTAGAAAAATCATATTTTCTAGGTGGTTGTATTTCTAAACTATTTTTCGCTAACCATTTTGTCTTTATATTTAAACTTTCGAAAACTTCCAAAAGTCTTTTTACTTCTTCTATTTGGGGAATGTTATGTAAAACAGTCTTTCCGTCATTTAAAAGAGATGCACACAAAAGCCCCATAGCGCCGTTTTTAGAAGGATTGGTTTTGATAGAACCACTTAATTCCTTCCCACCGGTTATTTCAAAATCTATAGAGTTCGTAGGGTTAATGATTCTTCTACCGAAAAGTTTGGAAATTTCCATCAAGTTGGCACTGGTCAGGTTTTGTTCTCCAGTTTCCATTCTGGCTACCGCTGGCTGTGATGTACCCAAACTTTCAGCCAGTTCCACCTGAGTCATACCCCTTTCTTCTCTTAAATTTTTGATAAAATCTGCTAAATCTTTGTTATTCATATTTTTGTGTATATTGCATAATATATCATATATGATATATTTGTAAACAAGAGAAAAGTAAAATATGTACAAAATTACTCAAGATCTAAAATTGCAAAATTTTTCGTCAATGCAGGTTGCCAATGAAAATAACGTGACACTTTACGAGGTCTTTAACCAAAGTGATTTGGAAGAATTTTTAAAGTTTGTGCACATGGTCGATTTAAAGTATTTGGTTTTAGGTTGTGGGACAAATAGCGTTTTTATAAGTAATAAAATCCAAAATATTTTAAAACTTAATTTTCAAGAAATTGAAATCCAAGCTGACATCATGAAAGTTGGGGCCGGAGTTTTGTGGGACGTTTTTGTGAAAAAGTTTTTAGAAATGGGTGGTGTCGGCATGGAGGCCTTGTCTGCTATCCCAGGCACAGTTGGGGCAAGCCCAGTACAAAACATTGGTGCCTACGGAAAAGAGGTTTCAGAGTTTATCGAAAGTGTAGAAGTGTATGATAATGTAAATAAAACTTTTAAGAAAATCGCTAGTTCAGAATGTGAGTTTGCATATAGAGATTCTCTTTTCAAAAAAAACCCAAATAGATTTCTGATTTTAAGTGTCACTTTTAGTTTAAATGTAAACACCCCTATTAAGCTGCCAAATTATAAAGATTTAAACAACTATTTTAAAAATAAAAGCCAAAGTGAGTTAGCAAATTTAACGACTTCAGAAATAAGAAACGCGGTAATCGATATAAGAAGTGGCAAGTTTCCAAACATTTTAGAGGTTCCAAATTGTGGTTCATTCTTTAAAAATCCATTCATTAATAGAAATCAATTAAAAGCTATTCAAATAAAAATGCCAGAGGTACCTGTTTTTGGTGAGGGAGAAATAGTAAAAATACCTCTTGCCTATATTTTAGAAAAACTAAATTTAAAAGGTAAAAAGGTAGGGAACTTTGCTATGTATGAAAACCATGCTCTCATCCTAACCAATTTCGGGCATGGAGACAGTAAAGAATTTTTGAGTTTTGTAGAGCATACAAAAAGTTTAGTAAAAGAAAATTATGACATAGAGATAGACACAGAAGTAAATATTTTCTAAAAACAAAACGCCGTTTTTTTAGGCGTCTGGTGAATGTGTGTGGGGGTAGAAAGGAGTTTGGCTTTCACCAAGACCGCAAACTAAGTTGCACACACATTCTTTTTTAGCATAGCAGAAGCAAATAACAAACGCAAACTTAAAAACTTTTTTTTACTTTTCTAACACCAGAACATCTCCAATCTCTAAACCAGAGAGGATTTCTACTTCGCCGTTTGTGCCACGTGCCCCAGTTGTAACTTCTTTTTCTACAATTTTATTTGTTTCCAAATTTATCTTACTTTTCACTTTTTTTACTCCAGAAATATTTAAAATATACTTTGCCGGTATTGAAATTATGTTTTCATGAATCTTTGTTACCACTTCTATATTGGCGGTCATACCACTGCGTATTTTTTCATCTTTGTTTAGAAATGAGAAAACTGTTTTATAGGTTGGAACACCCTCAGATATAATGCCAGCAGGAGAAATATTTGAAACTATAGCGTCAAATTTTAAGTCGTCACCATATGTGTCAAATGTAACCTTGGCTGTTGCACCCTTTGAAAGCTTGGAAACATCTACCTCTGAAACCTTGGACTCTATTTCAAAATTTGTAGCCGAGATTAGAGACAAGGTTTTCCCTCCTGGGGTTACCAGTTCTCCAATTTTTAAATCAACATTTGTAACAATTCCTCCAAACGGAGCGGACATTACATTTTTATTTGCATCAGCATTGGCTGAAACTAGCCGAGCAACAGCCGCGGAAACCTGAGCCTCTTGTTGTTTTACCTTTTGTGATTTTTCTCCAGATTGTGCAGAGCGTAAATCTTCCTCAGCTTGTGACTTGGCAATTTTTAAACTATCTATTAAATTTATTTTAGCCGACAATTCCGTATTTAAAGTTGACCAAGTATTTCTTGAAGTAGTTACGGCTGTTCTGGTAGTGTCATAGCTTGAGTTGGTAATTGAACAACCCGAAGAAAACAGATCTTTCAAGCTGTTTAAATAATCTGTTATTTTTTTCATTTGTGTATTTTTAACGGCAAACATTTGAGCCTTTTGCATGTCTGTATCTGACTCCAGACTAGAATAGTTACTACTAACTTTCTCTATTTCTGACAAAGCAGTTTCCGCCTCTGCTTTCAACAAATTTATCTTTGACTCTGTTTGTGAGTCACAACTGTTTACGTTTATTTTGTAACCTTGACTTTTATCTCCAGTAAATAAATTAGCTAAATTGTCTCTGACAAATGTATTCCCAGAAATAGAGATATTTTTTACTGTGTCGCCGGCATTCCTATAGGCTTGAGCAAGGTCTAAATTTGCTTTTTCTACTGCAGATTTTTTTATTTCAATAGTTTCTTTTTTAGCCCCAGACCTCAAGTCTTCTAACATAGCCTTTTGAGAGGCAACATTGGCTTGGGCCTCTAAAACTCTGGCATACTCATTTTCCGAAGACAGAACCGCCAATGTTTGACCTCGCATTACCAAGTCACCCACTTTTACATTTAAACTTTTTAAAACTCCTGTTTTCTCAAAAGAGAGGTTTGCTTCAGCAGAAGGCTTGACTGTTCCGGTCAAAGAAACAGACTCCTCCAAATTTCCAGCTACTACTTCATAAACTTCAAAACCAGCAGCTGTTTTTCTATAGAAACTGAAATATGCTAAAGTGCAAAATAGGATTAGCAATAAAACACTAAAGATATATTTATGCTTTATGATAATTTCAGAAATAACTACAAAAGTGCTTTTTATTTTATTCATAATTTAGTTATAAAAATTATAACATGCTTTACCTTGCTTTTAGCGTAACAAGGAGTACACTTAAACTAACATTTCACAAAAAAAGTGAGTGTAAAATATGAAAACAACAAATAAATTTATTTTTACGGCAATCGCAGTACTGGCTTCTTCGAGCCTACTTTCAGCGCAACAGCGTCCAGACAACATGCCACCACCACCCAACAGAGAAAGAGATGAATTTAGAAATGAGGACCGAAAACAAGAAAGACAAGAAATGCGAGAAGAGTGGAGGAACAGAAAGGAGGACATGAAAGGTGAGATGAGAAACAATTTTAAAAATGACTTTAAAGGACCGACCTTAAACGCTACACAAACTGCCACAATTGCCAACAAGCTTGGCATAACAATAGAAACCTTAAATGCAAAACTGGCTTCTGGTACAAAATTGAAAGAAATCATCAAAGACAAGATCAAGCCAGGAGAAATGAAAATAATCCTTCCTCCCCAAACAGCATCTTTCACTAGAGCTGTTGAGGAGAAGGGTTTCATAAACAAGTTCCGAGCTAGTATATTTGGAGAGAGAAAAGAAGTGGGCGAGAGAAGCGTGAACGAGTTCGGTGAAGTAACTATCTCTACCTCAACTATCTCTGTTCCAAATACTCCATTTTGGAAAAAGTTTTTTAGTTTTTAAGTTTCTGATATCAAAAATACTCATTAATAAAAGGCGGCACTTGACGGTGTCGCCTTTTTAGTTGTTATCTTTTTCCATGATTACTTATGGCATTTCTGCCCAGTTGACCATGTGCTCTATGTCGGCTTTGGCCTGTTTTTCGGCTTCTTCATCTGCCGCAGAGCGCCAGCCGAACCCACGTGCCACCATTTCAAAGAAATGTGAGAGGGATTCCCACATATTTCCAACCCTTGCCATTGGTTTCCTCCGTTTGGTTTGGTCGTAATTTAATTCTACATCACATTCTTTTTAATGTAAAGTGCATAAAACTTAAAATTTCTGTTACAATTTCCTAATGATACCAAAACGCATCGTAGCAAACTGGAAACAGAACCCAGATAAATTAGAAACTGCATTAAAACTTTTAGAAATTTCTGAAAATTTTGCTACGAATTTAACTTTAACTTTAGGAAATAAATTTAGTTTCTTAATTTCTCACTCAGCACCAAGTCTTTACGCTGGCATATTAATCGAGAAAAAGAAAACAGAAAAGCAACTTTGGGATATAATACTCCAAGATATATCGGTTTTTAAATCCGGGTCTCATACTGGGGAAATATCTGCTGCACAAGCAAAAAATTTAGAAATAGAAATGTCTATTGTAGGTCACAGCGAAACCAGAAAAAACCTTTTAAACCCAAGTGGATTTACAAACGCGGAGGTAAACTTAAAAATAAAAAATCTAGTAGATTTAGATATGTTTGCAGTGGTTTGTATCGGCGAAGAAACCAGAGAAGGTGTGGACTATAAAAAAGTACTAGCAAACCAGCTAGATGAATGCCTCAAGGACATTTCAGTTGAAAAGCTAGAATATGTACGCATTGCCTATGAGCCTATTTGGGCAATTGGAGAAAAGGCTATCCGCCCAGCCACTCTCACTGAGATCCAAGAAACTTTACAATACATAGAAGATTATTTGTACACAGTATTTCCCACAGTTAGTTTCATGATTTTATATGGTGGTAGTGTAAACGAAAAAAATGCCAAAGAAATTGTTGAACTAGATACAGTTGACGGGCTACTTATAGGCCGAGCCTCGAGTGACCCAGAAAAATGGCAGAAACTTTTGGATAATCTAATTTAAAATTATATACTCTCTTGTATTATGTTAAACACAATACAAGAAATAGTTGATTTAAATTTAAAAAGTGGGGACCGAGTTTTACTAAGACTAGACTACAATGTTCCAACTGTCCTTGATGAAAATTCGGAGAAAATTGTAAATACATTTCGTATTGACCAAAGCTTAAAGACAATAGAACTTTTATCGGCCCAAGGCTGCAAAACCATAATTATTGCTCACAAAGAGGAAGGGGAATTTGAAGTCATTTACAATTACTTGAAAACCAAGGTTCCAAGTTTAAAATTTGAAAATCGCAAATACGACGAGTTGGAGATGAACCATGATTTTGAACTGGAAGATGGCGAAACAGTTTTGCTTCAAAACGTACGTAGCCATGTAGGGGAAAAAAAGAATGATGTAGATTTTTCTAAAAAACTTTCAAGCTTTGGAGACTACTATATTAACGAAGCCTTTTCAGCTTCACATAGAAAACATGCATCTATAGTTGGGGTTCCCAGTATTCTTGGGGCACAGAAGTCGGCCTTAGGCCCAAATTTTATAAGTGAAATTTCAAATTTGGAAAAAGCATTAGCCCCAAAAAGGCCAATGCTTTTAATTTTAGGTGGTTCTAAATTTGACACGAAACTGCCTTTGTTAGAAAAGTTTTTAACAATAGCTGATAAAATATTTGTAGGCGGCGCATTGGCCCATAATTTTTGGAAAAGTGAGGCTTACAAATACGATTTAGGGCAAAGTTTGATAGACTCTGAGGTAGTTCTGAGTACAGAAGTTCTAAAATCTGAAAAAATTTTGCTACCAACTGACATTATCAATTCAAAAAATGAGAGCCTGAACCCAGAGGACGTTTCAGGTGAAGAAAAAATATTTGACTTTGGTTCAAAAACTTTACAGAAAATAATGGAAGAAGTTGCAAAAGCAAATACAGTAGTTTGGAATGGACCCCTAGGGTATTACGAAGGGGGTTACGACTGGGGAACAAGGGAATTGATTCTTGACTTACACAAAACCACTATTCAAAACCCAGATAAAATCGTAATCTTGGGTGGGGGTGATACTGTAACTGAGTTAGATAAAATTAAAGACGAAAAAAAGATTGTAGATCCCAGCTTTGAGTTTTCATTTACACATGTTTCAACTGGTGGCGGAGCAATGATAGATTTTCTGTCTACAGGAACTTTACCTGGAATCGAAGTGTTAAAATAGTCACAAAATTGGGCTTGAAACGTATTTATTAAGCATAAAAACACAAAGTAGGAAAATCGAACACGACTCGAATTTTTTATGTGTTTTAATTATTAATTCTCAAAGTTGTAAAAAATAATTAATCCGAAAAACAATATGAAAAAAACATTATTAACTGTTTTACTAATAGCCGGCCCCGCTTTAACCTTTGCTCAAACTGGTACTACCGTAGCGAGCACTACCTCTGCTACTACAACATTGCCTTCTTGTGTAAGTTTAGCTTTGGAAAAAAGAGAGAATGCATTAATATCTGGCCACGACACTTTTAACACAGCTATAAAAAATGCCTTGACTAACAGGCTTACAAACTTGAAAGCCGCTTGGGCCCAAGTAGATAAAAAAGTTCGTTTGGAAAAAAGACAATTAAGTTATAAAACATTTCGAACTGAGTCTCAAGCAGCACACAACAATATGAAGTTAGTTCGTACAAACGCTTGGAAAGGCTTTGACACAGACATGAAGGCATGCGGTCTGAAAGGTCACGGAGAAGCTTCACAAAGCATTTCTAGCTCTGTAACAAATTTATAAACTCTCGCTTTTAGTTCTGAAAACACTGACAACAAAATTGTTAGTGTTTTTTTGTAAAAAAAAGCACCCTAACTAAAGGGTGCTGCAAAGGTGATGGTTGCCAGGAATACAAACGACATTAAAGCTGCCGTTGCGTAAAGTGCCAGCTTAAGTTTCTCTCCCATAGTTTTACCTTCTCCGACTCAATGGTCGAGGTTTAGAGTCAAACGTGAGTATCATAGCACAGCTTACAAGCCTTAAAATAGACAAAACTCCATTTGATAACAAAAAAGTCAACTCATATATGCTTTTATTTTAAAATAATACAAAAAATCTATACCGTCAATAGCTTATTAAGAAAAAAAATAAATAAAGCTGATAGAATAAAGGCTATTTTACAAAAAATAAGTTGGAAATTCCTTTAAATATCAAGATCAAGCAGCACTGGGCAATGGTCTGAACCCATTTGTTCACCCAATATTTGTATTTTTTTAACTTTTGTTTCTAGACTTTTCGAGATGTAAATATAGTCAATACGCCAACCTACGTTTTTTTCTCGACTGCGGGTTTTCATATCCCACCAAGTGTATTCCTGTTTGTCAGGATTTTGTACACGCCAAATGTCCACAAAATTTTCTACATATTTTCCCAGTTCGTCACGCTCTTGAGGGGTACAGCCAAGCTTGCCTGCATTTTCCTTTGGTCTTGCCAGGTCCAAATCTGAAACAGTCGCATTTATATCTCCCAAGAAAATAACTGGTTTTGTTTTTTCTAATTTCTTAGCGAGTTTCAAAAAATTCTGATAATACTCTAATTTGTAAAGGTAATGCTCTGGTGACTTTCCCCCGTTTGGCCAGTAGCAGTTTAAAAGGTAGAAATTTTCATATTCTGCCATAATAAATCTTCCCTCATCATCTCTAAAATCTTTATCATTTAAAACTTTGGCCAAACCTCCAGTAACTTTTTTAGGTTTAACTTTTGAAAAAATAGCTACTCCTGAATAGCCTTTTCTCATAGTTGCTGACTCAAAAAATGAAAAATAATCTTTATGAGTTTTGGTTTCTAAAGAGAGTTGTTCTTCCAAGCTTTTAGTTTCTTGTAAACCCAAAACATCAGGGTTATATTTTTCCACCAGATTTTGCAGCTCACCTTTTTTCCAAATAGCCCTTATGCCATTTACATTCCAGGTAACTATTTTCATTTAAAAAAAGTTAATTAGCTTGTTGAAAAACTGGGCGTTCCTTGCAAGTACTTCCTGTATAACTCTTCCACATAGTAGGGCAAGACAAATTTAAAACTTTTTCCGTACTTATATCGTTTCCTTTTTGGATACGTATATCGCAAGAAACGTAAGAATCGCCATTTGTGTCTTCACCCTGGCAGTTTTGGCCAATCATTGTGTATTCTGAAAAAAGATTTCTCACAAACTTTTCACTCATCACCACAGCTCTATCAGCCCTCAGGTTTTTTACGAAAATAATAGATCCAAAATAACTACCTGAAATACCACCAACAACTAGAAGAAATAAGATTGTGTAAAAGATTTTTTTCATGTATTTGTTTTTAAATTTATTTGTTAAGCAAATTCTACCACGCAAAAATAGAATTGCAAAATAAAACCTGGGGTAGAGATTGCTCTCCACTCCCAGGCTCGCATAAGTTCGTACGACTACAGAGAGTCGGCGATACCAGCGACCACTTCACCTGCAGCTTCCGCCACAGGGCCGGCATTTTCTGCCACCACATGCCCGGTCCTCGAAAGGATGCGGACAAAGAGGTTGATCACGTCGAGATAAACGCCTACTGCCACGAAGACAGCGTTGTTAGCGTTGTGCGGCATCCGCATACCCAGATTCACGTCATAGAAAATCAGGGCACAAAAGAGGCCGATCCCGATCCAGTCGAGGACTGCCCGAAGGCCATGAGTGTTCCAACCCATAGCTTTCAAGGCAATTTGGCTGAAGCCAGCGACGAGCAAGAATAGCAGACCCGCGAGGAGCCAACCACCCCAATGCTCGACCGACTTTGGGTAGATCGCGCCGGCAAAACCAATGCCGATCGTGAATAAACCCGTCACCAACGCCGCTTGCACGACGTCACCCGCTTGGTAGAGCGCGACGAAGGGGCCAATGATAGAACCGGTTGCGCCGATAACCATCAAGTACCCCAACATGCTGACCTTCCAATCTTTAGCCCAGATTGGGATCAGCACACCTGGCAATGCCACTGCAAAGTAGGCAAGAATACCAACACCGTTGATCTTCCAGCCATAAGTTACAGTCGCTGCGAAAGCAGCAAGGGCAACACCGCCAAGTATCAGGAGGCAAATAGCCACGACGTAGGCACGTGCCGACATCGTACTACTTCCCCTCTCTTCAATGTAGTCATAGTAGGCCTCGTTGCGAGCGATTGCCATACTTTTCCTTTCCGCCCCTTGGGGCTTTAGGTTTCGAACTACCAGCTTATGCTGGTAATCTTATAATACAACTAAAATATGCCTGTTGTCAAGTTTTTTACAATTAAAAAACAACCTTTTAGAGGTTGGGGATACAGGCGGGTCCGGAGGACCCGCCTGTAGATTTCTTGTAACACTATCACCATTTACGGCGACGCTCATCCTTTTTCGAAGCTGGCGACGCTTGAGGCTTTTGATGCTGGGCTTTGGTGCCTAGCAGGTAGGCGTACATTTTTCCGTCAGGTCGAAGGTCGAGCTCGTCGACAGCTTTAACAATATGTCCTCCATGAAGGAAAACATCGTTGTTGAACGTTAGTTGGACTTGTCCAGTCTTGGCACCATTGGCGATGCCAGCTGGGTTGGTCCCGACGACGAAATCAGCCCTAATAACTGTTCGGCAACCGAAACTGTATTCGTCCCGGTTTGATGACCCGAAAGTCACATTTGTCGCTACCACTGCCGTAAACGGCTTTGCTGCGATCATCTCTTCGTTAAGCCCACGAATCAGCCATTTGGCTTTATCATGAAAGTTGCGATAGTTTTTGGTGACGACGAACATCAGGAGTCCTTTTCTTTTTTGACTTACCAATAAATAGTTTTTTAAGGCCTATCTTTGGTTCGAGTATTATACAATATAAAAACAAAAAAACAAGCCACCTGCACACTTTTTTACTTTTTGTGAAATTTTTGATGTATATCTTTCAGCTCTTTATCCGTCACATGGGTATAGATCTGCGTGGTAGAAATGTTGGCGTGGCCTAACATTTTTTGTACAGCGCGTATATCTGCACCATTACCCAAAAGATTTGTCGCAAAAGAGTGACGCAAAACGTGAGGGGTAACTTTTCGAGAGATACCACAGTACATGGCATACTCTCTGACTGCTCTCTCCACACTTCTACTTGTAAGAGGAAAATCTTCACCGTTGGTTTTTTTACCAACATTTGTGTGGCTGACAAATAGAAAATTATTTGTGTCTGTTCTCACGGCTAGATATTTTTTAATTGCATTTTTAGCATCTGGGGAGATAAAAACCACACGCACTTTTTCACCTTTTCCTCTAACCGAAACCTGGTCAACAGTTAAATCTAAAAAACGTGAGAGAGAACACAACTCTGATACACGCAGTCCTGTAGAAAAAAATGTTTCCAAAATAGCTCTGTCCCGCAAGGCTATTAAATACATTTGATCTTGCTCTTTCTTTGAAATTTTACTTGTTTCTAATTCATTCCTGAATTTTTTTTCAGGTGCATTTAAAATATCTTCCAGCTCTTTTTTCGTTATTAGATCCAATTCTCTTTCTCCAACTTTAGCTAACTCTATTTGGTCTGGAGCAACACTAGAGATTTTATTTTTTGCTAAAAACTTTAGAAAACTTCGCAAAGCTATCATATAATAGTTTTGAGTTTTCTTTTTTAAAGTTGCACCTTTCAGGTCTTGTCGCACTTTTTTTCCTGGGTTGGCCAGTTGTCTATTTAGAAAAAGCCTATACTCACGCAACATTCTCTCGTCCAGCTTTCCAGCCTCTGTGACCTTGTTATTAGTTTTCACAAATTCAAAAAACTTGTTTAAATATCTGTCATAATTTTCAACTGTTTTTAAACTTCTACCTTTTTCTATCTCTATGTATTCTAAAAATCTTGACTTTAAGTCTTGTAAGTCTGTTCCCATATTTTCTAAAATAAGTTTAACACAATTTGAAATTAGGTATTTGTTTGAAAATAATGCTCTAATTGTAAACAGGAAAGGAGGTGCACAATGCCCATCCCCCTTGCCATGCACCTTTTCTGGTACAGCGTTAACCCTTTCTACGCATTCTGGGTAGACTCGCTGATGCTGAATACGGCCAACATAAAGGCCAACTAAATAGGGCGGGTCCTCCGGACCCGCCCTATTTCTCTTTCACTTTCTCTTTCTCTATTTTCTATTCTTTATTTATTTCTAATTAACAAACTTCACAAAATCTGCATACCCCAGTTTTGCCATTTCTGATAATGGGACAAATCTCATAGCAGCAGAGTTCATGCAATACCTTTTACCTCCTCGCTCTAGCGGTCCATCGTCAAACACATGCCCTAGGTGAGAGTCGGCAATTTTACTCTTAACTTCGGTCCGCGAATAAAAAAGATAATTATCTGTTTTTAGAGTTAGAAAATCTAAGGAGATCGGTTTTACAAAAGACGGCCAGCCAGTCCCAGAGTCAAATTTATCTTTTGAAGAGTAAAGAGGTTCCCCCGAGACAACATCTACATAAATTCCTTTTTCTTGGTTTTTATCATACTCGTTCTCAAAAGGCATTTCCGTGTCTTCATTTTGAGTTACTTTAATTTGTAAGGAAGTAAGTTCTGAAAGTCTTTTAGATTTCATCTCGGGGGTGAATTTTTTCCAAATAGCAGAGCCTGATAAAGTTTCAACCTCTGCGTTAGTTAAATTTAAAAAACTTTCAAAAGTTTTATCTCCTTTCCAATTATTCTTTATAAAATCACTTCTGCCACTTCCTTTTTTGAAAAGCTCATAGCGGGCTGGGTTTTTCACAGAATAGTCTTGATGATACTCCTCAGCAGGGTAGAACTCTAGTCCTTGCCCATCCAAGACCTCAACAACTATTTTCTTTTGAAATTTTTTACTTTCCTCTAAGACTTTTTTACTTTCTTCTGCTAACTTTTTTTGTTCATTGGAAAAATAATAAATTGCAGTAGTGTATTGATGTCCAAAGTCTTGAAATTGGCCATCGGCTTGGGTAGGATTTATGTCATGCCAATAATTTACCAACAACTTTTTTATACTACTACTAGCGGGATTAAAATAGACTTGTACCACTTCTCTGTGGTCGATAGAATGGGAAGATACGTCTTCGTAAGTCGGGTTTGGAAACTTTCCACCAAAATAGCCAGAAACTGCTGCCTCCACTCCAAACTCACTGTTGAAAGCTGCCTCTGTACACCAAAAACAGCCTCCAGCAAAGACCATTTTCTGTAGCTCACCTTTTTTAATTCTTTCTTCTAAAGTTAGTATTTTAGGGTCATTTTGCATAATATTTTTACTAGTTAATTTTTGATAATAGATAGAACCAAAGTAGACAGCTGCCAGACAAAGTACAAGCAGGGCAAACCCATATTTTAAGCTAAACATATTTTATTATTGTTTTTATCATATTTTTTACTATTATTTCAGTATAGCACAAATGTCAAGCAGGCTTTACATTACAAATTTAAATTTTCCAAATTTTACCAACATAGGAAAGACCCAAAATGCCCAGAACTGCAAACAAAATACTATAGAGGTTTAACATTTTCAGCGACTCCCCAAAATAAACAAAAGCCAAAGTTCCCGGGATTATCCCAACCATTGTTCCAAATAAATAGTCTTTGAACTTCACCTCTGTAACAGCTAAACATAAATTTAAAACGTTAAAAGGGAAAAGGGGAACAAGGCGCAGAAAAACTACTGTAGCGAAACCATTTTCAAAAAGTTTTTTCTCATAGTTCAGTATTTTTGGGTATTTTGTAAAAATAGTTTTCTTTACAAAGTTTCGCAGTAAATATCTGGCCACCAAAAAAGCCAAAACTGCTCCTAAAATATTACCAATCATGGCCACAACTGTACCCCAAAAAGTACCAAGTAAAGCTCCAGAAAGGAGTGTGAGTGGGGCTGCAGGCACAAAAGTCACTCCCGCAACGATTTTCGCAACAACTAAATACAGCCCAGTCGTAAATTTATCCTGAACCTCTAGAAAACCTTTAAATATCTCCAAATATTCTTGTATCATAATTTCTAATTATTATTTAAAATTTTGTAGAAAAGAAATTTGAGGTACGTGTAGATGCATAACAGGTCTAGCTTTCTTTACCAAATCAAGAGCGTCTGGATAGTTAATCTTTTTAAATCTTATGAGGTAAGCGATGACTAGAGTAGGGGCTCTACCATGCCCATTTTTACAATGCACAAATATTTTTTTATTTTGCTTTAGGACTTGGTCAATAAAATTGATGCCAATTTCAATTTTTTCTTCACTAGAATGTGTGTGGTCTGGCGTTGGTAGCCAGAGAAAGGCTTCGGCCCCTCGTGGGTGGTCTATTTCATTTTCTTCTAGGGACAAGTCAGCATATATACCTTCTTTAACCAATAACATGTCTAAGGCTAACCGACAGCATTGATTATTGCCAATGTAAATACCATCCACTATGTGGTCATAATTGAAGGTAGTTTCCCCATACATTTTCCACCGAAACCAGCCATAAATTCTTTTAAAGATATTTTGTTTTTTCATGTATAAATATTAGCACATTTAACTAATTTTGCTCTACAAAATATTTTATTATCTCTTCATTTTTTTTGTAATCTCCCTCGCCAGCATGTTGATAGATAATCTGCCCAGAAGGTAAGATCAGAATCCTCATAGGCCAATAGTGATTGTTGTAGGCATTCCAAGTGGCATAGTCATTGTCCATAAAAATGGGAAATTTGACCCCGAGCATCGCCGCATTTTTTTCTACATTTTCTTTTACTTTTTCGAAAGCAAATTCTGGCGTATGAACACCTACAATCTCAAAGCCTTTATCATGATATTTACTATACCAATCATTTACATAGGGCAAGGTGCGTTTGCAATTTATGCAGGTATAAGTCCAGAACTCTAGCATAACAATTTTGTTTTTCTCTAAGATACTTTTTAAAGTTGTGTTATCAGCAACATTTAAGTAGCCTACTATGCCACTTAACTCTTTGGCAACACCCAGATTATCAAATTTCATAACTTCTTCTTTTTTTTCTGCTTTCACTTTAGTTTTTTGATTTAATTCACTTAATTTTAGTAACTCACTTTTCTCCTTCAAAAGATTTTTATTTTCAAGTAAGTTAATTTCAATATTTTTTACAATTTCTGGTTGGGCAATCTTACTTTCAATTTTCTTATCAATACCAGAAATAATAAAGACCCCAACAATCACAAATAAAACACCTATTAATATTTTAAATTTCATATTTTCAACTAAATTTTTGTTTATTTTTTCTAATATTTTCTCACCGAACACAGAAATCAAAAACAGTGCCAAGCCCAAGCCGAAACTATAGGCAACTAAATACAAAAACCCCAAGTAAAAATTAACTGGCAACACAACTGCCAAGATTAAAAAGTAGGTAGGGGAGCAAGAAGTAAAGATAGGTCCAAGGGCGAGCCCTGTCAAAACATTTTTTGTGTTTTCACTATTATGTTCCTGCTTACCATTTTTAATTTTATTTATACTCTCACCACCTCTTTTAATCCATGAGCTAACGAAAAACTTTTCCCAGAGCTTGGGGAAAATATAAGTTAGGCCAAGAAAAATAACCAAACCACCAGAAATATTTGTCCAAAGACTCGGCGAAAAGTTTAGGAAGGCAGCAGAAAACTTTAATAAAAGTGTAAAAATTATTATGGAGCAAACCAAAGAAGCGATAATGACAACCTTCTTATGGCCAGCTTTTTCCAGGCTTGATCCTAGTATAACCGGAAGAACGGGCAGCACACAGGGGGTAAGAATAGTCAGAAAACCAGAAATAAAAGAAGTTAAAAGTATGAACATATTTTTGTAATTTAATACAAAAAAAGTATAAACAAAATAACGCACAATGTAAAGTGGGCTTTACATTGTAAATTTAACTATTCAGAATATTTTATATAAATTCTTCCAACTATTTTTGTAAAAACCATTACCGACAAAGTAAAAATAAGCCAAGGATCCACCATATGATGCAGCAAGTCCTGCCAAGCAATAGCTAAAATCAAACTAGATGTACCCAGCAGGTAGGAGTAGCGAGAGATTTTGTATTTATTTTCCTCATCTCTTTCGTCCTCTACTTTTTCACCCCAAACAAAAAAGATGAAAATAAAAAACAGTAACACTGTAAAAGACAAAGTCATCATGTTTATATTTTCACCCAGACTAATGCCAAACGGGTGACTTTTAAGCGACAACAAAATCACAAACACTAAACTCAAAACAATTTCTAGGCTAAATTTTTTATTCATATTATTTTATCCAAAATATTTCTTCTATTTTTAATTTAAAAAACTTTGCAATTTTCATAGCCAAAAGCAGAGAAGGAGTATAATTTCCTTTTTCTATAGAAATAACAGTTTGTCTGGTTATGCCCAGGCTAGCTGCCATTTCTTCTTGAGTTATTTGTTTCTCTGTTCTTAGGTCTTGAACTTTATTTTGCATACCCTTACATCTTATCACAAAAAAACTTCCTATTTTTAGGAAGTTTTTTTTGATATTATTTTTTCATCATAGTGTCAGTCCCAGTTCCCATCATCTTATCGTCTTTCATCATTTTATCACCAGTCATCTTATCATTCATCATCACACCTTCTTTCATCATCATTGCTTTGTATTTTGCAAATGCCGCAACCGTCTTTGGCCCGTAAAAACCAAGCTTAGTACCTGCCGGTACTGTCAGCAAACCCTTTGAAATCAACAATTCTTGCAACTGCATAACTTCTGCTTTAGCAGATTTTCTTGAGACTTTCATTGCCATCTTCTCGTCCATCATATCTTTTTTAACCATTTTAGCTTCCATTTTGTCCGTCATTTTATCCATCATTTTGTCTTTCATCATTGTTCCAGTTGCCATCTTATCGTCCATCATTTTGTCTTTCATCATCATTTTTTCTTTGTCGGTCATCACATCCATAGCAAAAACAGACACCGCCCCAAACATTGTTACCACAACCAAACCTATATTTAATTTATTTAGTGTTTTCATATTTTTTAATTGCAAACTTTTTTTTAAAATTTACTATTTGAGCATATACAAAATATTTCTCAATGTCAAGTTAGCTTTACATTCTGTAAGGATAATATATACTATACGCTATGAAAAAATATATATTCACAGCCTTAGTTACTGTTGCAGTTTTAGCTGTTTCAGTCTTGGTTTTTATCCTTTCACGCGTAGATAAGTCGGCGGTCGCAGAAGTGGTAGCGCAGGAGAAAATTTCTGAGATTCCCAAAGTTGTAGACAACACCTTTTCTAAAAAGGGCAGCTTCATAAATATCGACTCACTGCACGGCGCCGAGGGAGAAGTAACTGTTGAAAAAGTGGGCGAAAATTACAAGCTCAAGTTTTCAGAAAGCTTTAAAAGCAAACAAGGCCCGGACTTGTATGTCTATATATCTTCAGTTCAAAAATTTGGGAACCTCGCCCTTGGCGGTGTAGATACATTGAAAACTTTAAATTTGGGGAAGCTGAAATCCCTTAGCGGCCCGCAAGAATACCTTATTTCTAAAAAAGACTTTGAGTCTCACGACTATGCCATTGTCATTTGGTGTAAATCTTTTTCTGTTCAGTTTTCTCGAGCCCTGATTCTGTAAAACCCTAAATGGGACGTGTGTAGTATAATACTGGTAAAGTATGCACAAAAATAAAATTGTCGAACTCATAAATGTAACAAAATTTTTTGAAGAAAACGGAAAGAAAATATTGATCCTAGACTCTGTAAACCTGGAAATATTCGCAGGAGAAAAAATTGCTATTGTTGGCCCTAGTGGTTCTGGGAAATCTACAATTTTATCACTTCTTGCTGGGCTAGACACTCCACAAGGCGGGACAGTCATGGTAGGAGACAGAGCTGTAAACACTATGACCGAAAGTGAACTAGCCAAATATCGTAACGAAAAAATAGGAATTATTTTCCAATCTTTTGAGCTTATATTACCCTTTACGGTTTTGGAAAATGTGATGGCTCCCCAAGAAATAAAAAAAGAAGTAAATCGAAAAAGAGCGGACATGTTACTCGAAGCAGTTTCCATCAAACATAAATCACTCAGTCCTGTGACCAATTTGTCTGGTGGGGAAAAACAACGAGTCGCCATTGCCAGAGCCCTTTCAAATAACCCGCAAATTATCTTGGCCGACGAGCCAACTGGGAGTTTGGACAGAAGCACCGGAAAACACGTGTTGGACTTGCTTCTTAATTTAGCAACAAATGAAAAAAGAACACTCATCATGATCACTCATGACGAAGAAATAGCCAAAAAAATGGACAGAGTCTATTTGTTGGAAGACAGAAAATTGACATTGCAGAGACAATAAAGTATGTTGTTTAAATTTTCTAAAAAAATAGTTACAAAAGAGTGGGACAAGTTGCTTTTACCTTTTTTCTCGATTCTTTTAACTGGGCTAGTGGTGACCACTTCTTTCTTACTTATAAACTCTGCTCGTGACTTTATAACAACAAAGAACAAAGAGTTTTTGGGTGGGGACTTTTCTTTTGAGTCCAGTCGCAAATACGATTTGGAAACTTTACTTAAAAGTTTGTCCCCAGAAACCGGGTCTGGTTTGTCAATTTCTGAACAAATAACTTTTTCAGGTTTGATCCAAGCCTTAAACAAAGAGAAAGGCACATCAGATAAAAACACAGGGGCAAATTTTAAAATTATCGATAAAAACTACCCACTTTACGGTAAGATACAACTAATTTCTGGAGACTATAAATTTCCTAAAGCTACTGAAGTATTTTTAGACGAAAACCTATCTAGAAGCCTGGATTTAGTGACAGGTGAGGAGGTTTTATTTAACAATGCAACCTTTAGTGTTGCCGGCATTGTTAAAACTACACCTGAAAGTTTGATAGGAGGGTTTTCATTTCTAGGAACAATTTTAATGTCCAAAGATGGGCTAGAGAAAAGCCAAGCAGATTTAAGCTTATTTAGAAAGGAATACATCGCCAAAATAAAAACAAAAAATAGAATAAATAAGCTAGAGATGGAGGGCTTGCAAATAAGTGCAAAACAATCTAAAGTTAGAGGTCGATTTGACGGGGAAACACAAGGCGGGATATCTTTCGGCCTAGATATAGTAGAAAGGTTTTTGATTGTAACCATCCTAGTCATTTCAATTTTGTCTCTAGTAAACATTTATGCATCTGTAAACTATTTGTCTCAGAGGCTGCGCCGCTCGTTTGCCGTTTTAATTGCTCTAGGTTTAAATATTAAAAGTATTTATAAAATCTTGTTTTTGATAAATGGTTTTATAATATTTTTGGGTACTTTTTTTGGAATAATTTTAGGCTTTTACATTTCTAAATATATAGAGAAAATTGCCGAAGCCAATTTTACTTTACCCATGTTTTTAAAAACAGATTTTTCAGAGTTATTTCTTATTTTTGTGGTTATTTTTGTTACGTCTATCTTTGCTACTTTGCCTGCCATAAATCGTTTGCGTGAAATAACTCCGAAAGAGCTACTGTCCCACGGACAGAGTGAGGAAAGCAAGAATACAGCTAGAAAAATAGCTTCGGACGTTGTTCTGGGAATATTACCCATAACCGGTTTGGCAATTTACTTTTTGAATAGTTTTTATTTCGGACTACTGGTCATGGCCGGCATAGTCATTGTTTACGCAGCTTTAATGTTTTTCTATTATCATTTCGTTTCTTTAGCTTACAACTTTCGCCAAAGATTTCCTTTTTCCTTAAAACTAATTGTTGCCCAAAAAAAGTTCGACGGTTTTTTTGGACTCATAACCTTCGCTTCTCTTTTTGTAGCTCTAGCTTCAGTCTACAACTTGTCAGTTTTAAGAACTTCTGTTGAAGATTATTTAAAGAGCGACCTCGGAAAAACTCTGCCCAGTACATACGTGCTTGATGTTCAAAATAGTCAACAAAAAAGACTACTGGAAAACTTTCCAGAAATAAGTTTATTTCCAAATGTCAGAGCCAGGATATCCGAAATAGATGGACTGGATATACAAAAAGCCTCTCAAGACAAAAGTAGTAACCTAGATAGGGAACTAGGAAGAGAGTTTAATTTAACTTATAGAGACTATCTTTTACCGAGTGAAAAAGTGGTAGAGGGTAAATTTTATGAGCAAAAAGTAGGAGAGGTCAGCTTGGAAAAAACCTTTGCAAAGAGAGCTAACATAAAGATGAACAGTGATATAAAATTTAACATCCAAGGGTTTACAGTTTCAGCAAAAGTAACCAGTATCCGGGAGGCCGACACCAGAAGTGGGTATCCTTTTTTCTATTTCATATTACCTAAAGAGACTTTAGAGCAATATCCAAAAACTTTCTTTGGCTATGCCAACATTTCAAATGAAAGCCAAACCAAACTTAAAAATTACCTGACAAACTCTGCCCCAAATGTATCAGTAATTGATACAGGTGCTATTACAAAAATAGGAACAGAACTTATAGACATCTTACTGTCCATAATACTTGTCATCACTATCCCACCCATAATCTTGTCCTCAATGTTAATAGTTACCATACTTTCGTCCTTGTCAAAGGACAGGAAACGCGATGGGGCAAGACTTATGGCTCTCGGGAAAGAAAACAAATACGTGAGAAACTTTTACATTTTAGAATCTGGGTCGACCGTTGTCCTTGCCTCTAGTTTTGCTTATATTTTTGCGATTCTGCTAGCCAACTTTGCTATTGTTCAATATTTGAAAATAAAAAAAATTATCTATTTTGACTCGGTGTCTTTCTATATTTTTATTTCTATTTTATTTGGTATCAGCTTAGTGAGTGTTTACTTGTGGCGAAAGGGGGGCAGATCTTTAAAAGAATATTTAAATTATGAAGAAAATAATTAGTTTCATTTTAATTTTAGCCGCCACCTTAGCAATCTACACTTTTTTTGCATTTACGAAAGAAAATAAGTCTGTTAAAGTTGCCGACACAGCTGAGGGTGTCCAGCAGAAAAAGGAATTTAGGATTTTAGCGGTGGGCGATAGTTTGACAGCTGGTTATGGGTTAAACATTTCTGAAAGCTACCCGGCGCAACTGGAAAGAAAACTTTTAGACAATGGGTATGACGTAGAAGTTATTAACACTGGAATATCCGGAGAGACTACAGCAGGCCTACTGGAGCGGGTGGATTTTTTGAAGAAACAAAACCCAAAAGCAATACTCATAACCATCGGTGGCAACGACGCCTTAAGGGCATTGCCAAACAAAGAAACTGAGAAAAACATGCGAAATATAATCTCCTCTTTTAAGGAGATTCTTCCTTCAAAAAACATTTTTCTGATGAATGTGCAGGCGCCCGCCAACCTCGGCAGTCTCTATACCAAAGAATTTAATCAAATTTACAAAAAAATGTCGCTGGAAACAGGTATAAATTTGATACCTTTTGTAACCACAGAGATTTTTACAAATCCTTCTTTAATGCAAAACGACGGCATACATCCAAACTCTGTTGGCTATAAACAAATAGTCGACCAATACATTTACAATAAAGTTAGTGAGGTTTTAGAAAAAAGTTTTCCCGCGCGTTGACTTTACAATCTTTAACTTTGCGACAGCTACACCACCTTCTAAAATCTCTTTTTTCGTGAGAAAAGGTCTGCTTTTTAAGTACTTTCTCAGTATGTGTTTTTGCAAAGCTACAGAACTTTGAATATTTAAAAGGGAATTTTTAAAAACTTTTTTAGTTAGTTTGTTGTACGCGACAAAGTTTTTCACCTCCAAACACTTTACGAAGAAAACATCTTTAAATGAAAGAAGTGGCAAAACTTCACTTCCGTCAGCATTCCTCATACCAAATTTTAAAATAGTTGGTACAGCATATTCACAGCCTTTTTTAACAGTAGTTTTTTCAAAGAAAAAAAGGGGTAAGTGTTTTTTGCCCTGCACCAATATTGCTTTTTTCGCTTTTGGTAAGCCGAATAATTTTTTTATACATATATACAATTTACCATATTTTAAAATTTACTGGTTTTTCTATTTAACCTCAAATCACCCCCTTTTTACCGCTCACCGAGGGCTTGCTTTTTATTTAATTTGTGATAAAATAAAGAAGTAATAAAAAAGTAAAAAACTAATAAATATTCGTATGTTAACTGTAATAAAAAAGAAAAATATCGTTAAGAAATTTGGTAAAAATGAAGCTGACACTGGAAAAGTAGAAGTTCAAGTAGCTATTTTAAGTAAAAACATTGAAGACTTGTCAAAACATTTAAAAGTAAACAAAAAAGACATACACTCTCGAAGGGGCTTGATCCAAATGATCTCTAACCGCCGAAAGCATATGAAATATTTGTCTACAAAAAGCCCTAAAAGGCACGCAGCTCTGGTAAAAGAGTTGGGAATGTAGAGAAGAGAACAAACTTATCCCCTAAAGGGGATTTGTTACTTTTACAACATATTGTGTATACTTTTTCATAAGTGCTAATTTTTATAAAAGTGTGGGCAAAATTTAAATACAAAATAATTATCTTAAGATAGTAATAAATTCTATGGCAGCAATAAAACATATTAATCAGCGAGTGGCAGTTTTCATCGATACTCAAAACCTTTATCATACAGCAAAACATGTATACAAAAATGCTCGGGTAAACTTTGGTAACGTAGTAAAAGACGTAGTAGCAGGTAGGTCACTGGTACGAGCTTTGGCTTATGTCATAACCACTGAAAGTGGTGACGAGAAAAACTTTTTCCAAGCTCTAGAAAAAATGGGGATAGAGATAAAAACTAAAGATTTACAAAGTTTTGTGGATGGCACTAAAAAGGCCGACTGGGACGTAGCAATAGCTGTGGACGCTATCCGTATAGCGACAAGGGTAGACGCGGTAGTAATAGTTTCTGGTGACGGCGACTTTTGTCCGCTTGCAGAGTATCTAAAACAAATGGGAGTACAAGTAGAGGTGGCTTGTTTTGGGCAAAGTGTGTCAGCAAAACTGTTAGAAGAGGCTGATATTTTTACAGATCTTTCAAAAGATACAGAGTACTTTTTAATAAACCCAATGGGACAAAATAACTCTAGAATACAAAGAGAAACAACCAGAGACACTAGAGACTCACGTGAAAATCTTGCTCCAACAACAAGCTTAAAAGAAACTTTTAAACCCAAGAAAACTTTTTCTAAATCAACTAACTTTTCAGCGAATAATAATAAAGTTCGATACCCGAAAAGTCCAGAAGCTTTGAAAGTGCATTTAGAAGCAGCCCAAGAAGAGTCCATCCCACTTTCAGATACTAGTTTTACAATAGTAAGAAAGAAGTAAAACTATGCCAGATAATATAATTGAATTCCCCAAAACCAAAAAAAGCCGAGAAGTTATACTCGAATCAGACATAACCACCGTTGAAGAGGCTATCAGTTTTCTTTTAAAAACTTCTGAGGAACAAATTGCTATAGGTAATATTGGTAAAACTGAAGCATCACTTTCAGACAAACTTTTGCTAGAAGCTATCGCAAAGCTTCGAACTTGTAGATTTGATTAGCTATTTTTAGCTTTATATTTTTGGGCGATATTGGAAAGCTTCTAAGATATGTTTCACTTCTATATTTTCAGTATTGTCTAAGTCTGCAATAGTTCGGGCCACTTTTTTCATGCGGTGAAAACTGCGTGGTGAGAGTGAGAATTTTTTTGCAAACTCTAACAAAATATTCTCTGCCGCATCGGATAATTTTATAAACTTTTCTAATTCCTTAGCTTTTATATGGGAGTTTAACAAGTCTTTACTATAACGTTTGACTTGTTTTTCTCTGGCAAGTTTTACTTTTTCTGCAAGCGAATGTTCTACTCCTCTCCTTTGTAAGGAGAGGTTGGGTGAGGTAGTGTTTGTTTTCTGTGAAAACTCTTCGTAGGGTATATGTGTCACTTCTACCCACAAGTCTATACGGTCTATTATAGGTCCTGAGATTTTTCTTTCGTACCTTTTCAAATCACTTTCTTTACAGATACAGGTACGAACTTGGGACCCCCGAAAGCCACATGGACAAGGATTTAGGGCAGCTACAAGCGTAAAGCGAGCAGGGAACTTGGCTGTACCTTTAGCGCGAGAAATTGTCACCTCACCGTCCTCTAGTGGCTGCCGCAGCGACTCTATGGTTTGATTGTCAAACTCTGGAAATTCATCTAAAAACAAAACCCCTCGATGGGCTAAAGTTATTTCCCCTGGACGTAAATTGCTACCACCACCAACCAACGAAACATGTGAAGAAGAATGATGTGGCGAGCGAAATGGCGGGGTAGAGATAATATTTTGGGAAAGGGTACCAGCAAAAGAGTGGATAGAGGTAACTTCTAACATTGCCTCACGGGAAAGGGTGGGCAAAATAGAAGAAAAGGCCTTAGCCAACATGGTTTTCCCAGTGCCAGGCGGGCCGTAAAGGGCAACATTGTGTCCGCCAGCTGCCGCTATCAACAATGCTCTTTTAGCTAACTCTTGGCCTTTTATGAGATCAAATGCTTCGCTATTTCTTTCTTTAGTTTCTACACTTTCAAGTTCCAGATTTTCAATGTAACTTTGCTTAACAATATTTTCAATTTTATTTTCTTCCAACTCTAAAAAGAAATCTACAATTTGTCTTAAACTTTTGACAGGGTAAATATTTACATTTTCTACCAAAGCGGCTTCTAATTTATTTTTTTCCGGCACAAAAATATTTTTAATACCTAGCTCTTTGGCCATCATTGCAATAGATAAAACGCCAGATACTGGCAGGACATCTCCTGATAAAGACAGCTCTCCCACAAAAATATTATCATTTACATTTTCGATATTTATTTGTGCAGTAGCCGACAAATAGGCAACAGCTATCGGCAAGTCAAAGTGTGTACCTTCTTTTTTTAAATGGGCCGGCGAGAGGGAAGTAACTATTTTTCTATTTTCACTTTTTGGGCTCGGTATGCCTGAGTTTTTTATAGCTGCGGCAACTCTGTCTTTGGCCTCGTCTACTTCTTTGTTGGGCAAGCCAACTATCATAAAGTTGTAAAGACCTAATGACACGTCTGTCTCTACATTTACAAGCTGGGCTTTTAGGGCACCAGGTTGAGCTGTTAAAACTTTAGCTATACTCATATTTTTATAGATTTATTTAATATCTATAAATTATACATTTTTCCACAAAAATAATCCAAGCCCTTGTTTTACATTCACAAAGTAGAACAAGCAACGCAAGTAGTCGTAGCGGCATTGGCCTCTAGTTTCTCTTTTTCTATCTCTTTATCCCTTCCATTCATGGTACAAGTCATACATTTTCCGTATGTACCAGAGTTTACTCGTTCTATTGCATCAGTTATTTCTCTAAGCCTTTCTTCTAGTGTTTCCAAAACTCCTTCATTAGTAGCTTCTTCTTCAAATTTATCCGCAAGAGCGTCTGGCTCTAACTCTTTATTTTCGTCCGGGTCTGTATGGGTTTCCCAATGACCGTCGCCAATGTCACTCAGTTGACCAATTGTTCCCATAGCCTCTATTAAACTGTCTTGTTCTTTTAGTAATATATCTTTAAAATGAGCTATGTTCATATATTTTTATAAATTTATTTTATAAAAATATTATAACAAATTTTTAAAGAAAACAAATCTATTTCAAGTGACTATAAATCATTTGGAAAGTCTGGGTGTCTGGAGCTACAATGATTGTTTGAGGTGCCCCAAAGCCATAAACAACCACAACTCCGTTTTCGTCATAACCAACACGCAACAAATGATTGTTGTCGGAGAGATCTTTAAAAGCAAAAGTTCCTTTTACCTCTCGCAGTTTTAAAACTTGTTTCAAGTCATTGTAAAGTTGGCCCTCCCAGCGCAACATTTCTCTAGTAGCGTCTGGAGCATTGGAAACTGAAAAAGCAAAAAAGTTTTTAGAGTCCTGGTCTTCTACATTGGTAACCCCAGCCGTTCCGACTGCATACTTTTCAGCTGCGATAGTTTTCAAATTGAGTGGGGAACGTACAGCAAAAGTAAAGAAAAAGTCGTCCCCACGTTGCAACTCTGACACCAGTTTTCTTTCCCCGTCAATCACCGTGTCTCGTAAATACGAGGGCATGACGATGGTTATCTCTCCGTCTTTAACTTTTTCATTCATTAAAGCCTGAACTATCACACTACGCACACTTTCTTTGCTCGCACCTGCCTCCAAACTTACCACCCGACTTCGGTCAGCACGTACAAGGGGGTTTTCAAAAACCAATCTTTGCTCCGTGGCTTTTTCACGCGTATCTAGAAAATCTATAGCGTAGTTGTATACAAAATAGACAGCAATTAAAATTAAAACTGACAACACAAAAAAAACTAAACCCCTCATAGTATAGTCAACTACGGTTGCAGGCCTTTTAACTAAAATAGAATTTTTACTAGCTTTTTTAAAGCCTGCCAAAACTGGACTGTTTGTAAAAATTTTTTTATTAAAATCTGGGATTTTAAGTGGGGCAACTTTTTCTTTTTCAGGATTCATAGTTATAAAAAAGTATACAACCTCTTTGTAAAAAACAAAATGTAATATAAACTAGATTTAAATTATGACAAATGAAGAAATATTTATCAGACTTGGGGCGGCACTTTTTTTAGGAATGTTGATCGGCTTTGAAAGAATTTACCGAAACCACGAGGCAGGTGCCCGAACCCACGGCCTAGTTTCCATGGGGGCAGCGCTTTTTATAATTTCGTCCCTCGCAGCTGCAAAAGAAATAGGTGGAGATAGCTCTGACGTACTTCGCGTTTTTTCTCAAATAGTTTCAGGTATTGGGTTCTTGGGTGCAGGACTTATTTTCATGAGTACAAAAGAAGATAAAAAGAAAGGTCTGACGAGCGCAGCAACTCTCTGGACCACTTCGGCCATAGGTGGTGCTTGTGGTTTTGGACTTATAAACATGGCAGCCATTGCCACTTTTTTAACTTTGTTTACTTTGACTTTTATGGCAACATTAGAGTGGGGAGCATTGAAAATTTTTAAAAAAAAGTAAATCTTATTTTTACAAGAAAACTTGACATAGCACAAATAATGTAGTATATTTTATGTACCGTATTGATGTTGGGCTTACGGTGTGCTTATTGCGCAATAAAATCCCATCCTAGGAGGTACCCATGAGAGATCATGGAACTTCGTCTTCAGGTGCATTAGTCACTGGCGCGCTCGCCATTGGACTGATTGTCGCCGGTTTGCTGGGCCTCATCATGTGTTCTCACTCCGTTCAGGAGCGCACATGGGGAATCCTTGTCCACAAACCCTTCTTTTTCGGCAAGGGTGGAGTCGACGAAAAGGTGGTGATAGGCCCGGATCGGGTTTATCTCTGGCCATCTTCCAGTTTGAGGACTATCTCGATGGAGCCGATTTCGATCGGTGCTCATGCGGAGGATTTCAATTCCGCAAATCAGGTCCCGCTGGACTTCGACTTTACAATGACCTTTAAGGTCACAAGTGCGGACGGAGCCCGGCGGCTCGTATCTACACTTGGTGGGAACCCAGAACAGGTGTTCCGCACTTTGCTCCTTCAACAGGGCAAGGCCGGCACAGCTGCAACTGGGGAAGTGATGTCGCATCTCAGAGATGAGGTCAAGCATCGCCATTCGGCAGAGTTTATCGCAGCCCTAAAGGCTGATGGTACTCCGTCGGACGCCACACCTGTCGTGGAGAAGAGCCCCCGTGAGTTCAGCAACACTTTCTTGGCGCAAGCTGGGGCAGACATGCTGAAGGTTGACTCTGTAGCTCTTGGCCGCGCCAATCCTCCTGACGGAGTGAAGGCGGCTATTGCAGCAACTGCGGCAGCTTCGCAGGATGAGAAGACACAGATCGAGCGTCGTAAGGCGCAGATCTCACGACGTGAGGCAGAAATCGCATCAGCATCTGCAGACCGGGCTTACCAAGAGGAGTTGAAACTCCCGCTGGAAGCTTGGCTCCAACTTAAGCAATTGGAGGCCCAAAAGGCAGTCTGTGGTAACGGAAATTGCACTTTCGTGTTCGGCGGTAACGCTGGCACCAATGTGCAAATCATGCCAAAGCGATAAACTAGAGCTCAAATCCTCTTAAACGAGGTGGCCGTCGCGGTCTCACAGCTGCGACGGTTTTTTCTTTAAAGTTTTTTATTTTTCGTGCTAAACTTTGAAGTATATTTATGTCTAGAGAAATACTAAAAAAACCAGATACATCTCATGCTCTGACAGCTCCAGAAATAGCAGCAATCATGTCTGCAAATAACGAAGATCCAGACAGTCCCAGTGAAGAGTCAAACGATTTTGCTAGTTATTTTTGTAATATAAGCGGAAAGGAGTTGCAAATTTTTAAAGCAGATAAATTGGAAATTAGGAAATCACACTTTGTTGAGGTGGATAAAGTAAGAAGAGAAATTATAGATGTTTTAGCGAGTGGTGGAACACTCTCTGACGACAAACTTTTCTGGTTAAACAGTGCTTTGATGCAGTGCGCAAGTCTAAATAAAACAGAGCATGATAAAGTGTTTATTGAAATGTTCGGTGAACTTAAAGATTATTTGCCTAAAGATGAGAAAACAGATGAGGAACGATATATTAAAAGTTCAAATTTTGGGGCTGCGCTAGATTCTTTACAAAAAAAATTGAAAGTGAATTTTTTAGATACATCTGAGAAAGTTTTAGAATGGATCTCTCAACTTACAGAACAAAATATACTTGGGTATCGAGACAATTTTGTAAATAGAGTAGGGGATGAAATTAGTTCAAATTTCTTGGAAATTTACGGTGTGTGGCGAGCTTTACAAAGCAGATCCCAAAATTCAAACTCTTGACTTTTATTTTAAATAGTGTAAAATGTTAAATGTGTGTTCAACCGCCGGCACACCGTAGCTTGCTACGACTTATGGCGGCTTAATGACAAAGGAGTGGTCCAATGTCAAAGTCTAACGTTGTCGCGTTTTCCCCAGAATATGGGCATGTCATGATGGGCATGCGGGGCACTCAAATGTTCCGTGAAGACACGAAGGAGATCCTCCTTGGGATCACTTTCGGACAAACAAAACAGTTGGAGGGCCTAACAGTCTTGACCGAGAAATGGACGCCGTCTAAGATTGAAAAAGCTGCGTGGGCTTCCAAGCTTCACGCGCCAATCATCGAAGACGGCTGCCGTATCATGGCAGGCACAGTTATGACCCAAAAAACTGACCAAGGAGGGCGCCGACACTACATCGTCGGCCCGAAGGAGAATGATACTGGCGTCATCGTCAAAGTCCAAACTGGACTTTGGGGGGGACGTGTGGAGGTCGAGAAACTTCTGGCTCAAACGCCAGGAGGAGTAATGCTTCCGCATGGGGTTTTCGATGTTTCCCGCGACGGTCTTGCTGAACATTTGTTTGGCGGAGACTTCGAGGAGGAAATCAACCCTGCCTATCAGGCTCTCTTTAGCAACGGCGGCAAGCCGGTCGAGGTTCCCTCGGCTGGTGGACCCATACTGGTGCACCCGAAACGGGCATCACTATGGCAGACCCATGACGGGTCCCGACTTCTGGTGGGGGGTTGCACCTCCGACAGTCTGTACCTCCTGTCTAACAGGAACGGTCAGATTGTAAAAGAACATGACACCTCCGGCAAATGGAGAGACGTGTTCGACCAGATGATGATGGAAAGGGCAAATAAAAATGCCCTGCGGCGTGCAAGCGCCGCTCAAGCTAACGCTTGACCTCATCGTTGCGACTCGGGTAACCTAACCCGAGTTTGTAGTGGCCCTTGCTTTGTCTCTAACCAGGCAAAGCAGGGGTCTTTTTTTATTTAATTTCGAGGTCACAAATAAATTTACTGACGTAAATTTTTCCTGACCACGTCTCGCGGTTTTTCCCTTTCTTCATTTTATTTAGAAAAGAAAAACATCGCTGCGACTGCCCCTCAGCACAAAAACACCAATAAATTGGTGTTTTTGTGTTTTCGGAGCCGCTTGTCAGACTCGAACTGACCACCTACGGTTTACAAAACCGTTGCTCTACCAGATGAGCTAAAGCGGCAAGAAGTGTGCAAAGCTCGGGGGGGGGGGTGGGAGCTTTGCACTTCTGCTTATAGGCGAACTGACTTTTCTTGCGGGGACAAGAAAGTGTCAGCTGATGTCCTACATAGTCAGATAGGTGTAATTCTAACATAATTTCTTTTTTTTGCAAAAAAAAATATATAAGCTACACTAAACCATACAATGAAACTGCGGAAACTTATTTATTTTCACTTTGTTTTTATGCTTACTTTTAACCTAACTTTCGCTGTAAATCCTACCAACAGTGTAAACATTTGTTTTAATTTAAAAACTCCACCAACTTACGGAAAGCGTAGTCCAGACATATTGGCAATACAGAAATTTTTAAATGAAACTATCGGGTTAAAAGTAAAAACTTCTGGTTTTTATGACCTACAAACAAAAAAAGCAATCGGGAAATTTCAACTTGCCTATGGTACAAAGCCAACTGGAATTGTAAATATTCGTACTCTTTACATTTTACAGAGTATGAACAATTGCGATAGCTTTGTTGCAAATTTAGCGAAAATTATCGAAGACAAAAACTATGGAGTTTACAAGGACCGCAATAAGGCCACTACTACCACTCAAGTCTCAACATCTAGTGTGATTAGTGTGGTGGCTGTTGAGCAGAAAGATTTTTCTGACAATCAAACCCGCCAGCTTACTCAAAATCAAATAATCGAAAATCTATTAGCCCAACAGACAGTAAACTCTGGAATTTATGTGATCGACCCAAGCAGAAACACCAGCGCAAATGGTGACAAAAACGATAGTCTTTTTGGATTAAATTATTTCGTTGCCACCACTAGCGACATAAAATACACCTATATTCAGACTGAAATATCTACAAATGGAAAGGTGCGCCGGATGCTAGACCTTTTGCATCAAAATTTCATTTTTGGGGGCAACATCACCGTCATCTTTGAACGATGCCCAAAGGAAGGTGCCAACGCTTTCTTTGATTGGAAAACCAACAGCATCACCTTATGCTATGAACTAATCCATAAATTCGTACAGGAAAATACTCAGAGCACTTTTACTACCCAACAGAAAATCCAACAGGCTATAGATTTTACACTTTTACATGAGTTCGGGCATGCTATGGTTTTTTACTATGATTTACCAATTACTGGAAAAGAGGAGTCAGCGGTTGACGAATTTGCCATGTATATACTTATGAAGTTGGGGGATCAGGAGTCTATCGACAGCGCAATCGAGGGAGTACGCCAATTTGGTTATGAGACGCTAAATGATTCAAAATTAACAAATGACGAATACGCTAAAAACCATGCAGACGTTCACGACTTAAACTTGGTTAGATATTTTGACTTGGTTAAATTTATGGTTGGTATTTTCCCAGAAATGAAAACTACCGGCTGGGTTGGTAATGAGTTTTGGCAAATCCCAACTTACCTCGCAGTTGATCTAGAATATTATGCAGCAAGAAAAATTAAAACCTGGGATAGGCTTTTGGAAGGGAAGCTAAGATAGTTTTAAAAAAGTCTTCCTACCAAGCAAAAGGGTTATAAGCACCGTGTATTTCGAAGTGTATATGTGGGCCAGTAGAATTACCAGAACTTCCCAACAAGCCGATTTGCTGACCCCTAGAAACTTTTTGTCCTACAGCAACGTTTGCCTGTAACAAATGCCCATAAATAGTTTCTGTGCCATTTGGATGAACTATAATAATATAATTTCCATAACCAAAGTTGTAGCCTCCGTTTTTAGCAACACGTACCTCACCTTCTGCCGCAGCTAAAATTGGCGAACCAGATTTACCAGCCAAGTCCACCCCATTGTTTCCGTGCATTTTTTGAGTTCGCGCTGTCCCTGGTGCTGGGTTAATAAAGTAGCCAGAAAGTTTTGGAAGTGACGAATATTTCAAAATACTACCTTTTGTATTTAAATGTGAAGTATCCCCACGCACGTATTTTTGACCTGGGTTAGCCAAAGCGTTCAGATTTGAAGCCAAGCTCTTTGTTGACCCCTTTTTAGAATCTTTTTTAATGTCTTTTTTTGTAGGGGGAACTTTTTGCAAACCTTTTGCCCCAGGCAGAAATACTTCGTCATTGATGCCTAAATCATTGTTAGAAACTAGTCCGTTGTATAAAGACACGTCGTCTGCATCGATATCATATTTTCGCGCAATACTAGAGAGGGTGTCTCCCTTTTTGATTTTGTATAAGATTCCTGAAGTGCTTGGTATCTCCAAAATATCTCCCGCACTTACAACATTGCTTTTAAGGTGATTGTAATCAACGATAGTCTCAACTGTGACTTCAAAATAGTCCGCAACCGATTTTAAAGTATCACCTTTTTTCACTGTATAGGCAGCGTTGTCCAAGTAGGATTGCTCGTCTGTGCTTTCAATGTTTGCATTGTCCCCAACCTCAAATGAAACTTTCTCCTCTGAATCTACCAATTTGGACAAACTTACATCTGAAAAAGTAGACAACTTGTCTTGTACTAGTGGGTTGAAAACTTCAAAAACTTTCAGGCTTTGCAGATTTTCTTCTTCTTTAAGAACTTCGGTTGTTGTCCCAGTAAAATTAAAAAAACTTGAAACTGAAAAAGCCAAAACTCCACTTGGCAACGTACCTAAAACACATAACCCAGCCACAATTAGGTGTTTATTTGACTTGTTAAAAATCAACATATTTAGTTGTTACATTATACCACAAAATATGCCGGAGGATGCCCATTTTTTAATTTATAAAGTTATCAACAAAATGGACAAGATTTGATTTACATTTAGCTTTTTGTTTTGTAAACTAAATTTAATTATGTCATCTCTATTTGAGCTAGCCCGAAACTTGGTACAAAAAGAAAATTTTGAAAAACCTGTGGCTAAAAATGCCCCAGAAAAAGTTGCGACTCCAGTTGCAGTGGACAATTTTGAAGCCTTAAAAAAAGCCATGCAGGGAATAGAGTTGCCCCACCCAGAAGCGATACTCGCAAAACAGGAAATTGCTGCATTAAACGCCCCAGACAAGTCTTTACAGACTTTTGAGGAAATTGTCAAAACTTCCCAGCAAATAGAAAAAGTTCCTATTTCTCCAGAGGTGACCGAAAGGGCAGTGCTTGATAAGCCAGAGGCCATTGTTAGTCCTGCAGTTGTTAGACCTCCAAATGAAGTGGCCCCGACTCTAGACAACGAGCTAGTAGGTGGGCGAGAGCTGGTTGGGTCTTTTTTGTCAGAGGTTAAAGATTTACTTGCAGCTGGAAAGGAACTAGAGCAGTTAAATGCTGATAAAAATAGTGCGACCTCTAAAACTGAAGTTGAGCTTGCAGACGCAAAGAACATGCAAAACGAGGGAACAAAAATTTCCGAGGCTCTTTCAGCTTTCTTACTTGCAAACGATAGACCAGAAGCAATATCCAGATTAGAAGAGGTCCAAAAATCTTACAAGACCTACTTAGACTACATGGACAAAGAACTACAAACTCTGGCTCGAAATACTAATGCAAATATTGGTAAAATGCAGGCAGCCATTAACGCAAAACGCGTAGCAATAAATAATATAGTGACAAGTATAGGTGGCAATGAAAATTTTAACCAAATTAAAAAGTTTATTTCTCTGGCAGAAAAAATTGCCGTAAATTATATAACCCGAGAAACTGGATATGTAAAAAAAGAAACTCGTGAACTTATCTCAAAAAACATTAAAGAGTTTGTAACAAACGATTTACATGGCGCCAAGCTTTTAGTAGGTAGTGGTGATATAATGTCAGTACTAATGGGGGTTTTCCAAAATTTACCGAAAACAGATAAATAATTTTGCATGCAAGACAATAAAGCAAACCAAATAAATATAGACGAGAAAGTAAAAGAGATTTTAGATGGTACAAACTTTGGCCCAATGGAACAAAAAATGCATGACTACATTTCAGCTCAGCTCACATCTCAAGCTATAGAGCGTGCTATCTTAGACATAGTTAAAACTTTAGGTGAAGATAAATTCACGGCTTTTATCGAGTTTATAAAAAAGGGCGCTTCTAGAAATTCGCTTTACATTTATCTGACATCACTTTATCCAAAAGCAGACACTATTATTTTAGAAAAACTTGAAGAGGTGATAAAAGAGTTCAAGGAAGAATTTAAAAAGTAGTTTTAATATTTTATATATGCCAAAAAATCCAGGTTCCCCCATAGCCCCAAAAATTCCTAGACCAATGTCAGCAAAAGAACTAGAAGCAGAGAGAAAGCAGAATCCTGCAGTTAGACCTCAACCAATAGACGAAAAGGGTAATATTATTCGTACAACTGTGACGAAAGTAGAGGGCGGTGAAAAAACTTACAGAGAAATTGCTGATGTAAATATATGGTCCAACATAATGAATCTGTTGCTAGTTTTAACTGCAGGGGCAGTCATTATAGGGTCAGAGCCGGACAGTAAAAACTTACCAACACCTACAGGGACCGAGCAGACTACCACAACCCAAGATAAAGAAGTAGCGGAAATAGCCCTAAAGCTTAGTACAAATAAATACAAAGATAGTTTAATTTTCTCCCCAGAGTTTGACAGGTTACTTTACTGCAAGCTTTATAACGAATGGATAAACGAGCACAGAGACGTACTGGCAGAACTTTGGAAGTTTGTAGAAGAGGCAAAATCCAACAACTCATTACCTTTAGCTTCAGCACAAAAAATAACAGAAATTGTTGATTTTACACTTAAAACGAAAAGAGATTTCCGAGCACAAGGAATAACCACAGTTGAGGGTATAGCATCATTTAAAATACCAAGTGAAGAACGTACAATATTAAATAAAATACGGGACTTTCTCAGTGAACAAAAAGGGCCGACCCAGAGGTGTGAAAACGCATTTACTTACACTTTTGAAGTTTTGGGGCGGAATAAACTGGTTGCCGAAATACCAAAAGCTATTGTAAATTTGACAGAGGCAATTAAAATTTTAATTGAAGAAAAACTAAAAAGTAGCAGCCGCGAAGAAAAAATAAAAGCTGTTGATATGTCTAGAAAGTTGTTAATGTTGATGGACAAATTGGCGACAATAAAAAAGTAGTAAAAGATTACGCGAAATAAAAAATAAATGTTAGACTCTTGCGAATGTTAAACGAGAGACAACGAGAAGCTGTAGAATATACACAAGGGCCGCTTTTGATATTAGCTGGGGCTGGGGCTGGGAAAACTAAAACTATTGTAGAAAGAATTATTCACATTATTAAAAAAGGAACAGAGCCAAAAAAAATCTTGGCCATTACTTTTACCAATAAAGCTTCTAAAGAAATGCGTGAGCGTATCACCAAAAGAATGGAGGAAGAGGGGATGTTGGAAAACCTTTTAGGAAGTTCTGGTTTTGATAATTCTGCACACGTTACTACAACCAAAATAAACGAAAACGAGATGCCAGATTTTGTTATTTCAGCCGACGAAGAAGTTGTTCTAGATACCCCTCCTTTGCAAGGAGGGGCTAGGGGAGGTAGGGAACTAGAGAGTCTCAAACAAAAATTAGACAATCCTTTTTCTTTTATTTATAGACAAATGCCGATGATAAAAACTTTCCACAGTTTAGGAATGTATATTTTACAAGAGGAGTATTCCCGTGCCAACCTTACAAAAAGACTTACGATTTACGACGAGGGCGATGCATTGGCCATAATAAAAGATATCTTAGACAGAGAGGGGATAGACCCAAAAATGCATGAGCCAAGACGGGTGAAAGGGGCAATTTCTAGACTAAAAGGTGACTTAGTAAACCCAGACGAAAACCGCCAAGCCGCATTTTCACCTTTTCAAAAGGTGGTTGCCAGAGTGTGGCCGCAATATGAAAATGAACTGGAAAAAAGAAAAGTCGTGGACTTTGATGATTTAATAGTGAAAACGTTGAAACTTTTACAAAAAAATGCTGACATCAGAGAAAAGTACCAAAACAAATGGCAATATGTACATATAGATGAGTACCAAGATACCAACACTACACAATATTTACTGTCTAAAATACTAGGCGAACAGCATAAAAATATTTGTGCTGTGGGTGACGTAGACCAAAATATTTATTCTTGGCGTGGGGCAAATTTAAAAAATTTACTCGCTTTCGAGAAAGATTTTAGCTCCCCAGAAAGACAAGCTAAAGTGATCCTACTAGAGCAAAACTACAGGTCCACTAAAAATATTATCCAAGCCGCCAATGAAGTTATAAAGAAAAATAAAGTACGTAAAGAGAAAAATTTATTTACAGAAAACGAGGAAGGGGAAGTTATAACTATTTACACTGGTTACGATGATCGTCAAGAAGCCGCTTTTATCGCTAAAAAAAGTAAAGAGCTGATAGAGAGTGGCGTGCCAGCCAACGAAATTTGTGTGCTGTACCGTACCAACTTTCAGTCTCGCGGCATAGAGCAAGCCTTGCTGGCAGAAAACATAAAATATCATGTTTTAGGTGTACGTTTTTTCGACCGAAAAGAAGTAAAAGATGTGATGAGTTATTTAAGACTAGCTGAAAACACCGAAAGTGTGGAGGATTTAAAAAGAGCTATTTCTAACCCGTCTCGAGGTTTTGGAAAAGTAGCTTTGACCAAAATATTGTCTGGTAACTTGTCAGAACTTCCAGCGGCAAGCCAATCCAAACTCCAAACTTTTTACAAAGTTATAGACGAAATAAAAGAGATAAAAGATAACTCTTTGCCAAGTGAGATAATTTTGAAAATTATAAAAACAAGTGGCATGGAAGAAAAATATAAAGCGGATGGTGATGAAGAAGCCACCGAAAGACTTGGCAACATTTACGAACTAGTAACATTGGCAACAGAGTACGACAAATATGGCGAGACAGAAGGCATCAATAAATTTTTAGAAGAGGCATCACTAGTTTCCGACCAAGATACCGATACCAATGAAAACGACAAGATAAAATGTATGACAATACACGCAAGTAAAGGGCTAGAGTTTCATTATGTTTTCATTACCGGTCTTGAAGATGATTTGTTTCCAAGTAAAAGAATGAATGCAGCTAAGCCAACAGCCGAAGAAGGGGAAGAGGAGCGAAGATTATTTTATGTAGCCTTAACCCGTGCCAGAAAAAAACTTTACCTCACCAATGCCCAAAACCGAATGCTGTACGGCAAAAGACAAATGCAGTCCAGATCCCCATTTTTAGATGACATCCCAGAAGGGTTAGCCGTGGAAGATGAGCAATATTTTAGTAACGGCAGCAGTAATGGGCACGAGAAAATAGTTGTGTATTTATAAAAAGTTTGTAGTTTATAGTATAATGTATTTATATAAAAATATGATACAAAAAATAGGGGCGGCCTTCAAAAAAATGGCCCAAAGAAGTATGATGCGTGGCAACAGGGGAGACGCCCAAGCTGTAACTAGTTTTGGGATTGAGGGCATGCGCAACAATTTGCTTTCAAACTCTAATCCACTTTCAAGTAGTACTGCCCATGTGTCTACTGGCGTACACGAAATTTACGCGCAAGAAAGCACTAGAAATACCAAAAACCAAGTAGCTGGCAATCAACAAAAAACCGCCAATACTACCAAAAGCGTAGTTAATGCTGGTAAAAAACTCGGCAGCAGCATAATGGATGCCTTAAAATAAATGCCGGTTTCAAAATCACTTGTTGCTAAAAAAAGTTTGGGCCAACACTTTTTGCGTAGTGACAAAGCTATAAGGCAAATAGTGGAAAACATAGAAAATAAAAGTTTAAAAGTCTTTGAAATTGGCCCAGGGGAAGGGGTTTTAACAAGTAAACTTTTAGACGCAGGATACTCTGTCACAGTAATAGAAATTGACAAAAGAAGTATAGAACTTTTAGAAAGCAAATTTGAGAAAGAAATAACTTCTGGAAAGCTTTCCATAATAAATCAAGATTGCTTAGAGGTAAATTACCAAGAGGCGCAGTACACCTTAATCGGCAACATTCCATATTACATCACTGGAGCTATTTTTCGACACACTTTTGAGCAAAAGATATTACCAAAACAAGCTATATTTTTAGTACAAAAAGAGGTTGCTGAGAGAATTGTTGCGAGAGACAAAAAAGAGTCTATACTTTCAATTTCAATAAAGATATTTGGCGAGCCAAAAATTATTGACATTGTAAAAGCAGGGAGTTTTGCGCCGCCACCAAAAGTAGACTCGGCAATTATTGCAGTGAATAATATCCAGAGCCCATTTAAGGGGGGCGGCGAAGCCGCCCCCCTTCAAG
>JAYSUJ010000042.1:0-6917 GCA_043719155.1 bacterium | reverse complement strand
GGTTGGGGGCGAAATTAGTTGCAGCGAAAGTTGTAGTAACAATAGAAGCTACGGCTACACCTTGTAGAAATGTTTTTAAATTTTTGTTCATAGAATTTATTACTATCTTAAGATAATTATTTTGTAAGTTTGTTTAGAAAGGAAATTAATGCAATTCTAAAAGAGCAATTTTAATACTCTTAAAAAAAATAGCTTGGTTCCCCTGCATTTGTTTTTATTAATTTCTAACCATCACCAAGATGTTTAGATTTCTTTAGTATACAGGTGTTGTAAAAATATGTGGAAAAGAAATGTGGAAAAGTTGTTTATTTAGGACAAAATCATATGCAAATATTCAAAAATTTGAAATACAAGGCAACTCGAAAAGTTGTCCACACATGTGGACAACTTGAGGTCGGTCCTCACGTTAGAAAAAGTATTCCCAGAAAAGCAATTTACAGATTTTACATCCTGCCCAATTAGTCCATAAACTTTATTTACCTCTTTAAATTCTGCTGCCATTTTGGCTATGCCAGCCAACTCTGCTTTTACCGGGTTTCTATTTACAATTAAGTATCCTACCAAAACAACTCCTAATATCAAAAAAACATTAAGATGACCTTTGTTTTAATTTTTTTATTTTTTTTCATAGCATAATTTATATTTTATAGAAAAAGTATAGCAGATTTTATCCCAAATTATAGTTCTCGTTACTATTCCTTCACGAATAAGTTTTCTGTATCCAGAGAGTATAAGTATCCCCTTCTATTTTAGATGACTTCCAAGACAGTTCAACACAGAGATAGGGTTATCGTGCCAAAAAGATACAATTGGGTAAATATTTGATGCAATTACTGATTTTCCATTTCATTAAAAATTTTCTTTAGTTCCTTATGATCTGGCTTTTGCCCATTAGTTAAAAAAGAGCCAGTCTGATTGTATTCCCGCAGAACAAGTTCACAAAGTGTGATAAAATTTTGTGCTGGCACATCCATATGTATACCAACGGAAATCAAAATAAAATCCTCAATTTTTTCCAAATTTTCAAGAATAGTAATCTTGTCTGACTTTTTCTGTAACTCAAAACCAAGGCTCATTGGTGTATATTTTGCCCAAATTTTTTTATCTAGTTTGAAAGCTATGAAATATCTCAAGTGTTCAGAGTCGACATTTCCAGCGATTGTTCCAATTTCTGAGTCATATTTCGGAATATCTATATACTCTCTTGGTTCGAAAATACTTTTCAAATATTTTTCATTTCCGCTTGCTTTTTTCTTTTGATATTTCTGATCATACATTTCTTTTTCTACGCCGACAGAATCCTCAAAAATAACTTTATTATGGTCAAAACGAGTTGGGTCAAAATCTTCGTCTACCCCACAAAACTGTAGCCATTTCAAAATTTCACTATATTCAGGATGTTTCTTGTTTTTCAAAATTTCCAATTTTTCATAATACCCCCACAAACCACCACTATCTTCTAGTGGGCAGGCATTCTTGCCAGCCAGACAAACTGGATATTTTGTAACCGCTTTTCTAAGAAACATGCCCTCAAACTTTATCTCGTGCTGCCAACCATCACCAAAGTCATAAATAAATGCACAGGATTTTATATTTTCCTTTACAAATTTATCCATTATTTTGAAATCTCTCATATCTTTAAAATCTTCAAACTCTTCTGACATAATATCAGGTGTTTTAATATCATAATTTTCAAACTTTCCATTTTTCGCAAAAGAAAATTGATACAGATGAGATTTGGACCAACCCATACTGTCTAAAATTGCTTGTGCCAAATCAAAAAATCTAAAATCTTTTGACACCTCTACCCTTCTCCAAATTATCGGTTTTGACCCTTTTAAAATTATCTTGAATCTCATTGCATTATTTTTTTTCATATATAAAAGGTATTATACTCCGGGCTAGTCGCGAACTCCAAGTTCAACCGAGAGCATTCTGTTTTACGTCTACTAAGATGACTGGAAATAAGTACGTGAGTTAACTCTGATTTAAAAATTGCACCAAATTTTCATTGTTTATAGTCATGAATTTTTGTTCCCCATACTCATTAGCAAATGCAATTGGTAGCTTTGAATTATCTTTCCATTTTATTTCATAGGTGTGCAAAATTTTAGAAAGCCCATCAGTTTCAACCACGTCAATCTCGGTGGCACCAGACTGTTTACGCCAAAAGTTTAACGTACTGTTTTTATCGTTATAAATATTTTTCTTGTACATTTCGCTAACAACAAAATTTTCAAAAACAAAGCCTTTGTCTGACCTAGAGTCCATATCTTTGTAATCTCCTAAAATAGCATTCCTTATACCAATATCCACAAAATAAACTCTCTGACTTTTACTAATCTCCGTCAATTTGTTAGTGTAAAATGGTCGAACCCGAAAAACTACAAAAGATTCTTCCAGTAAATCCACATAATGCCGCACCGTATCGGCTGAAACTCCTACATATTTTGAGATATCGTCATAATTTATCTCTCTCCCAGTTCTTACGGCAAGTTGTTCTACTACTTTTTTAAAAGCTACTCTGTTGCGTATGTCACCAAGAATAAAAAGATCTTTATACAAATAATCATTCGTAATATCCTCTAAAGCTTTTTTCTTGAGTTGAAAACTATCTTGTTCTATAACTCCAGGGTATGTTCCATAAGTTAAATAGGTATTTATATTTGTCGATACATCTTTATAACTAAAATTATCTACCAATTCTTTTACAGAAAGTGGGAACATCGTGAGCTTTGTATTTCTGCCTGTAAGTGGTTCATTTAGTTTATTTCGCAATTCAAAAGAACTGGAGCCTGTAGCTATTATTTGCACTTTTGTTTTGTCTATATTGTCAGCAATAATTTTTAAAGTTATACCGACATTAGATAACATTTGAGCTTCGTCGATTATTACCAAGTCATGACTGTTTATTAGTAATAATAATTCTTGGACACTTTTATTTTCCAAAAGCTTTTTTTCGGAATCTATATCACAAGATATAAATAGTGGGTTTGTGAATTTTTTAGCAAAATTCTTGACCACAGTCGTCTTGCCTATCTGTCTTGCACCATACAAAATTATGACTGGCTTAAAGTGCAATAACTTATTCAACATGCCCTCAACAATACGTGTATAGGTTTTCATAGCTAAAGTATAGCAATAATATACGAAAAGTCAAATAGAATTTATTAAAAGCACATGTTTTCCAGACTACAATTAAAAAACAGTCTATTTTACAGGCTGTGTTTATCTAAAGCCCACATAACTTTTATTTTTCTTGACGGGCAGTTACTTGCTAAGAATCACCAATTATTCATCAGCGTCAATATAGATTTCTATCCATTCCTGCACATGTTTTTCTATATTAACTAAACCACTTTCTTTGAAATATTCTGGGAAATAATTTTCACCGTGAGGTCGGTCCTCACGGTGAAAGGAAGAATATTTATAGCCTCGCAGAAACTCCATATACTCTTTTTTGTGAAATTTTGCATTTGTTTTCCAATCCTTGTCTTTTAGTTTTAGTGGATTCATGTAAATATAGGCATACAAGTACTTCAAATATTCATCTTTATTTACATGTCGTGACTTAAACCGGGATTCAAATAATGCTCCACTTCTTTGATATTTTCGATTGAAATACATTGCATAGGCAGTACTAACTTTTTTCATAAACTCACTCACCCCTTTATTTTTAACTTCTTTGACTAAAATATGAAAATGATTTGGCATAAGTACGTAGGCACCAATAGCAACTAGAAAATCATCTTGATTATTTGAAATAAAAGTTTCTACTGCTTTTGAGCGTTGCAGATCGTAAAGATTAAATGACGCCCTGCAGTTTGCAAGTTTTAATATTAATAAATATCTTTCATAATCTTCCTTGTCATGAAAAATTCTATCTTTGTTTACTCCACGATTATATAAATGATAATATTCACCGACTGAAATTTCAGTTTTTCTTTTAGCCATATTTCAAATTATAGCATGTCCCCGTGAGGACCGACCTCACGAAGACGTGAGGTCGGTCCTCACGGTAAAAAACACTATATTTTGTATAGTGTTTTTTAGTTTAAAGTTTTTGTTATTAATTATTGTCCTGTATTTCTGTCGTAGTAGTTTGAGTTTCTGTCGGAACTGGCTCACAAGCCGTACCTGCAGGATTTACCTGTTGAGCAGGTGTCATCGTCGAGCATGATGCTCGGTTAAAAACAGGTGCTAATGGCGGAGTTGCCGGGACTTGTGAACCTGCATTACTTACTCCCCCACCGATAGTTCCATTTCTAAGCCCATCTCTCAATTTCTTCAAGTCAGTTTTGTCTAGACAAACTTTTTCTCCATCAACATTTGTACAAATTTCATCTGTTTTAATTGTTGCTACTCCCACATTCGCAAGCAAGTCTTTGACAACTTCTACTACACGAGCTATCAATTTACCTACAAACGTCGTGTCAGTAACTGTGTTTGTGATTGTCGCAATTACCAAAGTTCCACTTGCGTTGTACACAGCCGGAGTTTCAGTTGTAATTGTTGAAGATGTTGCAGAGGTTGAACTTGCTAGTTGCGCTAGCATGTCATTTACTTGTTTTGCGTTCACACCTAGTGCCTTCAACTTGGCATCTACTGAAATTGTAGATGAGGCTGTAATTTCTTCGATAGAGACTGCAGTTACAGGAGCCGAACTAAATATTTTATTATTTAATTCTTGAATAGCTTTGACAGTGAGTGGGATTATTTCAGAATAATTTACTCCAAGATATGTTGAGGTAGAATTAACATCACCGTAAACTGCACTTGGTGTGATACTCGCTAGGTTTTGGGCGATGAAACCAATATGAGATTTACTATCACCTTGTCCTTCTTTCCAATTAAAGGTCACAGCTCGAATGTTATTGATCATTTCAAGGGAAGAAGTACCTGACAGATCCAAGATATTTGTCTTGAGTCTTTCGTCAGAAGTTTGTATCGTACCGTTTGCAGCAAAGACTGCAGTCCAACGATTTCCAGAAACACCCAGCGACATAGTGTTGTCAGAACCTGGCCGTAACTCACTCATATTTAAGACTGCACGAGTAGATGTTGACCCACCTGTAGCCGTTCCAGAAAGGAAACGCATCTCAGTGTTAAGGACATCCAGCCCCCATGACACTGTTCCTGATGATCCAGGGAGGAGTGTCAGTTGTCCACCTTCACTAGCAGCTTGATTAAACGTAGGAGCTAATAGTAGTCCACTTTCACCAGTTGACGCACCAAGCTGAGCTCCTGTTGCACCTCCGACAAACAAGGCTCCACTTGAGGATGACATTGTAAATGTATCACGGAAATTAATTATTCCATTTGCGGTTGTTGAGGTTGCGTATTGTAGTTTGATAAGTCCATCTACCATTTCAAATCTTGCAGCACTTCTGTTAGAGATAGACCTATCGTTTGTTCCGTCCCAATAATAGTTAGAACCGAGAGCAAGATATTGAGAATCTTGAGATGAGGCATTTTGGTTGTAGCCAATGAGAGATCCACCAGAACCTACACGAAGTACATTTCGTGCTGTACCCCAAGTCGGACTTGTAGAAGTACCAATACTTACCACACCATTATTTCCAACATTGAACATAGCCTGATTGTTGATGCCAAAAACTGTAAGAGCGTTTAACGTACCAGCCGAAGTTGTTGCTGTTATAGCTAGTGTCGATGTTCCAATAGTTGTGTTTATTGTGGTTGTCCCAATTAGTCCTTGCCCTGTTGCCAAGACTCGCATGTATTCTGTACTTGAGGCAATAATTCTGGCAAAATTATTTGTCAATGTTCCAAAAGTTGCATTAAGCCCACTTTGTCCACCGTTGGATAGAATAGATTCTGAAGTAAATGCTGATGAACCGAGTTGTTTAATAACTACATGTCCACCGATGTTCAATGCTCCTGTTACGTTGGTAGCCCTTAATCTAACATTTTGTGTAGTGGTTGGAGTATACACTAGAGAAATTGAAAGAGTTCTGCCCAAGTCAGTACTGGTTGCTGTATGATCTTCCGACCTTGCTGAAACCGAGTTTGAGAGAACCGCATCACTTGCATCTACCCAGTTAACTTCAATTACATTTCCTGCGTCCAAGTCTCTAGCTTCCATATTTGAGAACAATTCATAAGTTTTACCTGCTTCCAAAGTAAAGTTGGTTCCGTCGGTTGCTATGTTTCCAGAACGAGATGTCCAAGTATCAATACTTCCTGCTACAGCGTTAGCAAGTGGTTTTGTAAAGTACCCATAATCCACACTCTGTCCTGTTACAGGAATATATCCACTTATTTTCTTCCAAGAAAGATTATTTACACCTGTAGACCAAGTGTCCGCCGACCCTCCTTGTATTGCCCCATTGGTATTGTTGGCATAGTACATGAAATAAGTTTTTGGACCTGTCGTAGTTACTAATGCGTCTTTTGAGAGAGATTCTTGGGTATTTGTATTACTCCAAGTAGAAGAATTCGGGATAACATTTCCTGCTGTATCTTGCAATCTATAAACCGCTGTTGAGCCTGAGGTTTGAGTTATGTCATAAGACACTTCCCAGGTTCCCGCACTTGGTAGTGTAAATGACGAACCGGTTACTTGGGTAAAGACTCCACCCGAGTTTGTTGTAGTAAAGGCGGGAATAATCATTTGCCCAAATTCCGCCGCCACATTGTTGGCCTGCGCACCAAAACTTTTCCAAGTTGTACCATTCCATTTGAAAGCATTACTTTCTCCTGCTCCTACTGTTACTCCGTGCATTGTAAAGTTGGCAGTACCGGTGTTGTCGATGTAAACAAGGCGAGAGAGAGAGGTGTTGAGTGGAGAGTTGATGATAAGATTTACAGATGATGAGGTTTGAGCTATTTGAATATTTGAAATGTATTCTGACAATTTTGTAGTACTAGCACCGAGAATATTTACATCTACAGTAGAA
>JAYSUJ010000041.1:0-21977 GCA_043719155.1 bacterium | reverse complement strand
TCTAGAGAACATTTGCTTTGTAACATATGGATACTTGTTTACTCTCTTTACAAGTATCGCATATTTATTGTGGAATTTTAAGGTGCGTAGGTCCTATTAATAACAAAAAAAGATATTTTACATGAATAAGTACAAGGTAGCCAAGTCCCTTTAGGGATACACAAATAAATCAAGTAGAGCGTGCTGTGATAGCCCATCTATGGAGAAGTAAAAAGTCCATAGATTTCATAGCTAAGGAATTGAAAAGAGGTTGGGAAACCATCAAGAACGAAATTTATGAAAATGGAAGTAAAGATAAAAGTGGAAGTCGAATTTATGAAGTACACAAAGCCCAGAAAAATCACGACAAAAAAAGAAGAGAAAGCAAAGAAGATTATCAAATAATTTCCAGTAATTTGGAATTAGAAAAACAAATTGAAGATTTAATTGTGGATAAACAATATTCACCAGAACAAGTAGCTGGGTTACTAGCATTGGGTAACAACCATGTTTTTCCAGTTAAATTTCAAAGTATTTACAGACATATTTACAGAAAAACAGATAATGAAGAATTAATTAAAAACTTGAGGAGAAGTGGCAAACCTCAAAGGAGAAAGGAGAAACCACTGGTGCCGTGTAAAACAGCTCCAAAGACCATGATTGATAACAGGCCAGACATAATTAACAACAAAGAAAGGAATGGCGATTTAGAAGGTGACACTGTTAAATTATTTGATCTGGAAAGACTTTACACTTTGTTAGATAGACGATCAGGTTATGGAAAAGTTAAACATATTTTTGATGGCTTAGCTTCTACCATTCATCAAAAAACGATTGAAATACAAAAAGAAATTTCTTCTAAAATATATTCCATTACTTACGACAACGGAGTTGAATTTGCTTATCATGATCTAATTAAATTAGATACCTTAATTGACATTTACTTTGCACATCCGTACTCATCTTGGGAGCGAGGTGCCAATGAAAATTTCAATGGATTGTTGCGCCAATACTTTGTCAAAGGTGGGCCCTATGTTAAGATTACTGAAGACTATGTTAGAACAGTCGAAGATTTACTAAACAACCGGCCAAGAAAAAGACTTAACTATTTATCTCCGTATCAAGTATTTATCTTAAGTATGGATTCTGAAAAAGACGGGTTAAAAGTTAAGTATTTAAAACCTCTACTTCAGTAGAGAATTCACCTTACAATATAATAATAATTACAAAACTATGCTAAATTGGGATAAATATTTTTCAAATCAAAAACGAAAATCTGTAAGTAAACTTCTAACAAGTGCTATTAACTTCTGTGAAAGTAAAAACTATGCACTCGACCTAGGAGCAGGTACATTGGTTGAGAGTTGCTATTTATTGGATATTGGTTTTAAAGAAATTGTGTCGGTAGACCTTAGTCCAGAAGTGGAAAAACTTGCTACCAAAATTGATGACGCGCGATTTACTTTTAAACTTTCATCCTTTAAAGATTTTGAATTCCCCATTTCGAAATTTAATCTGATAAACGCAAGGTATTCACTGCCTTTTAACGGATCATCAACGCTCGACACACTCGTTTCTCACATCATTCACTCGTTAGCAAATGGCGGCATCTTTGTCGGCCAGTTTTTTGGTCCAGAAGATTCATGGGCTCTAACTAAACATAATTTAACTTTCACAAGTAAAGCACAAATTCTAACGTATTTTAAAAAATTAGAGATATTATATTTCGAAGAGGAGAATGAAATAGGTCCAACTGTTTCAGGGGAAGTTAAAAATTGGCACGTATTTCATTTTATTGTTAAGAAACCAAATTAAAATGGCTATCAGTTTTTTAGTCCTGATAGCCAAGTTGACTAGACCTGTTTGGATCTAGGTCGTCGCGGTCAATCTGCGAGTGTTCGTGCACTTGCAAGAAGTTGCCGGCATTTGCAAAAACCACATTGAACGATTCTTGAAGTCACCGAACAACTTGACCACCATTTGCTGAGTACGCTCGAAAATTGAAGCGTGATCAGGCCCTGCAAGGGGATTATGGTGAACGAAGTAGCCGTTGAATTCAGCACAGAAGTATTCGTACTCTTCAGTGAAAAGCACGAATTGGTGCCAGTATTCGTCGATGGGCTTCGTTGGTGCCAAGTCGAGATTTGGCGCTATGCACGCGAGGTACATGAAGCGCTTGCACTCAACTTCAATCTCAGTTGCCGAACCAGCGAATTGAGAATTGCGTTCTGCGAAAGTCTTAGTGACAACACTTAGGTCGTAACCAAGAATTTTTTTCCACAGAATTTCGTCGTGGGTTAGATTTGAAAGGTTAAGATCGACAGGCGACCTTACGGCTGCTGTAGACATTTGAGAGTACTCCTTGAGATTTAGCATTGCGGATGCAATACTAAATATAGTATAACATTAAAATTTCTAAAAAATCAATCTTGACAGCTTTATAAGTTAATGTTTTTTTACAGAATAACCCTGATCACTTCGACCTCAAGAAATTCCTCTTCGCATTTTAAGATAGTTTTAACAACAAGCCATTTTTCCAAAAATACATTATCAAGCAGCTGATGTAGTTCAACTTTAGAGATTGCTATTTTACAAGCCTTAGCAGATAACTTGTGACTATTGTCTGTATTAAAAACCGAGAGAACTAGGACAATTCCAATTTTACTTATCCTTAACAGTTCTGATAAAAAAAATTCTTTGTTTTCAACAAAGGGGAGCACAAATTTAGATAGAGTGAAGTCGAAACTTTTATCATCGACTGGTATACCCTTGTCAAAGTCACAACAAACAAAATTTATCTGACTGAGTTGACTTACATTTTTTGCTTTTTTCTCCGCTTCAAATAGAGAGACATCGGAAATATCAAATCCAGTAAACCTCACACCTGCTAAGTGTTTTCCTAATTCCAACAGATCGAAAGCATTGTAGCAGCCTATGTCTGCAAGAGTATTGCCATTTTTTGATCCCCATTCCTTCTAAAATCTCAACCACTGAAGGTACAGTTAGATACTGAACTTTTTCGCCATTTATTTTTTTAATTGCTGTGACGTTCCATTCATTCTTTTTTTCAATCATATTTTATTTGACATAATTAAAGAATACAGTTAATAATTAATTTTTTGTAGAATTTCTCCACTTTTTTAAACCCCAAAGATTAAGCAGTTTTATATTTGCCAATGCTTAAATACTTTGAAATTTCATCTTCCTCTTGCTCACCAAAACCATTTAAAATAAGTGTTTCTGCCCCACCAGTAAGACGAATAAGTGGCACACCCATAGCCCCCAAGTCTATAAGCTCCTGTCTTTTCACGAGGTCTTTGGTCACATCGTGCATCTCTATTTGAAAACCGTCATGAGCATGTTTATGCAAAAAATCTTTCGCTAAATTACAATAGTGACAAGTTGGTGTGGTAAATATTTCTACTTTCTTTTTCATATATATTTAGTATACTAGATTTTATATTTTAAGTCTATATGATATTGCCACCCAATAGCCCATTACAAATCGCCTCCACAGAAATAAAAAAGCCTGAGTTACCAGAAAATTTTACTAGAACTAGCAGTGGGATTTTAATACCAAATCTTCCAGAACCAACAAAGCTTTTAACAGAGGTTGACGAAACTGAAATACAGAAAGTTTTGGCTGAGGGTAAACCAGAAAGCTTAAGTGAAATAGACTTCGAAAAAAGGCATTTTGTTTCTTTTGGAGTAGAACAGCATTATGATTTTATTTTTTCTTTTATTTCTACAATATCTAAAATTTCAGGAGTAAATTTAAAAAACTTAAATTTGGAAAACATAAAGTCATTACTCAGTCTAGATTATAAAAAGGACCCACTGTCACAATTAAGTTGCAACATGGAATCTGAAAAAGAACCTAAGAAACTTTTTTCGGCAATACAACTTTTTTTTATTACATACAAAGAGCAGCTAAAATTGTACCCAAACAAAAAATCGCAGCTTATACAATTTATTTTTCTATTACAGAAAATTCTTTCTTTAGAAAATGAGCAAATAAAAATACCTATCTCTTTTTTAAGAGAATTCATTGTAGAACAATTCGCCGCAGAAAACCCAGATTCTGCTAGCTATTTTTATTTAAAATCTTTAATATCTAAAAATATAGAAAGATTTTCTGCAGCTGAACTTCACTACATTTTATTTTTCCTACAAAGGAACGCAGACTTAAATACAGACATTACTTATTTAATTTTAGGTCTTAGTGAAGGCCAAACTTTAGGAGTCGCCAAACTAAAAGAAAAACTTAATTTAGAAAATGAACAGAGATTACTAGAGCTAAACAAACTGAAAAAAGAAGAACTTTTAGCTGGTGGCAAGCCTTTAGCCAGACTAGTAGGAAATATTTTCACACTTCCTTCTGAGGAAAGGTTTGACTTTGCAGGTCTAAATATTGGTTACGAAATTGAGTTTTTAAAAGACGGTGAGAACGGTGACCCCACATCTGTACAAGAAGAAAGTATGGAATTTTTGGATTTCTTTGATTTGGAAGAAACTCATGGAGATGGTGACGTAACTGAGATCAAGACTGTCGAAGGTGGTTTACCTATAGACTATGAGAGGATGTTGCAATTAGTTAGGATTGTGAACATTTTGAACAGCGACCCAAACACCTTTTATCTAGCCTCTACCCATATTAACTTGGACAATCAGAGGCAAATAACTGTACTTGAGCAGTCGCCCTATGTAACTAAGACCGTATACCCCAACAGACTAGAGATAGCTGCTTTTGCTCCTCCAACCAAAAATACTGACACTATTTTTTCTAGTGAAGGACAAATACTAGTGCAGCAAAGTTTGTTTTTGGCAGGTTTTCAAGATATAGACACAAGAGAAATGTTGAAATATGTTGTAGCAAAACTAGAAAATATGTCTTCTGAAGAGTTACTAAGTGTAGATGTACGGAAACTGGAGTTAGAATTTTTCATTAACAAAACCCTAGACTCACAATATTCTGGTAGCCAAGAATTATTAGCTATTTGTCTAAATTTGTACAACAAAAATAAATTACCAACGACTTCCGTTCGTGACATCTTTTACAGCTACTTGACCCAGAAAAAAGATTTCATCCTTTCTTTAGAGCAAGCCGGGCCGATCATAGCCAGTCATGAACTAGATATTAGAACCATAGGACAGATCTTACTTAAAGTCAGACCAGTGAAACTAGGTGAACTTTTAAGCTTTGTAACCAGTGGAAAATTTCCAAGTGCCTTTAGCTGCTTTGAAGAGCTTGTAAACTGTGTAGAGAAAATAAGCCTAGTAGGGTATAGAGAAATTGTCCTCCCCCACCCTGAACTAACCGCAAACATGAAGTGCATACTCGCAGGCAGAGTAGAGAAGCTTTCACTACAGGAGTTTATAGCTTTATTAGAGACTCTTCAAGGTCAAATGGGTCAAGCACACATTAAAAAATATCTTACTCAACGTTTACAGTTTTACCAAACTTTACCCCTAGATATTTTTTTAATGGTTTTAGAAAAACTGGACCAGTCAGAAAACGCCAAGCTCGCAGCCGAGTTTTTAGCTAACCATGTTGAGGAAATAAGTTTAGAAGATTTCAACAAATTGATACGTTCAAAAGTATTTATCAACGGTACAGAACAATTCCGGAACATACTACTGTCGAAATTATGTAAAATAAGTCAAGAAGAATATCTAAATTTACTAGAAAGTTACACCAATGATTTATTTACTTTCCGTAATAGTGAAAAACTTATCTTACAAGAAAGAATGTCTGAAATTAGTTTCGAGGAATTTATGAAAATTTTAGCTAGCGAAGAGTGCAAAAACCCTGACTCTCACACAGATACATATTTAGATTTGGTAATAAAACGTTTAGTCCACATTTCTCCAGATCAATACCTAAGTCTTTTCATGGAGAAAAATTATCATTTTGCTTTAGGCTATAGTCATCGCATTTATCTGGCTAGAAAAATAAAAATTATGAGCTTAGATGAATTTAATCGTTTTAGTCAAACAGACATTTATAAAGATGAAAACCATGACCTGTCTGAGATCTACAACACAAAAGTCAGTTGGTTCCCCTAGCCTCTATTCCTCATCGGCAATGTTGCCCATCTTCCCCTCCTTTACCGCTATGATAACTTTATCAAAATTTTCCCCGTTCATTATGCGTGGCAAACCAGACCAAGACATTTTTATTCTGTGGTCTGTGACTCTGTCTTGTAAATAATTATAAGTACGGATTTTCTCACTTCTTCCCCCACGACCAACTTGCAACTTTTTTTCGTCACTCCAAAGCTTGGCTTCTTCCTCTTCTTTTATTTGGTCAAGCTTGGCTTGAAGAAGTGCAAGTGCCCGAAGTTTATTTTGAGCCTGAGACCTTTCCACAGTACAACGAAACCACAAACCAGTTGGCTTATGTATAACTCGCACAGCAGTTTCCACCTTGTTTACATTTTGCCCTCCAGCACCACCAGAGCGACTTGTTTCAAATTCTAAATCACTTTCTGGGATAGTTACTTTGGTTTTCTCTCTTACTGGAGTTACAGAAACAGTCACAGTAGATGTGTGAATACGTCCATTTTTTTCTGTCTCGGGCACACGCTGCACTCTGTGCACACCAGTTTCTCGTTTAAAGTCATCATAACTAGTTTTGCCTTTAATTTCTATAGACACAAATTTGTATCCCCCATTGTCAGAAATGCTGTCATCCATTTTTTTGAAAGAGTATTTATGGATTGTACAATAAGCAGAATACATATTAGCCAAGTCCGCTGCAAAAAGCGTAGACTCATCTCCACCAGCTCCAGCTTGAATTTCCAAAATCATAGAGTCAGGTATAGCCTCCTCCTCTTTATCTTTTTCAAAAATATTAATAATAGTTTTTTCCAAGTCGCTTTTTCTTTGTGTGTATTCATCTATCTCGGCCTGAGCCATTTCTTTTAAGCTTTCATCAGAAAGTAAAGTCTCGGCTTCAGCTATTTTTTTTTCCAGGTCCAAATACTCCTCAGCCAAGTAACTGGTTTTAAAATTCTTTTTTACTTCTTCAATAGGTGGCATATTTTTTATATTTACTTTATAGTTTAACTCAATTTAAATAAAACAAAAAGCACTATTCATAAATATGAAAAGTGCTTTTTTAAGTAGTTACTTAGTTGCTGAAACTTTTTCTGTAACCTTAGCAGCTCTTTTCTTAAATTTATCTACACGTCCTTGTGTATCTAGCACCTTGTCATTACCTGTCCAAAAAGGGTGGCAGTTTGCACAGATTTCAACATTAATCTCCGCTACTGTAGAACCTGCAGTAAAAGCGTTTCCACAGGCACAAGTCACTTTTGTAGCAGAGTTATATTTTGGATGTATTGCTGTTTTCATAAAATTTATTTAGTTAATTTGTCTATATATTATAACACATTTTACCCAAAGCGCAATTTGTAGAAAAACTACTGTCTCTCAGCTCCATACTGCTTTAAATAGTCAATGTCAGCTTGGATTTTCACCACTCGCGACATAACCTGTCTCCCATAACTACAATTGGAGCCCCCAGAACCATAATATCTACATGCAGCTTTTATTTGAGAAAGGTAGCTAGAACTAGCATTAAGGTCTGATAAGTACGTTGCAGAACCCACAATTGAGTCTCTTGCGTTCCAGGGGTTGGACGTACCGGTAATTCCTGCAACTCTGCTGGAAACTGTTTTCCAAGTGGAAGCAATAAATTGTGCAGGGCCCATTGCCCCTCCCCAGCCAGCAACACCTGCTATAGGGCAAGAAATGGCTGTTTTATATGGGTCTCCGCCCATAACTGAAACTATATCTAAAAAAGGAGGCACGTCTCTGGTTGGTTTCATTACGTTTGTGTATGACTGTCCACTTTTGATATTCACACCTGCTCCAGTTTGCGAGTTTGTAAGGTAACATCTACCTACATTGGCGCCCAGAGCCGATTCTTGAGTTAAAATAGCCAGGACAAATGCCGCCGGTACCCCCGTATTTTTCTCAGCCATTTCAGCATGTGTTACAGCTGTACCAAAAGGAATAGCGGCAGTGCTACCTCCAGCAAAACTGAAAAGTCTAGTCTTTATTTCTCCAGCTTTTTTCTTTTTCTCGGCTAAAACTTTTTCATAATCTTTTTCTTGTTGCTTTGTTAAAGAAATAAGTTGTTTCTTTTCGTGACTTCGCCCCTCCTCTTCTTTCTTGTCTTGCTCTTGTTTTCTTTTTAAAGCTTCAGTCTCATCTTTTTTATCTAGTAAAATTTCTTTTTCCACCTCTACAAACTTTTTATTTGTTTTAAGCCCGTCCATATTTTCGGAAAGTCTCGCCTGCACTGCTTTGTAGCTACCCAAGTCTTTGAAAACTTCTGAGAAAGTCTCGTCTTTAGAAAAAGCAACTACAGCTCTTATGTCATCCATTTTTCTCATCTGCGAAAGAGAGTCGGAAATATATTCTATATTTTTATTTATTCTTTGACCCAATGTTTTAATCTTATCTTCTTTCACCACAATGTCTACCCCTAGTTTTTTAATGGTTGTAGAAGTTTGTTTTATCTTATTTTTACTTTGTGAAATTTTTGAATTTATAAGTGACAACTCTCCTTCCAAGCCTTTTCTTTCACCCTTTTTACCTTCCAATTCCTTTTGGATTTTTGCACTTTCTTCCTCTAAATCTTTTAATTCTTTTTCCAACGCAGCTCTTTCGACCCCTGAAATTGCCAGGTTGCCATGAGACACACTTTGGGCAAACACTTTTGTTGATGTTAAAGTACTGGTTATAACAAAAAAACATACAAATAAAATTGTAATTATTTTGTATAATTTGTCATTATGGCTTTGCATGGTGAAATCTAGTTTTTAATTCTTATTAGTATATACGATTTTGAGATTTATTTGTGCCAGTTTCCACATTTTTTCAAAACAAAAACAAGACTTTCTCAAATCTTGTTTTTGTTTTATTTTGGAAAATATCTTAGAAAATAAAATTTTATTCAGCTGCTGTCTCTTCTTCTTTCTTACCTTTCTTTTCAACTTCTATCTTTGTTAAGTCAATTGGTGCAGACTCAACTTCTTCTACCACTTCTACAGCCGATGCCACAACGTCATCTCCATCTAAAGTGGTTTCTACTCCAGGTGGGAATTTAAGATCTTTGATATGCAAAGTTATTTCAATGTTTATAATCAAAGAAATATCAGCCTCGATAAATCTTGGCAAGTTTTCCGGCAAAGCCTCAACCTCAATTTCATGCAGAACTTTTACAAGGTTAGCACCAGCTTTTACAGCTGCAGACTCACCTACAAATTCTACAGGTACTGACGTTGTAACTTTTTTACCAGCTTCTGGCACGTAAAAGTCAATGTGTTGTACCTTGTTTGAAACAGGGTTTAAATCTATTTCATGTATCAAAGTATTAACAGTTTTACCTTCTATATCTAACTGGATTAAAGTTGTCTCTCCATGTTTGTTGTAAGTACGAACAAAGTCTTGATAATGAAGCGTAATATTTGTGTTAACAAATTTAGGCCCATATACTACAGCTGGGATCAAACCCTCAGCCCTAATACTACTTACCGACATTTTTTTATTTTTAATGTCTCTATTATTTGCTTTTAATGTAATCATAGATTGAAATTATAGCACAATTTTACCCCCAAATCAATTAAAAAACTGCATGCCGTTCACCTGATTTCTCAAGCATCCAACATGCAGCTTCCGTCAACCTAGGATATTAATCACGGGCTTGCGTGATCCTCATCCGGTCGGATTGACGTGAGGCAATATTCGCAGCCTTATGCGACGCCAAAGCTTGATGCCTAGCGATTTGGAGATCACGCATAGTTCTCACGTATGCGATCTCGTCGGGAATTACAGCGCCACGGGCGTACTCGTAGGGATTGCGCCCCTTGAGCACATGAAAGATTACGCTGCTCGCCTCTGCGAACGCCCATATGATTGCAAACAAGATCATCGGGAGGTCGGTTTTGAGTTTCTGGAAAAGCCACCAGAAATTCTCCACCATCCCAGGTCCTGCCGCAATCAAAGCATTCTCTTTGGCTTGATATCTTTCTTTGACCGCAGAGTAGGCCTTCTCGATTTCTACTGGCACTGAGATTTTGCCAACAGTTGCCTCTTTGCGAGCCTCAGTCAGAGCAACAAGTGCTCGTCCCTCAGCTGCTTGGGCATCGTCGAGAGCCTGCCGAAGTTTTTTGGCCACCGGCCCATCCCCAGCTTTGCGCCCACTATTTCCCTTAGTGAGCTCTTCAGAATACGCAAGACTAGCTTGTCCTGTCATACCCTGGGCTTGAGAATAGGCTTTAGTTGCCTGATCAATTGCCGAAGTGCTAACCTGCTCCTTGTTGAGCAAGCTTACACGCTCTCCTTCGAGAGAATTTTTGGCAAAATCCAGATCCTTTTTCTCTTGCGAGAGAGTCATCTGGGTTGCGACCTTTTCCAAGTGTCGCTGATCTACTTCTGGTTTGAAAAGAAAGCCTAGCAAGATAGTCGCTGCGAAGGCCCCGCTGATCAATTGCAGGAAGTACGCACTGAAGCCGAGAAAGGCCACAGATTGTCCCATTGCTTTTCGTTCGGAGATAAGTGGATTGAGAAAGAGCTGGATCAAAGTGTTGGTCAGAAAGAACAGTGCCCCGAAGCCGAGACCAAGCTGCCCATACTGCAACAATCCAGCATAACTCACAGCACCCGCGAGGATGCCTGGGATAACAAGTTGTCCCAGTCCACTTTTCGACATTCCACGTCGCATTAATGGCGTCATGCTTTCGTGATAGAAGGCTTTGAAGTCCTTCGCACCCGCAAGCTGCGCCAAAAACGGAATGTGGTAATGTTGCCTGGTTTGATCGTCCAGGCCTTCATTGGAAACGGTTTTATCCATTTCTGTTCTCCTAGGGCGGAATGCCCACTCAAATTATATAACAGATATTTTATATTGTCAACTGTTGTACCCTTGCACCGATAACCTTACACTCTCTTTAAGTAGAGAGATGCGTAGTTCTAATGACTTTAGCGTACTTAAACTCTGCAAAATCCTTCAGGATTTTTGACCCATCGACAACTATTGGGTACGAGTACGCTTTCCACACACCAGAGCTTGTTGGAACTTTACCAAGAGTTAGATGCCAAGCTAAAAAACACAACACTCTTACTATTTGAGGATGGATATATACAACATTTTTATTTAACATCTGACCCATCTCATCAGCTAAAATTAAACTCTCTGGGCATAAATTGTATTTTTCTATATTTTCAAACTTTTTTTCCGTAAAACACATAACCAAAATAGCATTTACAATATCATCTTCATGCACAAATTGCCTTGCCCAAGTTTTAGTTGCCGGCATAAAATTTAAAACTTTTTTTATAATTTTAAAAATTAAATTCTGTATAAAGTTTGTACTTTCTATTTTCCCAAGCAAGGCTGACTGCAACCCAAAACCAGTTCTTTCTCTCCCCTTTTTACCAGTAATACTAGCGGGGCGGATCACAAAAATATTTTTATTTTTAAACTTAATCTTATCTAAATTTTCTTCAACTATTCTTTTTTCTTCGGCATATAAATAATTGGTTTTTCTAAATTTATCACTTTCCAAAAAAACTTTATCGAAACTATTTTCTTTGAAAGCTCCATAACTAGCCACAGTGGAAAAGTGGATGAATGTTTTTACACTTTCAGTATTTCTAACATATTCAAAAACTTTTTGGGCTCCAAAAATATTCCACAAATTTTGCAACTTTTGCTTCCCGTACATGGTGCGTATTTGCCACGCCAAGTGAACCACATCTGTGATTTTAAAATTATTCTTTTTCTCCAAATCGACTATTTCTTGTTCCCACCCATCTATCAAGTTTTTATTGATAAAAATAATTTTATTACTAGTTTTCAGACTTTCACTTAAATCATCTTTGTCTATTACAATTATTTTTTGCGCCCTCCCATCTGCCATTAGCCTCTCTAAAAGAAGTTGCCCAACGTAGCCGGACCCACCTGTTACTAAAAAAACCTTTTCCTCTTTTTTTTCATTTCCCATATCCTGTCATTATATCAATAAATTTAGACATAGTAATACCCAAGCATTTTAGTTGTTCTGGGATAAAACTAACTTTTGTCATCCCAGGTATGGTGTTTATTTCTAGAACATATAACTCGTTATTTTCAGACAAAATCATATCTGTTCTCGTCACACCACTACAGCCCAAAGTTTTATGAACTTTACAAGCTAATTTTTGGATTTTAGAACTTAGCACAAGTTTTATACTTGCTGGTGTATGCTCAATTCCTGAAGTTGCATATTTTGTATTATAGTCAAAGACTTCTTGGCCTTGCAAGATCACCTCAGAAACTGGAAATGGTAATATTTTTTTTCCAATACTTAAAACACCGCACGTAAACTCTCTTCCAGATATAAATTCTTGTAGCAGAAAAACTTTATATTTTTTTAATAAAATTTTTGTACATTTTTCTAGTTCTTTGAAATTTTTAACTTTAAATAAATCTACTGAAGACCCTCCGTTTTTTGGTTTTAAAATAAGTGGAAAAAACATCTTACTTTTTTCCACTTTTTTCAAATCTTTTAAACTTGAAACCAGCAAACTTTTTGGCACAGAAATTTTATGCTTTTCTAAAACTTTTTGAGTTGAAAGCTTGTCTATTGTAAGTTTAGATACTTTGGAGTTAGAACCAATATACTTTATTCTATTCTTCTCTAACACTTCTTGTACATAGCCACCTTCTCCAAACTCTCCGTGAAATATGGGCCATACTAAGAAACTTTTCAACTCAATAATTATTTTCTTGGATACAACTTTCGCTTTCTTGCTCAAATGAAACTCTTTAACTTCATATTTACTTTTATCTATATTTTCTAAAATATTTTTTGCGCTTCGTACCGACACTTCGTGCTCCTCAACCGGACCACCATAAATAATGGCTATTTTTACCCTTTCTTTGTTTTCTCCTTGCATATTTTTTCTATCTCATTTCCTCCACATTTACTCTAATTGGGCCTCGTAAAACTTTTACAAATTTGTATTTAAAATCGCCCTCCAAACCTCTTATTACTTCGGATGCAACAAACTCTGGTTCTAGAAATGTAGCCAGCTGTGTGTTGCCATTTTTCCAAAAATTTGTTTTCATGCCTGAGGGCCCTACCACCAAAACCTTACCCATCCTTTCATCTAAGGATACAGAATTTGCAAACATTCCAATGCCAGATTTCACTGCAGTGTAAATAGGTTCTATCAATCTTGGGGTCCACTGTGAAGTGGAAGTTATGATTATTAAATTTTTTAAAACTCCCTGTTTTTTCATAATTTCATTTACTAACGTAATAGGGAAAGTTAATCCAATAGAAAACATCTCTTCTAACTCTGCATTTGAATTGTCGCCAATTTTTTTACCGAGAAAATACCCTGCAGCTATGACAAGCTCATCTACCTCACCAACCGAATCTAAAAGACTTTCAATCTTATCGATATCGCTGAATTTCTGTATATTCAATTTAATGAAGCTCAGATTGCCTGTGTATTCACGACCTGTAATTATAACTTTTTTACCTTCAGAATTGAGTTTATTTGCAATTTCTAGACCCAGTCCACTAGTTCCACCAATAATTAATACTGTTTTTTTCTTCATATAAAATAGTACAAACAAAAAATAAAATAATTACAGAAAACAATTCAGAAAGCTATACCCTAACTATGCTCCTTCCCTGGAGATCAGAGTTTTAATAGTTTTTAAAATAACAGATATGTCCAACAAAATTGTCCTGTTGCGAATATAATAAAGGTCGAAGGCAAGTCTTTCTTTGTGCTCTTGCCAGGTTCTGGGAGGAAAATTCATGTGAACTTGCGCCCAACCTGTTAAACCCTGTGGCACCAAGAGTCTTAGTTTATAGTTATTGATATGAGTTTTCATGTCTTCATGGACACCCAAAATATCTGCCCTAGGCCCAATAAAGGAGATATCACCCTTTAACAAGTTTAAACATTGCGGCAATTCATCTATCCTTGTTTTTCGTAAAAATTTACCAAAAGCCGTGACAGTATTACCAAATTTGCTTTTCTCGTTTTTAAAATTATCGCCTGCAACTATCCCGCCTGCATCAGTGTTTGTCATGGTTCTTATTTTAAAAACATTTACAAGCTTGCCCAAAAAAGAAACCCTGTTCTGTATTGAAAATATTTTGCCACCATCTTGTATATAAATTCCTATATATACCAAAGGTAAACTTAATACAAAAAACGGAAGAATGAGTAAACCACAAATAATGTCGACACATCTTCTAAAAACATAGTGCCCTATACTTTCTTTATTTTCAGAAATGTTTCTAACCAAGTCGTCAAAAAATAAGTTTTCAAAATCTATTTTTTTATAGAGGAATTCAAAGTATTGATTGTATGAATACACTGCTATGTTTTCCTGTTTAAGTTTTTCTAAAAACAAAGACAGTTCTACGTTTAGTACTTTTTCATCGTAAACAAAATTACTAATTTTTCTATTCTCGTATATTTTATAGCTAGCAGCCTCTAGATTGTTATAAAAAAGAAGCTCGAAGGGTGCGTGTTCTGGTTTTAAATTTACAAGCAAATTTTCTGTATGGCTCAAGAAAATAGCTTTGGCTTTTGGTAAGTTTTGTATTCTTTTAAACAAAAAACTTCTGCTAAGAGAGAGTAAGGTTGTCGAAAAGATTACATAAATAAATATGGTTAATTTAGGAGTTAGGCTTGTGTGCACAAAATAGAATGTAAGTACAGAAAAAATAGCTACAGTTATCTGAGCATAGAAAAGTAAAACATATGTCTTTACACGGTCGTAAATAATTTTTGCATCATACAGTCCAGAAATATACAGTGCTAAAATCGAAAACACAAAAGAAGGCAAGAAAATAAATGTGTGTGCCGCCAGCCAGACGGCCTCAGTTTGAGCCGCACTTTTGTGTATTAACCCCCTAACAATAACCGCCAGTACAAATGCTAAATACAGTACGAGGATGTCTGATATTACAAAGTATTTTTTCCATTTTTGCATAGGCAAATATTAACATAAATCAATTTTTATGTACATACATTAATACAGGATGGCTATATAAATAATTCCTTATTCTGTATAGTTTTTTGCCTTCTTTTGTGTTTTGAGAGAGAGACCACGATTCCTATCATTATCCACTCCACCAAAACATGTGTACCTCCTCCTGACATAAATGGCAGGGGAATACCTGTAACGGGCAGAAGACCGATATTCATTCCTACATTAACACAAAAATGAATTGTGAAATATGAGATAATCCCAATGAGAAATAATGTTTCGAAATTTGATTCAACACTTTTAACTAGGTAGAGAATTTTTAATATCAAAAAAAGGTAGAGAGAGAGGCAGAAAATAACCCCAACAAAACCCCACTCTTCTGCAAAAGCTGCAAAAATAAAATCAGTTTCATACTCAGGAAGATACGATAGTTTAGACTGGCTTCCAAAGTTTATGCCCTTTCCCCACAAACCCCCAGACCCAACTGCAATCATTGATTGATACACATTATAACCACTTCCACGTATGTCTCTCGTGCCGTCAATGAAATTTAGAATTCTTGACTTTTGATATGGTGCCAACAACAAACTCCAAGCAAAGATTGAAACAACTCCTACAAGCATAGTAATGCCAAGGATATATTTTTTAGGTATGCCGGATATAAAGACAACCATGCCCCAAATCCCCATTACAACTAACCCACTTCCAAGATCAGGCTGCAGTACAGCAAGGATAAAAATTAGCAATGCATATAAAGAAGAAAAGAAAAGCGTAGGGAGATAAGAAACGTCAGTATGTCTCTTGTAAAAGAATTTAGCTAAAACTCCCATTAACGCCAGTTTTGCCAACTCAATTGGCTGGAAAGAGATGCCTAAAAACTTAAACCAACTTTGTGCCCCATTTATCGTGTGACCCAAAACCACTAAAAGCAAAAGTAGCGAAAGGGATAATATGTAGAAGAAAAACAAAAAGTGTCCTTGCTTCAGAAAACGTAGATCCATGCTTCCAATCACAAAGGCAAAGACAAGGCCAACAACCAAAAGAATTAACTGTTTAGTAAAAAGTACGTTACTTGAACCTAGTGAAAAAATTGTAGCCAGTCCAAAAGAAGACAGCACAAGCGCAGTTAGCATCAAACTTATATCAAGCTTCTCAAATAATTTCATGCGGGCTTTCGTTTAGAGGTCGTCGAACTCAACTATAAATTCTACATTTTTAGGATCTGCGATTTGTCCCCAGGTAAAGGTTACCGCGGTTTTTTCCCGACCTTTAATTGAAAACACCTTGGTTTTTGAAACTGCGTACACAGTTCTTGTGTCGTCAAAAAGCATCGCATATACACTCAAATTTCTAGCCTCGATGTTATTTGGGTTTTTTATTTCACCTACAACTTGTAGAGAATTATTTGCACCTCTTTGCGATTGCCAATTGTCTACGGAAATACTTTTAGGTATAGAGTCAAAATCATAGAAAGACATAGCCTTGTGTTCCGCAAGCTTTACGTCAATAGTTTTTGGTTCCTGTGACAATTTTAATGACGGTAAATATAGTGCTGCTTTTCTTTGGGGTAAAAGTGACAAAGTCCCAGTTGTAGTTCCTAACAGCTTACCTTCCACGCTATAAAAAGATAAACCATAGGGTACATAAGGAAAATTTATATTGGTATTGTAATTTTCTAAAAGTACAAAAATGTCATACATACCTTCTGTAACCTTCATGCCTCTAGCAAAATCAATACGTATATCTCTATATGTCCCATCGCAACGTAACTGACAAGATCCGTTGCAATCTACACCTTCCTCTTCCGAATTTTGTAAATTATCATAACAATTTGCACTCTTGCTCAAAAGTGTATAAGTTATGAAAAATACAGGCATAAAAACAATCAAAAAATAGATCGAGAAAATTATTATTTGTCTTTGACCCCTCCAATTTAATTGCATATATTTTACTTAAACCAGTTTAACATAAACACCCACTTATTTCTTCTTCTTATTCCTAGCGTGTTTATTTGCATTTGCAGCATTCTTTTTGGCTTCACCAAATCTGGAAAGGATATTATATTCTCGGTTAAAGTCTGAGGAAACATCTGTATCAAAAGCTTTTAAGATATCTGACATAGTGCGCATCATATTGTCATTTATTCTTGCGTCGCCAATAAGATGAGGCGGCAAAGACTTCTGCAGTTGTTTTAATGAAGCTCGAACAGCTGGTTTTCTGTCTTCCACTACCCTTAACCCCGTTACCTTATCTTTGTATCTTGCAACATTTATCCTTTCGGCTATCTTTAGCTTTATACGAAGCTGAGCATGAAAACTTTCTAAAATAGTTTTGCGTGCTGTTTCCAAGATATGTAATTTATACTCTCCTTTGTAGTACAACTCAGCCAAAGTTTCCAGGTTCTTTTGACTAATAGGTAGGGTTAAACTTGATAGGTTTGTAGCTGAAAATCTATAAGAGCTATGTTTTCTTGCCTCTTGGCTTTGATCTGGAATCTCCACATAATGCAAGTCTGAATTATACCCAATTTGGATTCTGTTTAAACTATTAAATAGTTTCTTTTTTAGAAAATCCACATCTGAACCAACTCCTTCAACTGGAATACCCACAAAAACGTCAACAGGAAAAACGCATACCACATTACCCACTTCATCCTTTTTAGCCACTATAAAATCTGCCCCACCTTGCACATCGTCAAACTCAGATGAGGTCAGGACTTGAAACCCTTTACCAAAAATTTCATGGGCCCAGTCTGTAAAAATCAGCTCCATCACCTCTGAATACTCTTTAAAAACACTACCTCCATTTTCATTAAAATATTTTTTTCTTTGTTCTAAAATAGGTAGATCTCTCGCTTTTAATTTTTCATAACTATCGTAACTCACAATTTCGCCATCAGTCTTCATCTTCCAGTCAACATTATTTGTAATCCCGTTTGTACCATCGAACAAAATTGGTTGGCCAGCAAAATCTTCTGGGTTTGGCCTACTTTTATCCAAACCTAAAACTCCTTCTCTTTTTATTATTGAAAGCTTTTCAACATAAGTCTTTGCAGTTAAAAGCTTTTTTTGCAGCTCAGGGTTTCGAGTCCAATTCTCAACGTATCTCTGATCCGACTCTGTATCTGAATTACCTTCCAACTTTTCTCTTGCATTTAGGACTTGGCTTTTTTGATTTTCTAAATAAGAAAACATGTCATATCTTTTTTTCTCACCACCTGCTTTTTTACCTTTATTCTCTATATTCCCAAACCTGAAATTATCTAGCATATTTATGCGTAGAAGTATAACCTAAAACTTATTTTCTGACACTTTAATCTGGCGATTACCTACTTTCCCCAATAAATTGAGTATCATTGGCACGACTTCGTTTCATGACTCTGTTCGGAATGGAAAGAGATGGGTCCAAAGCGATGTATCACCAGATTAAAAAGTCAGAACACTTTTACCAGCCATTGCAGGCTATATTTATTTATATAACTTCTCAGCAGAGAAGCTAAATAAATAAACATAACCAACAATTCTTATAGAATCTCGGTCATGAGTATTCCACAAGTTGTGGATGAAGGGGGCGCCATAACAGCGCCGACATGGTCCATTGGGACACACGCACACCCTCCACTAAAAACTTTCTAATAATAGAAAACTTTTAGTGAAGCCCAAGTTTAACCTTGGGTTTTCACATATTTTAGCACAAAAATTTATTGGAAACAAACATTACAAATGTCTGTACTAAAAAATTTAACTATAAACTTGTATTGCTACAAGTACATAGCTTCACAATTCCTGATAGGAGAACGGGTTATTAGTACTTCACGGCTCAACGCATTACTACGCTTACACCTAAAGCCTATCAACGTAATCATCTCTTACGACCCTTAATGACAAATAATCTTGTGGTGGGCTTCTTTCTTAGATGCTTTCAGAAATTATCCTTTCCCGACATAGCTACTTGGCAGTGCCGCTGACGCGACAACCAATACACCAGAGGTCAGTTCACCCCGGTCCTCTCGTACTAGGGGCAAGTCCACTCAATTGTCAACGCCTGCAGGAGATAGGAGACCAACCTGTCTCACGACGGTCTGAACCCAACTCACGTACCTTTTTAATTAGCGAACAGCTAAACCCTTGGCAGCTTCTTCACCGCCAGGATAAGATGAGTCGACATCGAGGTGCCGAACTGCGTCGTCGATATGAACTCTTAGACGCAACTAGCCTGTTATCCCCAGAGTAACTTTTATCCGTTAATCTTCATCTGCTTCTAAAGCAAAATGTCGGTTCACTAGATTCTACTTTCGTATCTGCTTGACATGCCCGTCTTACAGTTAAGCCAGTTTGTGCTCTTACACTATCGCCACGGTTTCCATTCGTGGCTAACTGACCTTTGAACTCCTCCGCTACTTTTTAGGCCTTGTAGTAGCACAATGGGCTTTATCTTGATCTTTTTTGTTCTCACAAATTTAAGATCGTTGGTGTAAAGTCTCTTGGGGGTACAATATAAATATTGACCTTCCCTGTTTATTTTGTTTGCATAAAATAAATATTTAACCAACTTTCCATTATAAAATTTCTTTTATAAGTCCTCCTGTTTTATTTTTTTATTTTGAATCATTTTTTTTCGGATGATTCGGACATGGGGCGATAGATTTTTGGATACTAGTAAATTATTTTATTTCTAAATTTTTAAATTATAAGTTTTGAAGAGGTCCGGAAAGGTTTTGCCTCTCCGGGGTTGGCTATTTCCTTGGAACCGTGAAGAACTGTCGATAAATCGTTGCGATGCCGAAAGGCACAGCAACAACGATCAAAAGTCTAACGGCTAATTCCAGAAAATCTGTCATGCTTGCGCACTCCTTTTTGCCACACCTTCAAAACTTACAATTAAATTTCTAAAAACACATAAAGAACCAATATCCAAAAGGATACCGCCCCAGTCAAACTACCCACCAGATACTGTCTCCGTACCGTTTTTCGGTACAGGTTAGACTTTGCCCAATTGAAGACCGCTGTTTCATTGTTGAGTCCACGAGATCCAAAAACCTCGCTTCAACCTCTAACGGCTACACTACGCATCAATCGAACAAAGTCAATACCAAGCTATAGTAAAGCTTCTGGGGTCTTTTCGTCTACCTGCAGGTAACCGGCATCTTCACCGGTATTGTATTTTCACCGAGCTGCTCCTCGAGACAGTTCCCCACTCATTACGCCATTCGTGCGCGTCTGAATTTACCAGACAAGGAATTTCGCTCATATATTCACTTTAATATGGACTCTCTCTTCACCCATTTTATTACTAAAACTAGGGTGTGCTGCGTTGGTCTCTCACTAACAGCATATGGACCGATTAAATATTACTAATTAACCAGGTAGCGTTCAAACACGAATTTTTATTTATCCAAAAACTTGAGATTAAACTCAATCTACAAGCAGTCCCAGTCCTTCTACAAATATAACTACAAATATAAATATCTGAGCTAAATCTGCAGAACCTTAGGACCGTTATAGTTACGGCCGACATTCACCAGGGCTTATATCACGCAGCCTTACGACCAGCAATATTTGACCTTCTGGCATTGGTCAGGCGTCACCCCGTATACATCATCTTACGATTTCGCACGGAGCTGTGTTTTTGGTAAACAGTTGGCAGGGAAAAATTCTCTGCGGCCTCTATTGCTAGAGGCAATCCTTATCCCGAAGTTACGGATACTTTTTTGCCGAGTTCCTTAAGGAGCAATCACTCGTTCGCCTTAGTCTCTTCGACTCGAACACCTGTGTCGGTTTGCGGTACGGATTATTTATAGATAAACTTAGAAACTTTTCTTGAAAGCTTGTTCCCACAGATTTATTAATCTTGCGACTAACATTTTCTTTCTACTCTCGTTTTCCATTAAAGGAAGCTGCCCGGATTTGCCTAAGCAACACAATCATAGCTAGAACCTAAATTCGATAATAGGCCCACGGTATAAAACTTCGTCATTCCATCATTCTATAAACAAGTTAAGGAATATTAACCTTATGTCCATCGAGTCCGGCGCATAGCCATTCTCTTAGGCCCGACTTACCCTCCGATGATCATCATTGCGGAGGAAACCTTGTTCTTTCGGCGGGAAGGGCTCTCACCTTCCTTGCGGTTACTTGTGCCAACATTCTTACTTCACAACACTCCATTATGGGTCACCCCTTTAACTTCAGTGCAGTTGTGAACACTCTCCTACCGATTATAAAATCTTAAAATTATAATCCCGTATCTTCGGTAATATACTTAAACCCCGATTATCTGTGGCGCAGGAACCCTCGATGGGTGAGCTGTTACGCTTTCTTTCAATGATGGCTGCTTCTAAGCCAACATCCTCATTGTCTATGGATTCCTACATCCTCGCTTGTACTTAGTATATATTTAGGGACCTTAAATTACGATCTGGGCTGTTTCCCTTTTGACCTGTGGACCTTCGCGCCCACGGTCTTACTGCCGCATTTAGCCTTTTGTATTCGGAGTTTGATAAGTTTTTCCGTCTTGCGACAAGTAAAAACTTTCCAGTGCTCTACCCCAAAAGGAAACACACGACGCTAGTCCTAAAACTATTTCGGAGAGAACCAGCTATTGCCTAGTTCGATTAGCTTTTCACTCCTTACCACATGTCATCCCAAGAAGTTGAACGATCTACGGGTTCGGCCCTCCATTTATCTTTCGATAAACTTCAGCCTGCACATGGTAAGCTCACTAGGCTTCGGGTCTTTATTATTAGATTTATTCGCGCTATTAACACTCGGTTTCCCTTTGACTCCATATCTTTAGATACTTAGTCGTACCAAATAATAAAACTCGTTGGCTCATTCTTCAATAGGCACGCAGCACAGGATTTGCACCCTGTCGCTACTCCTTGTAAATATATGGTTTCAGTTCTATTTCACTCCCTTTCCAGGGTTCTTTTCACCTTTCCCTTACGGTACTTGTTCACTATCGGTCTCTGTATGTATTTAGCCTT
>JAYSUJ010000005.1:0-5990 GCA_043719155.1 bacterium | reverse complement strand
CTGTTAGGGCTTTGATGGCTCTAGGATCGTTAACTAATTTTTCTGTTTTAAACATTACTACAGTCTAACATTTTGTTAAAAAGGAGCAAGCCTAATGTTATCAATTAATGTGAATTTTGTTTTTGCAGAAAATTTGATTCAAGTTAGTCCATTAAGTGGGCAGGCACCTTTAGAGGTATCCATGCGTATGGAATCTGTTGGGGGTAAATTTGGACACACTTTGTATTTAGATTTTGGCGATGGAACAGAAAATAAACTATCGGACAACACTTCGTATACTGGAACAATTCTACATACCTATACAAATTCTGGTGTTTATACCGTTAAGTTAAAAGACCGTGACAATTCTTCTCAGTGTGGTTCGGGTGTAGACTGGTGTAGAACAACTCTTTTCCAACAAAATGTGAAAGTTGTCGGCCCCAATTTACAAAAAACAGTATTTTTGGGCAATGAAAGATTTCTATCTTCATGCAAATTAAATGTCTTACCTTTTTTTACAGATAATCTATACTTAAAATATGGAGTTGATACAAGCTGCAGAGCTGGATTTGAGTGTTATGATGGTAATGATCAGGTATCTATTTTGCAAGGTTTTCTGGCAAGTTATTACAACTTACCACAAACGTTTCCTACAGGTATTTTTGGTTCACGTACAGATTTTTATGTCCAAAAATTTAAGAAAGAGTATGGTTTGACACCTGTTTCAACAGTCGGTCCGGCGACGATTTCCAAGATAAAGGAAGTGTGTAGACTTACAAGTAACGATGTGATTTTAGCTAGAGATCCAAGTGATAGCGCCGTTGTAACTTTTAGCATTTCAAAGAATTTAAAAAATAGCTTTAATGCGAAGCTGACTGTTTCCAAAAATGGAAGAGAGAATGACTTTATGGGTTTGAATGCATGGATACCAGAACGGGGAGATAAGAAAGTGATTTTAGTAAATGATCGTAAGTGGTATCGTAATGGTGATGGAGATAATGGCTGTAGCTCGACTAACTATTATACTGAACAAAAGTTAAACAAAAAGTATTATTCAGTTGTTCTTAATAATAATAATTGTGATATGGTTGGTGGATCTGGGAGTGATGTAAGTAAAAAGTTTTTTTCAGATATAGAGATAGTGGATGTATTAAAGACTCTAAAATTCCAATAGAAAAAAGTTAATTATACGTTATACACAAATTAATTTTTCTGAAACGAGACCAACGAGAGGTAGAGTGAAAGAAGACTTGACTTAAGAAGGCACATAAGACTCCAACTTGGTCAAATCGTTAATTTTAAAAAAACACAAGGAAACTTGTGTTTTTTTGGTAAATAAAATGTTATAATTTACTCCATAAAAGTATGGGTACAGAATTAAAGATTTTAACAGAAAAAAAAAATGCAGAAAGTTTGAAAGGGTATGCGGAAAACTGGTATTTAGACTTTTTAAAAGGTTGTGTAGACTTGGAAAATAGAAGAGTCGCAATTGGAGGAGATTATCATATGGAAACATGTGAACTGTTGACTTCACAAGGTGGAAAACATGTGAATGTTTGGGGGTTTAACCTTAGATTTTTAGAAAATAACATGACACAAATAGAGTTTGACTCACTGGTAAATATAAAACCAAAAGTTAATAAGGGAAGAATTGTAGAGAGTGAAGTAATAAAACGAGAGATAGAAAGTTTAGTAAAAGAATTTATAACACTTGACGAATAAATTGTATGCAAAAAGACATTTTGTTTTACCAAGCCAATTTTGAACCTGAAGTTTGTAGGGCAATAAACTGTTTAGAAAAAAAAGACCTGAAACACTTTGAATTTTTTAAGATAAAAACTGTAAAAATTGTCGATGAAATTTTAAAACTTTCAAAAAAAAGTGTGGAGAAAGAAGAATGGTTCGCTATAAAAAATTTAGTCCAAGGTTTGGAGACTTTAGACCAAGAGGAAATTGCATTACTTAAAAATTATGGAAACTCTTTCTCAAATAAGTATGCGAGAAAATTTGTGTAAAATGGTATAATTAGCAAAATTAAATCAAATTAGATTATGCAAAAAATTGAGAGAGTAAAACTTAAAAGTGGGTTGGAAGTAAATTTTCTGATTGATAAAAATTTTACCACAAGCAGTATACAAATGTGTTTTAAAATTGGCTGGAGAAATGATACAGAAAGTGAGAGAGGTTTGGCACACTTATTTGAACATTTAGTAGGTAAAAGAACTAAAAAATATCCTGGTAAAAGTGAGTTTGCAATAAAACTTGATGAAGAGGGAATAGTGAGTAACGCTTGGACTGGTCCAGACTCAACTGTCTATTATCAAAACCAAACCCATAAACAGGCTTTAACTTCTTTAGAGATTTTATTTGAAGCTATATATAATTCTGTTTTTCTTTTAGAGGATTTAGAAAAAGAAAAAAGTGTAGTGATGAATGAGTCAAAAAGGTATTTAGACAATGACGATAGCTTGTTGTGGCGACTGTTGATGCTAAATCTTTACTCAGGTACAACTATGGAAAAGTATTTTTTTGGAGATGAGAAAACAATGAAAAATATTACTTTAGAACATTTCTCAGATTTTTATGAAATCTATAAAAATCCTAAAAACTCTATTTTATTTATTGGCACCAATGATGTCAAAAATAAAGTTAAATTCCTAAAATTCCTAAACAGCTTTTACGATAAAAAAGAAAATAAAAGTCTGTTTTCAAATAAAAAAATATTGAAATTTTCAGATAAAGTAAAAGAAGCGAATTTGATTAAATTTTGTAAAATCTCTAAACCAGACAGAGAGCAGGCGAATTTGCGTCTTGTTTACAAAACAGATAAATTGACTGAGCGAGAAAGTATTGTAGGTGGTGTTGTAGTTTCCATGTTGACTGGAGGCTTAACTGGGAGACTGATGAAAGTTTTGAGAGACGAGATGGGACTAGTATACAGCATCGGTATGACAGCCGGGGACTATGCCCAAGGTGTGCATTACTTTGGCTTCTCTACCACTTGTGATAAAGAAAAGACAAGTTTACTGATTGAAACTCTTAAAAAAGAAGTTTCAAATTTTTCTATAGACGTACGGGTAAAAGATATAAAACAGGTGATCCCAACAAAAGAATATCAGGTACAAAAACCAGTATTTGTACACAGTGATGTAGAAAGTTTAATGGACTGTGTAATCTACAATACAAAGTATCTCCAAACCGAAGAGTATTTGAAGATACTAAAATCTGTTTCGGTAAATGATGTAAAAAAGTTTTTAACAAAAGTTTTTGCAGAAGAGAACTCCAGTGTTTCTATTTTAGAGTAATCAGAGTGGTTTTATCCACATTTTATAAATTAAATTTCCACTTTTATTTTGTTTGGGGGTATACTACTTTTCAAGTATGAAAATAATTAATAATTTTACTAAAAATATATCAGCAATATTGTCTGTTTTTCTTTTTGTTCTGGTCTTCATCTTTACTGCAAGCTTTGTTTGGGCTTTGGCAACCCCGGCAAAGTTTTACACTACAGCCTCAGAGCTCAAAGTCGGACAAACTGTAGATTTTGAACTTAAAATAGATGGCTCTGCTGAAAAGCCGGTTTATACAGCTATTGTAAATTTGGAATATGACAAAAATCTTTTGACTTTTAAGGGAGCTAGCTATCAACCTGGTTGGATACCTGTTGCCCCTGATGAAGTAACAGACATGGCCAACGGACAAATAAAAAGAACAGCTGGCTACCCAGCTGGACTTAAAACTTTGGCTTCTATATTGAAATACACCTTTGAGGCAAAGGCTCCTGGAAAAGCAACTGTGAATATTTTAGGAGGTTCCACACTTGATGCTGAAAATAGAGATGCAGGCTTGCAAAATAAATCTATAACAGTAAATATTGGTGGCACTGTCGAGTCTTTGCCAGAGATTAAGAAAGAAGAAATTAAAAAAGAGGAAAAGAAATTGCCACAAGTTGTATCTTTAGAGATTAAAGGTGACACAGCCTTGGTTACAAGCACACCTTACAATTTCACCCTGGAAAATAAATTGAAAGTCCCTCAAGCCACTTTGGGTACAACTACAGTTTCTGTATACGACATAAACGGGCAAGAAGTTATAAAAGAAGAAAGAGAATTGAATACTGCCTCTGACTTGTCAATGCAGTACATAATACCTGCAAATACTTTGTTTGCCGGAAACTATACAATTGTTGCATCGGTAAAGCATGATAATCAAAAGGTTATTTTCAGAACCAGTAAAGACCTAGGTGTTGTTGAGTCAACTGAGAAAATTGTCAATACTAAAACATCAGTTCCGTTTATACCGTTTTACATTTGGATAATTATTGCTATACTAGCTGCAATGCTTATCTTTGCTATTGTGTACCACAAATCAAAGAAGCTTAGAAAATTTATAAAAAACTTTTAATTGAAATTAATCTATGAAAAAAATATTAGGAAATAAGATGTACATTCTTGGTGGTTTGATAGCTGTAGTTGTACTGGCTGGTGTGGGGTACTTTGCCTATACAAAAATGGCCATGAATGCAGAGTCAGCAGTGCCCGGAGCTCAAAACACGGCTGAGCAAACAGCAGAAAGAGACAGGTTGTTGGCAAAACTAGGAAAATTAATAGTATTACCTGCTGAAACTCCTGTAATGGTTAAAATTGACGATGCTGATCAACTCAAGTCACAACAAAAGTTTTTCGATGGAGCTCAAAACGGGGATGTTGTGTTCATTTTTCCGCAATCTGCCAAAGCTATTATCTTTTCAGAATCAAGAAATGTAGTTGTTAACTCTGGTCCTGTGCAAAGCCAACCACAAGAAGCCCCAGTTACCAAAACAGAGGCAGTAAAAACTGATACAAAAGCACCAACTCCTGCAAAGACAACTACTAGTACAACCAAGAAGTAAAATCTATCCAAATTTGTGGATAAGTTAACAACAAAGCACTATGAAAATAGTGCTTTGTTGTTTATACTAAAAAGCATATTCATGCAGCAGGTTCAAAAAAAAAAAATAGGTACCCTACAAGACCTTTTCCTAGTACTCTCTTTAGTTTTTTTTATTTCATTTTCAGGAGTTTTTGCTCAATCTCAGGTCCTAACAAAGAGTGTTGACTCTGCAGGTGTTGAGGAACATTTTACCTTTGACAATACTTCTTTTTTTGGGCAACTAAAAGCTCGTGTTTTTTGTGGTTCCTCTTTTTTGTTTTCTGGTAAGCCTTGTTTGGTGCAGAAGGTAGATGAATTATCTGTCGCCAAAAGAAAAGAACTTGTTAAGCTTGGGGTAGATGTTTTAAATCCAAATGCAAAATTGCCTTCAAGTTTAAGTAGTGAAAATACTGGCAGGTCTTTTGCAGATGCAAATTATTTGCAAAATTTACCAAAACAAATTATTGAAAAGGTGGTCGAAAGAGTGGTTGCAGGTCCTGCAGGCCCAAAGGGAGAAAAAGGTGATAAAGGCGACAGGGGTGATATCTCTGCAGCAACTTCTGTGTTACCTTCTTCGTCTGTTCTTTCCTTTTCAGGAACTGCCCAATACGGAGGTTTTTCAAGTGGTTCATCGGTTAACCCCACCGGAGATGCAAACCTTAGTACTTTAAATGTTTCTGGGTATACAAACCTTTCTTCTTTGTTTGCTGCATCTAATGTTTCAGCTACTTCATTTCTAGCAAGTGGGTCATCCTCATTTGCTACTACAACTATTACAAAATTTTTAGGTGCAGGCTTAACTTCCTGTAATTCTCTTACAGATAAACTTTTATATAATTCATTTACAAATTTATTTGAATGTGGGCTCGATGCTTCTGGTTCTTCAACCGGGTCTTTTGTTAACCTCGGTGCAACAAATTCTACTTTGACAAATGCTAGTTCAAGTAATTTTTATTCTACTAACCTCTTCGCCACTCTCGCCAACTTAACCTCAGCTACAATCGCCACTCTTAACTCTACTCTAGCTAACATCACTACACTCTTCGGTTCTTCTTCTAACTTCATTACTTCTAACTCATCTACTACTAACGCAACTACCT
>JAYSUJ010000040.1:0-21997 GCA_043719155.1 bacterium | reverse complement strand
AAAACGCCTCCGCCACTCCCAAAAAACCAGTTTCTAAAACAATTTTTAAATCACCCTTGCCCCTACTTTCAAGAGAAAAGGAGTTTAAAATGTCAAACAACAAATGCAACTTTGAAATATGTGGATTTTGAAAATTTACATATTTATCAAAGTTGAAATCTTTGATTATAATCTTATCAAACACGCACTCTCTATTTAAAACAAATTTAAAAATTTCCACTCCTTTACAGTTTATGTTTTCCCTTTCACTCGACTTATTTTTATTTTTCTTGTTCTCTATTTTTTCTATTTTATAACTCAGGTCATCTGGGTAAATAATTAAATTTTTATACACTTTTTTTTCATTTTCAGGGGGCATCAACAAATTTAATTTTTCACCAAAAATATAGAAAACTATTTCACCAACTGGGATGCAAAATTCTTTCGAGTGTTTTTTAAGAGTCTCAAAGACTCTTTTTTCTAAAAACTTTTCCTGCATTTGACTGAGCTTAATTTCAATTTTTTTAGTTAGAAAATCTGACTTGCGTATCTCCACTTTCACGTCTTTCAAATCATACACTTCTAACACAATTCCAAATATTTTCTTCTTATTAAAATCTATTTCCACAACATCTCCCAGTTCAAAATCGAGTTTAGAGATATAGGTCAAGTCAAAAAAAGGACTATATTTTAAAATCGGGCTGACTTTATAAACTCTCATATTTTACTCTCTTTCAAATTTTATTTTTTACTTTATTTTTTCCAAAACGTATTCACTTAAACTTATCACCCCGTCTTTAAAAACATCATTAATATAGGTATGCACTAAACTTGGGTGAGTATTTACCTCGAGCAAATATAAAATTTTCTTTCCTTTTTTTTCAATCAACAGAAAATCACACTCTAAATGATGGGTAAAAGCCAAAACATTATATATATAAATAGCCTCATTTCTTATTTGTAAATTTTCGTCCCTACTGAGGGGCTCTCCATGGACTTTTATATTTACGTTTATCAGACCTTCATGACTATAAATAAAACAAGACACAGGGGTGCCAGAAATAACCTTTTCAACTAAAACATCTTGCGACTCGGAAATTAAATTTTCTACTGCGTTTTGCATTTCACCAAAGCTTTGAACTAAGCTAATCCCTATTGCCCCACTATTCTTTAGTGGCTTTACTATAGCTGGTATGCCGACAAATTGAAAAACTTCTTTTAACTTTTCTAAGGAATATTTTTTACAGTCAATTACTTTGCCATACGGGCTTTTTATTTTATGTTGACTCAAAAGGTTTTTTAAATCCTGTTTGTGGGAAGCTAATTCTGTGTGCAAGGCACTGTGGCCTAGCAATTTTACCCCATGCTTTTGGCACAAACCCTCAAGTAAAGCACTTTCTCCGTCTGTTCCCACAAAGCAATTCCAAACTTTATGACTTTTTTTTAATATCTCTTCTGGGCTTGCCACGTTGCCATTCATAGTCCAAGACCCGTTTGGGTGTAAATGCAATTCAAAAACATTAAAATTATTATTTTCTAAATCTGACACAGCTAAAATTTTAACAATCTTTTTTCCATAAACTATGGACCTTTCTCTTTCATGACTTGTTCCGCCATGGACTACGCATATGTTTAAATTAGACATAATTTATTTTGTTGTTTTTAGTATACAATATTTTGTTTATTATTTTTATGTTAAACTATTTTTATATGAATATAATATGGTATGTGTTTGCATTGTGCATTTTCCTTTACTTGATTTACGACGCCTTCAAGGAAGGCGGTTATCAAGAAGCTATTAAATTTAGTGTCTTGTTTATAGTTTTCTTTGTAACTATTCGAACTTTTTTAGTACAGCCTTTCTTGGTTGAAGGACCTTCCATGTTGCCAACTTTTAACACTGGCAACTATTTGCTTGTAGACAAGTTTTCCTATAAATTTCTCCATAATCCAAAGCGCGGCGAAGTTGTGGTTTTCGACATACCAGACTCCAAACACACTTTTCACACTTGTTTATTACCTATTGCCGGCAACTGCTATTTTGAAACCAACAGATATTTGATAAAAAGAATTATTGGTCTTCCAGGTGAAAAAGTAACCGTAGTAAACGGAGTGACAACTATCTTTAGCAAGGAAAACCCTAACGGTTTAATTATCGACGACAAGGAAATTATTTACAAATCTGAGATATCTGACGATCGAACTTTGGGTGAAAACGAGTATTATGTCATGGGTGACAACCGTGCCAACTCCTCTGACTCTAGGTACTGGGGCGCTGTTCCAATGGAAAATATAGTTGGTCGCCCCTTTTTACGCCTTACACCACTTACAGCTATCGGCATTTGGCCAGGGTCAATTTAAGCTCTGAAATCTGTCTCTAAAATGTGCTATAATTACCTCATAATCTTTAATAAAATATGCCAAAAACATCTCCTAAAAAAGGAAACAAAACTCAAGAAAATTTGAACAAAAATAACCAAGAACTTCAAACAGTAAAAGGCTTTCGTGACATTTTAGGTAGTGAGTATTTTCGCGAAAAAGGTGCATTAGAAAAGGCTGAAGACGTGGCTACTTACTACGGTTTTTCACCCCTACAAGTACCTATGGTAGAACATACCAGCGTCTACGAAAGAGGGGTGGGTGCAGAGACGGATATAGTTCAAAAAGAGCTTTTCACCATGACTACCAAAGGTGGCGACAAGATATCTATGCGTCCAGAGTTTACAGCTGGCGTGATGCGTGCCTACATTGAGAACGGCTGGGGCTCTATGCCGCAACCTGTTATGATCTACAACTATGGCTCTATTTTTCGTCATGACAAACCTCAAAAAGGTAGATACAGAGAGTTTAAACAGTTCAACTTAGAAATGCTTGGAACAGACAAGGCTATTGCCGACGCCATGATTATAAAAACTAGTGTAGCCATCCTAGAAGAAATCGGTATAGAAAATGTCAATGTCCAGATAAACTCTGTCGGCGACAAAGAGTCTCGTAAAAAATTTATCAAAGACTTAACGACTTACTACAAAAAGTTTAACAGCAAGCTGTGTGTAAATTGTAAAGACCGTTTGAAAAATTCCCCGCTTCGTTTACTAGATTGTAAAGAAGAGATTTGTGGTAGTTTCAAAAAAGATGCCCCAAAACCTATCAACTCTCTAAACCCAGAAAGCAAAAGACATTTTAAGGAAGTTTTAGAGTATCTAGAAGGTACCAAAGTTACTTACAGCATCAATCACGCTCTTGTACGTGGTTTAGACTATTATTCTCACACCGTTTTTGAAATAGAAAAAACTTTTTCTGAAACTGACAACAATGGTAAAGTGACAGAGAAAACCTTGTCCATTTGTGGAGGTGGTCGCTATGACTATTTAGGAAAAACAATGGGCAGTAAAAAAGACGTACCAGCCGTAGGAGTAGCACTTGGTATCGACCGCATCCTTTTAATGCCTGGGACTGAAAATGTCCAAGCCAAACTCCAGAAAAAACCAAAAATCTTTTTTGTCCAAATAGGACTAGAGGCCAAACTGCATTCTCTTACAATCGTAGAGATGCTTCGCAAGTCCCACATCCCCATGTCTCAGTCATTGTCAAAAGACTCTCTCGGTGTACAACTTGGTATGGCTGAAAGACTAGAAGTACCCTATGTTTTGATTTTTGGTCAAAAAGAAGCCATGGAAAATGTAGTTATTGTCCGAAACATGAAAAGTCATTCCCAAGAAACGATTAAAATTGATGAAGTCGTGGAGTACATTAAAAAGTTGAAGTAATCATGTTTTCATGTTATAATTACGCAATCAAATAAATAATTATGTCTATAAATGTAAAACTACTAAAAAGTGATAAAGGTGACGCTGGCATGCTTTTAAAAAGATTCCAGAAAAAAATGCAAGAGTCTGGTGTTGTACCAAAAGTTAAGTCTAGAAAATTTGCCCAAAGATCAATGTCAAAATTGAAACTCAAAAAAGACAAACTTGTAAACTTAGAAGCTGCAAGAAAATATGAGCATCTTAAAAAGATGGGTAAACTACAGGTTAAAACTTACTCATTCCGAAAGGAAGCTCCTGCCACTACAACTACCAATGTTGCCAAATAATACCGACAACAAACTAGATATTTTCAACGAAACCAATACGCAAATCCCAGATTTGCGTATTTTGGATTTAAAGAATGCCATTTTAGGAGAACATTTTGAGCTTCAAATTTCCCTATTACTCCCTAAAAACTCCAAGAAAATCAATAAAAAACAACGTAAAAAAGACTATGTACCCAACACACTGTCCTTCAAATACTCTTCGAACTCTGGGGAGATCGTCATGACTCCAGAAGTTATAGAAGCAGAAATTTACTCCTTTACAAAAGATAAAAAAGAAATAGACCTGACAAACTTCAAAGATAAATTTGCCTACCTACTCATTCACTCCATGTTACATTTGACCGACCTAGACCACGGCGAAAAGATGGAAAAACTAGAGGCACAATATCTAACAAAAATGTTATAATGCACTGGAAGAGAGATTTATGAGTAAAACAAACTACAAAGTAGGTTTAGATTTGGGTAGTAAAGCTATACGCATTGTAGTGGCGTCTATGGACGATAAAAGTAGTGGCAACCCAGTTGTGGTCACCGGGGCTGTCGAACCTTCGGAGGGTATTCGCCACGGACGCATTGCTTCTAAAAAAGATGTTAGCTCTGCCCTTCGAAACATTATAGCTAAAACCGAAAAAGAACTGGGAGAGAAGATCAGCACAATCTTTTTAGGTTTGACTGGTGACTATACCAAAATGAAAATAGTGAAAACTAAAAACACAGTTTCCAAAGCGACCAACGAAGTTTCTGAGTTAGATTTTGAAAAAGCTAGACAAGAAGTTTTGGCCACCAACCCTATCGACTCACCCTATGAAGTCTTAAACATTTCCCTGTCCGAAATCCGTCTTGACGGTAAACGTGTCAAAGGTAACCCCATCAACGCCATCGGTGGCATTTTAGAAACAAAATATTTGTTAAACCTAATTCCTAAAAAAATTTTGGAGGAGTACATTGAAGTTTTTGAAGAGTTAGAAATTTCTGTCAAAGAAGTAGTACTAGGCTCTACCGTTTCCTATATCCCAGTTACAAAAAGGCGCGAGCGCATTGCTGGTGTCGGAGTTTTAAATATCGGCCACGACAATACTACTTTTGTATATTTTGAAAACGAGCTACCTGTCATCAACAAAACCTGGGCTATAGGTGGGTCCAACATAACCAACGACCTTGCCCTCATTTTACAAACTAAAATAGAGGATGCTGAAGAGATAAAAAAAAATTTTAAAAACTTAAATATTAAAAAAGCCCCCAACATCATCAATGCCCGCATCGAGGATATTTGTGATTTGGTGGAGAGAGAAATAAAATCGGTCAATGAGCTGGGTAAAATAGCCGGCGGCATCATTTTAATTGGTGGTGGCAGCAAAATAGAAGACATAGAGCAGACTATGAAAAAGAGATTAGGGACAGAAGTAAGTATGGGTAGTAAAATTTTAAGTGAAACAACCAAAAATGTACTGAAAGACTCATGTTGGTCTGTTGCCTATGGCCTCACCTATTTGGAAAACAAAGACCGAGCTCCTTGGGAACAGTTTATTTTTAGAGTTAAGCAGATTTTTAATAAAATCTTAAACACCATCTCGCCGTAAAATTGCCTGTTTTTTTGTGCATAAACCCAGAATGTGTTATAATATTCTCTACCATTACCCGATCGTCTAATGGTAGGACAGAGGCCTTTGAAGCCTTTAATTGGGGTTCGAGTCCCTGTCGGGTAGCATGAAAATAAAAAACAGGCTTTACGTCTGTTTTTTGTTTTCATTTTGTTCTGACGGGACGAGAAAGTCGGAGCGAAGTTCTGTTGTGAGCAAAGCGAACCAGAACAAGTGATACCTGCCCAGAAGATTTTTGTGCAACAAAAATTATTCGAGGGCGAGTCTATGGAAGAATAATCAAATTTCATTTGACATATATTATAATACTAATACTAAAGCAATAACCATACATGAAAAATATTTTTAATTTACTAAGTAATTACACAAAAACTTTTGTGATATTAATTTTCTTTTTTGCTATTTTAATCTTTGGTTTTTATCCTGAATTTTTTAGTTTTCTTTCCCCGCAACAAAAAATTACTATCTTGGTCATCAGTTTAATAATTATTACATACATTGACAGTACCCTTGGAACGGTTACCAAGAAGTAACTGCCTCTTAATGTTTTTTAATGAATTAAAATAAAAACCTGTGGCAAATGTTGCCACAGGTCACTTTGTCAAAACTAGCTTTCAAAACTACTCGGCGTTTGAGAACTCTATTTTACCCTGTCTCTGTTCAGTGTTGTACTCAACAAAGATCCAGTTGTGAGCGGGGAGTTTCTCCTTGATTGAAGGATCCCCAACCAACCGACCACCCAGTTTGTAATTTGGGCCGTGGCAGGTTACAAATGAAAAGTTGAAGACTCGAAAGTCCACAACTGCAGGCTCTCCTTCAATGTAGATTGTAAACTTTGCTACGGCTCCCAAGTTTCGAGAGACGATAGCAAGTTCCAGATCATGTTGGTCCGGACCAGTTGTGATATGGCGTAATTCTAGGGCCACAAAGACCTCCTTTAATTTTTTGCTACTGTTAGGTTTCCAACAGTTTTTTTACTATATCAAAATACCAAAAGCATTGCAAGAAAACTTTTTTTTCTGTATATTTAAAATATGAATAACTTACCCACTAAAGAAGAAGCCAAAGTTTTACTAGAAAAATATGTACAAGACGACTATCAAAAACTGCACGCTCTCATGGTCGGCACGGCTGTCGAGGGTTACGCTGAAAAATTTGAGGGTGACCCACACCTGTGGTTTCTAACTGGCTATTTACATGACATCGACTTTCACCTACACCCTACCCTGCACCCCGGAGAAAGTTTGAAATGGTTTAAAGACTGGCAATACCCCGAGGGGCTTATACACGCGGTAGAGGCGCATGCCGACGGCTACAATGGCTTTACCACCAAACCTGAAACTATTTTAGCCAAATGTTTAATTGCATGTGACGAGATATGTGGTATCTTTTACGCTTATAAAAAACTCAACCCCATAAAGTTCGCAGACATGAAAGTCGCGTCTATAAAAAAACGAGTTATAGAAAAATCTTTCGCTCCAAAAATTGACAGAGAAACAGTTTTTAAAGGTTGCAAATATTTGGGTATAACCCTAGACGAGCAAATTGAAAATGTTAAAAAATCTTTGAGCAAGTTGGACTAAAAATAAAACCAAAAAAAGAAACGACGCACCTCGTGAGAGATGCGCCGCTGTGGTGCAGGCCTTAGAAAAATTTACGAAGAATTTCCATTGCCTGCCCCGAAGTAAAGATTCCGGGCGCCATGACGCCGACGGACCAAATAACGGCAGCGGGCAAGTTCACAAGTTGGAACTGCCACTGCGGCATCCGGTACATGCCGGCAAGCACGGGCACGACCCCACGTACTGGACCAAAGAAGTGGCCAAGAAAGACCGACACCCAACCCCATTTCTGGAAGAAGGTGCGGCCCTTGGCCAACATCTCTGGACGCGTACGAAACGGCCAGCTGTGCTCGACACTGTCTTTAAAAAACAGGCCGGCCCAGAAAGAGACTGCGTAACCTAGAAACGCGCCGAGAATGGCGGCAAAAATGGAGTGCTGCAGACTGACGCCACTGGCACCGAGCATGCCACTGATCCCCACGAGGAGGGCAGTAGCCGGCACGATGATGGAGATGACAGCCAAGCATTCCAGAAATGCCAACACGCCGACAATCAGCGGTGCATGCTCTTTGTGATCTCTCACAAATTGCATAACCGGTTCATAGGTAGCAGGGTTAAAAATATCAACCAACACCATTTTGGGTGCTCCCTTATGTTACCTAGCGGGATGCCAGGCTTCATAAATATGATTATACAACATATTTTACAAAAAGCAATAGTTGTAGTGCAGCTGTTAATGCTATAATTGCTACCAATATGGCGACAACAAAAGATTTTACCCACTACATTTTAGACTCAACCCACTCTACTAAAACCAGAGTAAAATCTATGTTTGGAGAATACGCACTTTATTATGAAGAAAAAGTTGTAGCTCTAATTTGTAACAACATTTTATTCGTAAAGATTTCTGAAAATAATAAAAAGCTTTTAGGCAAGAATAAAACTGGACGAGCTTACCCTAGCTCTAAAAACTTTTACATAATTACAGAAGAGCAAATATGTACTCCAAAGTTTTTACAAACTATTTTTAAAAACGTATCCACTTCCTTACCTAAAAAAATGCTAAAAAGTAATTTACAATAAAATTGTGGATCAAAAAATTAAACTAAGTTTTAAAGAAAAAGTCTTACAAGTTGTTTCTCAGATTCCCAAAGGGCAAGTTTTAAGTTACGGACGAGTAAGTATGCGGGCTGGTGTAGCTGGGGCTGCTAGAGCAGTTGGGACTATCATGTCACACAACCAAGATAAAAATATACCCTGTCACCGTGTGGTAAAAAGTGACGGGAAAATTGGCGAGTACAACGGTTTGCAAACAAAAGATGCCGGCACTAACGCTAAAATACAATTATTGAAAAAAGAAGATGTGCAATTTACAAAAACAGGCAAAGTTATTTTAAAGCTTTTTTAAACATTAGGCCTGCCGTAAACATCAGGAAGGCTGAAATTAAAAATGGAGCCTTGTTAGAAAAGCCTGCAGTGAGACCAAGTAAAAGTGGTGAAACGGCCGCAGCTAAAACTGGCAGACTTGAAAAAGCCCCTAGCAACGCCCCTTTAAACTCGGTTTGAATCTTGCTGGCATAAGTACTTACGCTCACATTTATTAAAGACGCAAACATGGCAATGCAACCAGCATTTATAAGCAAATAGACTGTGCTATTTTCAAATTGGTAAAGAAAGGTAAATCCTAAAACCAAAATAGCGTTGACAGCCAAAAGGTAAGCTATACTTTTTTGAATAGGATATTTTTGTATTATTTTGTAAGCCACAAACGCTTGCATGACAGTCATCACCACCCCCACAATTAAAAAATACAGCCCAGAAAAAGTCGGAGACAAATGATAGTTTGAAAATAAATATAGAGCTGTAAAATTGTTGAAACCGACAAAAGCAAAAAAGAAAACCAGCGAAGCCTGGAAAAAAGGTCTGGTGCTTTTGTCTTGGAAAACTTTTTTTAAGTTTGCCATTGAGCCTGAGACTGTTGACAATAAAGCCATAAAATTTGGAACTTTTTGAATTTTCTCCTTTGCTAAAGTTTCTGGAAATAAAAATACACAAGCCAGAAAAGCAACTCCAGATAAAATAGCAGATAAAACGAAGGGACCAACCACCGAGTAATAGTCACCAGTGTAAGAAAAAAGAGTAAATAAAATTGGTCCTGCAACAAATCCGCCGAGCGAAAAACCTGCCATGGTTTTACCTATGTATTTTCCTCTTTCCTCAGGAGTAGTAGTGTCGGTTATAGAGGCATTGGATAAGGCAATTATTCCCCCCGTGGCCCCATCTACAAATCTTGAAAAGAACAACCAAAAAATGTTCATGCGAAGTAGTGCAAACAAAAAAATTATTCTAGAAATAAAAGTACCGAAAATAGCAAAAGTTAATATTGGCTTGCGTCCTACAGTGTCTGACAAAGCCCCTAGAATTGGGTTGGCGATAAACTGCCCCAAACCGAAAAGCCCTGCAAAGACGCCAAAGTAAATGGCTGCCCCACTCAAATCTATTTGATTTCCCAAATAGAAAAAATTTTCTTTAGAACCAAAAAGCAAACCGAAAAGTGGGATGGACATGCCGAAACCAATCATGTCTGTAAACATAATTAAAAATAAAACTTTTACTTGTCTTGACCTCAACTTTTCATTTATACTTTCCATAAATGCTAAATATACTAATCTTCATTTTCTTCATCCTTTTCTTTTTTATATTTTTTCAAATGATGCCAAAAGGTAGATACCACTCTCTTTTCTTTAGCCGCAGTGCTTAAGAAAAAGTCACGAGATTTTTCATAGAGAAAATCTGTAAAGTCGGAAATATATTTTAGTAAAATTACCAAAAGATGCAAAAACCAATGAGTTAAAATTTTAAACAAACCGATAACCGAGCTTTTAAAATTATCTACAACTAAAAACAAATAAGACTTGGCAGCGTCGATTTTATCTAAAAATTCTGCCTGCTCTTCCTCTTTTTCTACGTCACTCAATTTATACTTTGATTGAATATGACCATAATTGGCCACATACTTTACGAAAATATACACACAAACAATAGTTAATGGGGTTATAAATAAATAGAAACTATTTAGCATAAATTTTTAATGTTGTTTGCGTGGTATTACCACAAAATTATTTAAGCAAAGCGAACAAACTTTGAGACTGAAGTATTCTCGCCAAATTTTTGTACTGCTGCCGAAATTAAATCAGCTATAGTTTTAGAGTCGTCTTTTAAGAATTTTTGATTCATTAGGACACTTCCGGCCAAAAATTCTGTCCACTTTCCTTCGGCAATTTTTACTTGTATCGCTTCTGGCTTTCCACTTTTAGCTGCTTCATCTGCAAAAGCTGACATGTATTTAGCCTTTACCTCGTCTGAGATTTCAGCTTCAGTTACAAACTCTGGGTTTAGACCTGCGATATGCACCGCAATATCATTTGCAAGAGCAACAAACTCTGGGTTTTGAGCCACAAAGTCTGTCTCACAAACTAGCTGGACCATCGTTCCTACTTTTCCATTTTGATGGATGTAAGAAGCCGAACAAACTGCCCCAAAGGCACGGTCACCTTTTTTAGCAGCATCGGCTGAGGCTTTTTTACGCAAAGCTATTTTAGCTTTTTCCATGTCACCATTTGTTTCTTCTAAAGCTTTTTTACATTGCATAATAGACACCCCTGTTTCATCTCGTAGTTTTTTTACTTCATCCATTGTTACTGCCATATTTTTTATTTTTTTGGTTTAAATTATTCAACACTTTCTATCTTCTCTCCGATATAGTCTAACACGATTTGGATAGACAAACTTGAGGCGTCGTTCATCACTATTGGGTACTGAACAAGCTTGTTGTTACAGTCTGTATTACAAATAGCTACAACGGGGATACGCAAATATTTTGCCTCTGCTAATGCAATTGCCTCGTGATTTGAGTCTATTAAAAGTACTGCGGCTGGAAGTCCTCCCACTGTTGCCATACCACCAAAGTTTTTGGTCATTCTGGCAATGTCTCTATCAATTAAAACTTGCTCTTTTTTAGTATACACAGAAAATTCTCCAGCTTCTTTTTTCATTATTAATTCTGCTAATTTTTCTATTCTCTTTTTAATTTCACCAAAGTTTGTAAGCGTCCCACCGATAAATCTTTCTGCGGCATACGGAAGTACGTTTTTCATACCTGCACTTGTTACCTTTTCACGAGCCTCAGGCTTTGTACCGATAGTTACAAATTGTTTTTTATCACGTATTATCCCAGCTAAAAACTCACAAGCTTTGTCTACTTGGTCTGCAGTTTTTTCAAGGTCAATAATGTCTTTCCCAGATTTTACAGTATAAATAAATGGTTTAGAACTTGGATGACGACGCATTTTAGAATAACCGTATTGTGCACCCGCCTCTCCCAACTTTTGTATAAGTTCTTGTTTTGTCATAATCTTTTTTTTTAATTTTACTTTTATAATATTCAAAAAAGTTTTACCATAACACCTGAACTATTTCTATCTTTTTACTTTAATTTTTGAAAGATTGGTCACGAAATATTCGGCTCGGGTGAGCTTCCCCGATGCTATAGCTGCTTTAAGAATAAAAGTATTATAGCACAGGCTTGTATAAATAACTATACTTTTTTCCATTATGTGTTAGAATTAGCCATACAATATAAATGCAAAACAATAATTCTACTTATCAAAAAGGTGCGCCAAACAAAAACTTTCACCGAACTCAAATGAATGACTCCATCCGAGCATTCGAATTACGAGTTTTAGGAGAGAACAATGAAAACCTTGGGGTGATGAGTAAAAGCGAAGCTTTACAAATCGCTAAAGGCAAAGGTCTAGACCTAATCTTAACCGCGGAAAATGCTGTGCCACCAGTGGCCAAAATCATCGACTACGGAAAATATGCTTATTTAGAAAATAAGAAAAGTAACAAAAAACGAGTAGAGGACAACACCACGGAAACCAAAGTTTTGAGAATGACCGTCGGCATCGGCGAAGGTGACTTAACAGTAAAAGCCAAACAAGCTAGTGAATGGCTACACGAAGGCCACCGAGTGAAAATAGAACTTAAATTAAAAGGTAGAGCTAACGCCATAGAGGCAAGTTTCCTAAAAGAAAGATTACAAAGAGTTTTAATACTATTAACCGAAAACTATAAAACCGCTGAGCCTATAAAGAAAATACCAAATGGCATGACCATGGTAATAGAAAAAGCTAAAGGTAAAATTGGAGAAAGTGCTCTGGACATGCAGCAAGAAATAATGTAAAATAAAAACTCTTAACTTCAACAAGAAAAGGAACTTCCCAATGATCTTGGAAAACCCTGTCCAGCCAGAACACATCTTAGTTATACCTCTGATTTGGTTATTCCTCTACTTGATATCCAAACAAGAGAAAAGATGAAAAGCAATGAAGACAAGAAAACGAGCATTTTGCTCGTTTTTTTCTTTAGTTACTTTAATTTAACTTAAAACAACCACATTTATACCTTTGTCCAACGCAAGTCTAGTAGTAGTTGCCATTATTCTAGATTTATCCCCTTTTGTACTTTTACTTATATCTATAAAACTTTTAACTTTTAACTCTAAAGCTTCAGCTTTAATGTCAAAATGTTCAGCAATTTTTTCAGATAGTTTTTTGACAATCATTTCATGCCAAACTTTGTTATAGACAAAAACTTGCATATCACTTTCATGATTTAAAATATATGAAGGCATTATTGTGGTTTGATCATTTATTATGACAACTCCCATTTCGGCGTGGGCACCCCCATAAGTTACAATATCAAAATCATCTTTAGCCAAGCTTTCTATAAAAGCAATAGTTTCAGCTGATGTGTTGTATTCATGTTCAGCGATATTTTTTAAAATTCCCAAACAATGTCCACAGCCAGCAAAAAATTGTCCCAATGCATGGTCGTCGGTATGGGCGGATATTTTTCCATTTTTTTGGTTAAAAAACTTTGCAGCTATTTGTATAAGTTTTTTATGACTGACATCATCAAACTTTACACCCAATTCATGCATGGCAGTGTGGAAATCCAATAATACACCCATACCTGCCCCAGGTATACCAATAGAAGTTGCTTGTTTATCAGCTCGCCCATCTATACATTTTAGATTTACAGAATTTGGCATTTGGCCATTTTTTTCTAAATATTCAAACTCGGAAATATTTAATTGGCTTTTATTTTTGTCATAACTATTTACAATTATTAAAAGATTTTCTGAACTTGGATATTCCACTTTGTTTTCTTGATTTTGTATTTTTTGCATAATATTTTGTATTATAAACTCAAACTTAAAAAAAGTAAAAATAAAAGACTGAGGGTTTTTCACCCTCAGTCCAGAAGTCGACCAACACAGACTCGTGTCAGGCAGCTTCACGCTTAACCGTTTCCACCTTACGCAGGCGAAGCTCGGTCGAACGCACGGTCGGCACGTGGTGGTCCACGTAGCCAACAGTTGTAATGTAAACAGCTTGGAGAGCTTGGGCAATTGCCCAAACTTTCTCCAAGAAAACTGGATCGGTCCAGTAGGTCTCGATCTGTCGGCTGGCCACACCTTTTACATAACCACAATCATCATGGTCGGTAAGGACCAGTGAGATTTTGGTAGCTCCCTTTGAAAGGAGAACCGAAGTGAAGATAGCTGCCTGACGCAACACGAAGTCATGATCAATGTCATGAGAGTGTGCACCACCGGCGACCGAAATAGTCTTGACCCGCACATCGGCAGGCCAGTTGAAGTGTGCTTTCAGTGCTTTTGGGACACTGCCGTTGCGGGAGTCTCCGCAACAAAGAACAATTGCACCTTCCATACCTTCCATAAACATCTCCAATTTTTCCTGCAACTCTCTACTGAAACTTTTTCAGCAAAGATGCAAGAGGTATACAATTCTACCACCAAAAATATTTATTGCAAAATATTATTTTTAGTGTATAATATGTCAGATAAGAAAAAGTGTAAAGCAAATTTATGAAAACAAAAAAATCATTATTAAAAAGACTAAAAATTACCAAAAATGGTAAGATTTTAGGTCGTGCCAAAGGTATTGGTCACTTTAACTCTCGAAAAAGAAGAATAGATCAACTTGCCAAAAGAAAGCCAGTACCATTTTCAATGTCAAACAAAGAAAAGAGACGTTTCTTGCCAGGTCTAGTGAAAGTTGCTACACCGAAAGCTTACACAGCAAAAGTAAAAGCTTAAATTTAAATATCTAAAAACATATGACAAGAGTTAAACGAGGAAAAATTTCCCTAAAAAGACGAAATAATGTACTGAAAGCCGCTAAGGGTTTCAGACTGCAGAGATCCACAAAAGAAAGAGAGGCAAAAGTAGCACTAAGAAAAGCAGGCGTTCATGCTTTCAATCACCGAAAAGACAAGAAAAATGACATGCGAAAATTGTGGAATGTGAAGATCAACGCTTCACTTCGTGAGCTTGGTACTACATACAGTAAATTCATAAACCTAATGAAAACTAAAAACGTTATCCTTGACCGTAAAATCTTGGCCGAGCTTGCCGAAACACAACCAGAAGTTTTCACAAGACTTATAAAGGCAATATAGCCAAACAAAAAACACTTTTTAAAAAAGTGTTTTTTGTTTGATATTTAATTTGACCTGCGAACTTTAAGTGATTTAAATTTTCTTAAATGTGCGACAGCAGGGTTATCTGGCACTTTTTTCTTTCCGATTCCTGGTCCCCTCTCAAGGCCCTGGCTTTTATTTTTAGCAGCACATCTCTGTCAGTATCTGACATACCGGTTTTTCTAAAAAACATTTTCCAAGCATAATCTTTCGTCATTGAAAGCCCGTAAACAGCATCTACGTCATCCTTGTCCCCAAATGTCACCCTGTAGACTTTGCGCCCTTTTACATTCACTTCCCAACCTTCTTTAATTTTACTTAGATCTATTTTTTGTAAGCTCATATTTTAAGTAAAACATAACAAAGTTTTTTTGTAAACCAGTCATTTTGTGGTAGAATGTTTATACCCAAAAATGCTCTCATAGCTCAGTTGGTAGAGCAGCTCCCTCTGAAGGAGATGGTCGTAGGTTCGATCCCTACTGAGAGCACAAATATAAAATACCCCTTGCGGGTATTTTATATTTGTTGCCCAGTGGGGTGAGAAAGACGTAATGAAGTTTCGTTGTGAGCGAAGCGAACCGAAACGAATGTGTCGGGGTCGCGGAAAATTTTCTGCAAGAAAATTTATCTGTGACCGATTTCTACTAAAGGCAAAAAACTAATGCTTTGGTTTTTGTTCTACCTCTTCTATATCTGGCTGTATTTTTACGTCTAGTTTTTTTAAATTTTCTAACTCAGCCACAAGTAAGCTCACTGCCTCATCTCTTGTTGCCACTTTAAACTCAAACTCCCTAGTTTCCGTTTTTGTAATGCTACCTGAAAAAGTTGTCATCACCACTTTGAAAGTAAACTTACTTAAATCTTCTGTTTCGTTGTCGTTTGAATGTATTTCCAAAAATTTTATGTTAAAGTTTCCTGCCTTTGTCTCTATATAGTGTTTAACATCTGTCGACAACTTTATTATTGTACTCACACCGCTCATTCTTCCTGGTGGTAAATTTACTCCTAACATATTTTTATTTATTATCCCCCCAGTCTACCTTATCTCAATCGGTCTTACAACATCGTTTATCCCCTTCACTGCCCCACCACCCACCGGACCTTGGAAAATTTCATTGCCTGTGTTGCCGATAAAAAAAGTAATACCAATAGCCGACAACATGATAGTTAAACCCAAAAGTGGGTAGAGTAAGCCCCCTTTATCTTTGGCTACATTGCCTCCTGTAAAAAAATTACTTGAGAAACGCCTAAAAATAATAAATAGGAAAAGTGCGATAGCCACAGACACAAAAACAATTATGAGAGGGTTTATAAGTCTGGCAAAAAGAGTCCCTCCTAAACTATATATAGCTTGTTCTACAGCTGTTTCGGCTTGTGGCATAATTTTATAACTAAAGTATATACTAGTTTTTTAAAATGCGAAATAAAAAACAGGGGCGGCTACGCCGCCCCTGTTTTTATATTGTGCCATCAAACTATTGGTTGTAATACCCTCCACCTCGCACCCCTCCTACTTGAGGCAAACTTGGCGCAGTAATACTTTTAGCACGATTGGTGTCGACACCAAACAAAGCCCCAATTAGTTGTATTAATCCATACACAGACATCATGGCAGCTAGGGCCATAATTGCCCACAATATTTTTTTCCCACCCTCTGTTTTCCCGCCCTCTGAACCTTTAAACTCTGTTCCCGGGAGATTGAATCCGAGTTTGTTTGCAATGAAGGCAATTATCAAAAGAAAGAATATAAGTATAGCTAAAGCTGGGAGAGCCCAGTTTAGAAAGTTAATGAAGATTTCCAAGTCACCAAGTAAATCTTTAACTGGTTTCAAAAAGGGTGAGGCTGCAAAAGCAAACGCTGGAGCAGAAAAAGTAGTTAGTAAAAATATTTGTTTAAAAAGTTTATTCATAATTATTTATTATGTTTTTTAGTATAACATCTTTAAAATCTTTGCAAGTTTTTTATGTTGAAAATGTTGAGCTAGGCTCCCCTCCTTTTGAAGGAGGGGCTAGGCCACGTTCTAATTTAGTGTTAGGTAGGATTGTAGGTGCACTATATTCCTCTCCTTTGTAAGGAGAGGTTAGGTGAGGTAGATATTTCTTTTAAAACAAAATCCAAAGAATTAAAGACTTCTTCATTTGTAAACCTAATTGTTTTTATTCCCAGACCTTCCAGAAATTTACCTCGCACAACATCATACACTTTCCCTTCTTCTGTAAAATGCGAGTCCCCGTCCACCTCTACAGCCAATTTATATTTTGCGCAGTAAAAATCTAAAATATAAAAACCAACACTGTGCTGTCTTTTAAACTTTAAATTATTCAAGGTTGAATTTCTAAGCTGTAGCCACAAAAGACTCTCGGCTTTTGTTTGATCTTTTCTTAGTTGTTGTCTACGTCCTATTAAGACATGTTTATTATGAGTTTGCGACATTTACTAATTCTACCTCACCTAACCTCTCCTTACAAAGGAGAGGAACTAGCACACTAGAACATTTGCAAATTTTTTCCATTTTGCACTATCCCCCTCTCCTTTGTAAGGAGAGGGTGGGGGTGAGGTAGATGATATAAAATCGTCACAATTTTGCAAACCATCAAAACAGTTATATACTCAAAATATATGAACACAAAACCAATCATCACTCACAAATACAAATACCCAGGCATAATTCGTTGGCTAGTAGGCGCTCCCCTTGTTTGGCTAATGATAGTACCAGTAATTATTTCAGATGTTTTTCTAGAACTTTACCACCAGATAGCTTTTCCCATTTTCGGCATACACAAAGTAAAAAGAAGTCAGTACATCCGCATTATGGACCGAGAAAAATTGCCCTACTTAACTTGGTATGAGAAAATGGGCTGCATGTATTGTGGCTATGTAAACGGTTGGCTACACTATGCCTCGGTAGTTGCAGGTAGAACCCAAAACTACTTTTGTGCAATTTCGCATTTGGAAAGTCGCGGTTTTGTCCCATCAGAATTTGAAAAGTCTTTTGCTAAATATGGTGACGAATCCACCCTAAGAAGACGCTACGAAAAGCATCATTTAGACTTTGGTGAAAACATTAAATAATGTTATAATCAAGCCATTATGATAACCCCTAAACTTATAGAAATCCTTACCATCATAGCTTCTGTAGCTACAATTGTTTTGGTAATAATCAACCAACCACAGTCTGGAGACACCTTTGGTTCAAAAGGAGGAGTGTTGCAAACACGTCGTGGTTTTGAAAAACAATTGCACACCGCTACTATCTTGTCTTCGGTTGCAATGTTGGCATTAGTGTTGATTTCTCAGGTTTTAAAATAGTAAGTACTATATTTTTCCCCTTATTTATAGGGGAGGTTAGGTGGGGTTCATTAAAAAAATATGCTCGAAAAATTAAAATATCTTTTTATACATTTCTTTTCTCCCAAAGAGTTGCTCTTTGTCTTTGTCTTGGGTTTTGCTTCACTTTTTTTCTTTTTAGTTTTCTTGCAAAAGATTAGCACCTATATGATGGTAGACCGAATAGTCTATCGAGGAGAGATTTCTGAAGGCATGGTAGAAACCCTTAAAAACCCAGACCCTTACAACCCTGAAACTCAGGGTGACAAAAACATGTCCAAACTTTTATTTTCCCCCCTCATTTCCAATCTCGTAGAAAACAAATTCGACCTTCGCCTTGCTGAAAAAGTAGAGATGACCGAGGACAAAACATCATATAAAGTAGTGTTACGGAAAAATATCTTTTTTTCAAATGGCAAAAAAATCACAACTGATGACGTTGTATTCTCACTTGAAAAAGTTAACCCAAATAAAAACTATTTTGTCGAAAAGAAGGACGATGAGACTCTTCTATTTAAAATAAATAAGGACACCAAAGATAACTTTGTATTACTAGAGTTATTTACAAACCCTATCCTATCCAAAAACGACAAACTAGAGGAAAACTACAATACAAAACTTGTGACCTCTTCAACTCTTAGGATAAAAAACTTTACCCAAAACACAGAAAATAAAATAGAGAGTATCGCCCTGACTAGATATGACAACGGCGAAGAAAAACTACCATATATCAAAACTTTGAATGTAAACTTTTACGCAAGTGAAGCAGAGGCCTATAACGCCTTCCAAAGAAAAAAAATAGACTCTGTTTCCGGCATACCCGGTAACACTATTTCCAAAATAAAGGATGACACCAACGTAGCTTTTGAGGTGGCAAAGCTCCCAAACAACTTCTCTGTTTTTTTTAATCAAAATAAAAACGAGACTTTAAAAGACCAGGCTTTTCGCCAAGCTTTGAGCGACTCGTTGGACAGGAAAAACCTGGTAAACCAAGTTTTGGGAGGCTTTGGAACCGCCCAAAAAAGAATTTTTGAAGAATCAAATACTGTCAACAACCCTGCAATACAAAAAACTAGTCAAGAGATAATAAACACTCTAAAAAGAAACTCTGAAGCTGGCTTTCTTTTTGAAAATGGTGTATTATATATGAGTACAAAGGCAACTACAAATTCAAAAGATGGTGCAAAAAAACAAGAAAAAGTAGCTGTCAAAATCAAAATTACTACAATTCAAAATGTAGAGCTCGTAGAAACAGCAAAATTCATTAAAAATTCTTGGGAAAAAATCGGGGTTCAAACAGACATTCAGGTTATAGACAAACATGATTTGAACGATTTTGTTAAGAAGCGAGATTTTGAGGGCCTTTTATTTGGTTTTAGTATCAAAAACTCTTCTGACTATTACTCATTCTTTTCAAGTAAAGAAAGAAATTTTCCTAAACTAAATATTTCTAACTATACCAATAAAGATGTGGACAGGATACTAGAGTCTCTAAATACTGAAGCTAATATTTCTAAAAAAAAATCACTGTTGGAAAATCTTTCAGATGAGATTTCGACAGACAACCCCATCTTAGTTTTGTACAAGCCGCAATTTGTTTTTGCGCATTACAAAAATGTAAATGCAAAATTACCCACAACAATAAAAAACGAGGAAGATCGCTATACTTTTATAAATGAATGGTATACCAACACTGAAAAAGTGCTAAGTATATTTAATAAAATTTCATTTGTAAAACGTATCGAGCTTTTAAGTAATTAAATTAATAATTATATGAACGACAACATAAACACAAACAATACAAACACGAATTCGAGCACAAACGCCGATTCAAATAACAATTATCAACAACCAAGTTACAACAATGGTCCAAGACGTCCCGCTTTTCAAGGGCAACGAGACGCACGAGACAGCAGAGGCAACAGACCTCAAAACTCTTATAGACCTAGCAGTAACCCACGTCCTCCATATGGGCATACATCTGAGAAATTTTCTGGACCTACAGAAGTACAACCAGGAATTGTCCGAGTCATACCTCTTGGTGGTGTAGAAGAAGTAGGTCGAAACATGACCATGTTCGAAATCGGTGAAGACATAGTAGTCGTAGATATGGGTTTTGCTTTCAAAGATGATGCAACTCCAGGAGTGGACTATATTCTGCCAAACACCCAATATTTAGAGGAAAGAAAACACAAGATTCGCGGAGTTTTGATCACCCACGGACACTTGGACCACATTGGTGCTATCCCTTATTTAATAGAGAGACTCGGCAATCCAAAAATTTATGCTAGAAATTTTACTAGCTTAATGATCAAGAAACGCCAAGAAGAATTTCCTCATTTAAAACCATTGAATATCGAAGTGGTGGAAAACTCTACCAAGTTAAAACTTGGAAATTTGGACATTTCTTTCTTTGCTGTTACTCACTCTATCCCAGACTCAATGGGTATCATGATAGATACTCCTCATGGAAAAATAGTACACACTGGCGACCTGCGTCTTGACCATGAAGACAATATTCCTTCCAAATTAGAAGAAGAAGTTTACTCTATCTTTAAAGAGGAAAAAGTTTTGTTGCTTTTAGCAGACTCTACCAACTCAGAAAACCCAGGTTTCTCTATCTCTGACCGTGTAGTAATGCGAAACATCGAAAAAATAATCCGTGAAGTACCAGGTAGACTTATCGCCTCTATGTTCTCTTCTCAAGTAGAAAGACTATTGAGACTACTTGAAATTGCAGAGCAAATGGGTAAAAAAGTAGTAATAGAGGGACGAAGCATGAAGACTAACATAGAAGTTATCCGTGCTGCGGGACTTTTAACGGTGCAAGAGTCCACACTTATCGACATCTCAGAAATGTACAAATTCCCAGATAATAAACTTATCTGTATGGTAACCGGTTCACAGGGAGAAGAGTTTGGAGCTTTGATGCGTATTTCTACCAAAACTCATAAATACATCGCCATCAACCCAAATGACACCATCCTAATGTCATCATCTATTATTCCAGGCAATGAAAGAGGTGTACAAAAATTAAAAGACAACTTGTCACGTCAAGGTTCTAAAATAATTCACTACAAAACTTCTGACATTCACTCAAGTGGACATGCCAATCGTGACGAGTTGGCTTGGATCATTTCCAAGATAAATCCAAAGTTCTTTATGCCAGTCCATGGTTATCACTATATGCTTCGTACTCACGGAGTGGTAGCTGAAAGTGTAGGCGTTAAAAAAGACAATATCATTATTACAGACAACGGTTCTATAGTAGAGATACAGCCAGACGGCAACACTATCAACAAAATCCAAAGTAAAGCCCCAAGTGGCATGATCTTTGTAGACGGCTTTTCAGTCGGAAACATGCAAGAAGTGGTTTTACGAGACCGTACTGCCCTTGCCCAAGACGGTGTTTTCGTAACAGCTGTAGTTGTAGACTCTCGAAACGGACTTTTGAAAAAATCACCAGATATCGTGTCTCGTGGTTTCGTATACCTAAAAGAGTCTCAAGAACTTTTAAAACAAGTTAGACTTTTGATTCGTAAAAAAATAGAGGACAACCCTAATTCTCTGAAACAAGAAATAGAAGATACTAGAAATGACCTAAACGACACTATCTCAAAATTCTTTGTAAAGAAAACTGGCAAGGCTCCTATCGTGATGAGTATAGTGATAATAATCTAACAAATAAAATAAAAAACACTTTTCCAAAAAAGTGTTTTTTATTTTTACTGCACACTACCGGGATGTGTGGTGTTGCTACAGATACTAGACCCGCTCCCTTTTAAGAATTTAAAAACCACTCCCAAATTCCGTTTTCAATTTAATTTGCAAAATCCAGATGATAGTTCCAAAGACCAGCACTAAT
>JAYSUJ010000039.1:0-23068 GCA_043719155.1 bacterium | reverse complement strand
TCTAGAGAACATTTGCTTTGTAACATATGGATACTTGTTTACTCTCTTTACAAGTATCGCATATTTATTGTGGAATTTTAAGGTGCGTAGGTCCTATTTATAATCTCTTCTAAATTCATATATTTTTTTCTTGTATATTGTTTATACTTTTTAATTTAATAATTGCATCTTGCACACTTTGTCTTTCTTCTTCTGTTAATTCTTGATCTGCTACTTTATGCTTTACTTCCACTTTAGTGGAATATTTTTTACTTAGTGATTGCAGAACAAATTTAGCAGCTCCAAATTCACCGTCCTTTACCAGATTTAGTAGTTGAGTTTCAGCTACATCACAGACCACTTCATTACCAACTTTCATAGCTTCCTCAACTTCTTTTTTGAAAGGTTTAGATTGTTTGATCCAACGGTAATAGGTCATCCTAGATATTCCAGTACGTTCGCAAGCGACTTGTATAACTGGAATTTTTTTCAATTCCTCTAAAAAGTTCTTTCCACTTAAGATTTTCATAGATTGCTTTTTTACTTGTAAGCATTTCGTATCTTTTAATAATCACATCGCAGAATACTGGGTTCATTTCACACATGTAGGCAACTCTTCCTGTTTCTTCACAGGCAGTTAAAATAGATCCTGAGCCAGCTGTAAGATCAAGAATTATGTCACCGACTTTGGTACAGCGTTTGATGATACCAGTGTGTAATCTGTGACTTTTTATCGTTGGGTGAGAATAATCTTTACTCGGCAATCTTTTTACCAGTAGTAGGTTGTTGATATTTTCATGCACCTCATTGCCTGTACCAATATTTTCGTTTACTACCTCGTGTAAAGTATTAATTGTATTATTGAGATAAGGTTTACCGCGAACAGCATAGCAACAACTTTCTGTGATTCTAGAAAAGGCAATATTCGGGGTTGGTGAGGCGTTGTCCTTGATCCAAGTTAAAACTCTTTTGTTCGCCAATCCTAGCTCTAGATAATTTGTTTGGAATACCCAGATGTAGTAATCTGTACACCAAAAGAAAGAATGTAAATCTTCTTTGGAAACAGAAAAGGCATTTACCATAACTTTTTTTACAAATTTTTTGTAATCTTCGTCTGACAAGTTGTCGTCTACTTTTCCACCATAACTCCTTTTGCTTTTACTTCCACCAACTCCTTTGTCATAGGACAAATTTTGGTTGTATGGTAAATCAGTATTCACAAGGTCTGCTTGTTTTCCATCCATTAATTTTTGAACAACTTGTATGTCAGTAGAGTCCCCGCAAATTAATACATGAGATCCTAAAATTATTCTGTCGCCAACTTTGGTTACAGGATTATGAATCTTTTTAATTTCAGCTTCTGCGTCAAAGTCTTGAGACTTAATTACTGGTAATGAATCCCAAGCATGAGAGAGTTCAATTTTGTCGAACCCTAAGTCTGTTAAAAGCGGTAGTTCAAACATTTTAAGAAGTTCATAATCCCACTCTCCACCAAGTTTATTTGAACCAATTAAATATTCCTTAACTTCTTCTTCTGTTAATTTTCTATTTGGCACTCTCACATCTATCATTTCTTCACCTCTACCTAAAAGTTTAAGAGCTGTAATTCTTTGATGTCCTGCTAGAATTTTCCCGTCTGTATCAATTGCTGGAATTTCTGCAAGGTTAAATTTCTTTAAACTCTTTTTTAAAAGCTCCATTTGCATATCACTGATTTTACGAGGATTTACCTTTTGAGGGATAAGCTCGTTTACTTTTTTGCTAACAGTACGCCATTCCAATACACCATTAAACCTGTCCCGTAATAAATAACCTTCCTACCTGTAATAATATATGTGATAATTAACCCACAATATATTATGAAAATAGAACAAGTATTGGGAAATAACAGACTTTTAGCTGCCACCATAGGTATAGGGAAGAGAGAATTTGAAGAGTTACTTAAAATGTTTACTAAAATACTACAAGAAGAAAGAACCAATCACAAAAGAGAAAGGAAAGTTGGTGGGGGCAGAATTGGAAATATCAAGAGTGCACAGAACAAACTATTTTTCATACTATTTTACCTAAAAACTTACCCTACCTACGACGTAGCAGCCTATGTATTTGCTTCATCTAAAACTAGAACCCATATTTGGGTAAAAGAAATACTACCTCTTTTAGAGAAAACTTTAAAAAGAAAAATAGTCTTACCCCAAAGACAAATTGGATCTATAGAAGAATTTTTGAAACTATTCCCAGAAGTAAAAGAAGTTTTAATTGATGGTGTGGAAAGACCAATCAACAGGTCCAAGAAAGTTAAAGTTCAAAACAAACACTACTCTGGTAAAAAGAAAAGACATACTAGAAAAAATTTAATAATGACCAACACTAAGAAGAAAATACTTGCAATTTCACCCACCAAACACGGTAGAGTTCACGACAAGAAAATGTCTGACAAATTTTCTTTTGTAACTAATTTACCAGAAAACGTACTGTAATTGCAGACACTGGATTTATTGGAATTCAAAAACAACACGAAAACACCTTTATCCCGAAAAAGAAAAGTAAAAGTAATCCTGTTACTGAAATAGATAAACAATTTAACAAATTAATCTCCTCCGTTAGAATACCTGTAGAACATGCCATCGGTAGTATGAAAAATTGGAAGATATTTAAAGAAACCATGAGAAACAAAAATGGTATAGATGATTATTTTACCTTCTTAGTTGCTGGACTACATAACTTTAAACTAGAAATGAGAACTAGTTAAGGAAACTAAATGAAGAGGTGAATTTGGGAGTGGGGTAAAAGTTATTTAGGGACTTGTTTATTTATATTTGCTTCCATAATTTTTTTAAGAATTAATTATTAAACAAAACAAACAAAAAACCTGACTTTATGTCAAAACTCAATATTCTACGAAATGTAAAACATTCAGATTTAATTTAAAGTCAGGCTGGACTAGAAAACTAATCGGCCAAAACTATATTTGATTTGTAACTATAAATATATACCGAAAGTAAAAATAATGCAAGCTATGGGTCTATCAAATTGTTTTTTATCAGCTCTAAAGCATCCATGTTTCTAGATTTTTTACCATATTTTAATAATTCATAAGTGTCTAAAAGTGTTTCTAAAGTTGAGTGAAATTCTTGATCTGGATAAATATTTTTTGAAAAAACTATCTCTCTCGAATTTATCATCCTTATAATTACTTTGGGTCCGTCTAGCTTAATAGTTGCCTCTCCAGTACTCCCAGATAGGAAACTTTCTTTAACATCTAAAAGTACTTTAAATGGTTCTGTACTAGAAAAATCAAATACTTTTCTATTTAGTTGTTTCCTTGTATTAATTTTAAAATTTATTATTTCGTAGTTTAATATTTCAAGTTCCATATATTTTTTTATATATACAATAAACCACAGAAGTGTGTTTATTGCAAACCAAGCAAACGCTATTTTTTTTCTTGTAAGTCTTTAACCTCCTAATGTTACTTAGTTATGTAACAAAACATGTCTTTTCGTGTCACATTTGTCACATTTTACACTGCTCGAGTCCCGTCGAATTGACCTGTTAAAACTTATGGAATAAGCCTTGCGGGGTAAGGAACTACACGGTTCTATCTCGAGTACGCCAGCCATCTCGTACTAACATGAAGAGTTTTAGTGTAATGTTTAGCAAACTTTGTGCGGAATTATAAAATTCTTAAAAGTGATATAACCACTGTATGATTCACATAAAATACAAGTTGAGCATTTCAAACAATCATGGCATTGGTTTATTTACAGATGAAAATTTAAAAGAAGAACAGCTTGTATATACCGCTAGTCCGCTTCTTGATGTGAATATCACTCAAGAACAATTTAATTCGCTAACAGAACGCGAAAAAGAAGAATTTCATTGGTGGGGTTTCTTTGATAAAATATCTCAGCGTTGGCATGTTGATTTTGATGTTTCAAAATTCGTAAATCACTCTAGGGAAGGGACTATTACCCAAGATAAACAGCACGACGAAGCTTATCTTGTTACTACCAGAGATGTAAAGAAGGGAGAAGAGCTTACTCAAAACTATTTGGAATTCGAAAGTGAAGAGGATCTCAAAAAAAGAGGAATTCGTGAGTAGCAGAGTGATCTAGTTACTTTTTCAATTGTTTAGAAAGATGAAATCCGAAACTTCATTTGGTTTGTATTTGTCGTAAAACTCTTTGTCGTTTTTCTTCCAAAGAGTATCCCAAGAGTTATCCCAGTCTTTCTCGTCACTGTTTTCTCCATATTCCTTATCTCTTTATAAACCAATATTTTTATAATCCCACTGTATTTTTTCCCCTTTTTTAAACCACTTTTTTAATTTAAAAATTTTTATTTCTTTTATAGTTGTAGCGAGACTTTTCATATTTTACTTAGTATTCAAATATTTTAAAGTAAAATGAGTCACTATAAAAAAGAAAGGCAGTGTTAAAACCTCAAACCAAAACCTATTTCCTAAACCAATATAAAGACAATTGTTCATAACCGCTAGAGCTGTTAAAAGACTTGCGAAAACATAAATAATATTTAGTTTGTGCTTTGCGTCTTCTATTTTTAGATATTTATGTAAAATGCACACACCCAACATAGTACCGAAAAACCAGCCTAGTAAAATCATAACTAAAGCAAAAGTAGGTAGAGTTTTGGAGAACTCCTGTATAGTTTGCAGGTTTTGTGTGTCCAAAGTTTCTGGAAAAGGATAAAGTAAGTGGTTAGCAAACTCAAAAGTCATCATCACGGCACTGGTAGACACAAAGGCTAGTAAACAAATTGCATATTTTTTCATAACTTTTTTAAGTATACAACAAATTGAAATCATCAAGGTTTTATGGTATAAACAAATAGTCTATGGTCTAAAAAGCCAACAGATACAAGCTCTTTTTGTCAGAAAGGACAGACAATGAGCAACAATAGTAACGACTACCCCACGACAGTCAATGAGTTCAATGCCATAACCGGCCAGTTCCAGTCTTCCAGCAAGTTCAAGAGTCCACTCTTGTTTGCCGTTGGTCGAAAGGTAATGACCGGCAACGGTCAACTTGCCTCAGTCCGCTACCCAGTGGTTAACGGCCCAAGCCAAAACCAAGGCATGGCGGCTATCCTAATGAAGGTGCTCGACATACACCCTACTGGGGTGCAAAATGTAGAGCTTTTTCGTGGACATTTGCAAGAAATCTTGCGTTACTTTGCGCCGTTTAAGGACGACGGAAAGCAACACCCAAACTTGGTGGTTTTGCAAAAAGCTTTGAACACCTTTTCGCGGACATCTGACACTTTGTCGCAAGGCATCGTGGCAACTTTCATTTTTGATGACCTTTTTCCGCAAGGAGTGGAGGACAGCACCCTCAAGCTTTACGGCCTGAGTAACCGACTTTATAAACCTAACCAACTCAACTTTACAGGCATCTTTAACCGGTTGCCAAACGTTACTTGGATCGGTGACACTCCAGTGGACGAGGAAGAAGTCGAACAAGCCCTGATGAGTGCTGCCTTTGATGATCAAGCTTTTGCGCCTCACATGGTCGACAAGTTTCCCCTCTACACTCATCGCATCAATGCTTTGAAAATGGGAGTGCGAATCACCGACCAACACAAGGTGCGTCTCGGTGCCTACATGGGCGCAGGTACAGTCCTCATGCCTGGAGCTAGCTATATAAACTTTAACGCTGGCACTGACGGTGCCATGGTTGAAGGCCGTATCAGCTCTGGAGCGTTTGTTGGAAAAGGTTCAGACATTGGAGGTGGTGCCTCTATTCTTGGTAAGCTTTCTGGTGGAAACAACGTACCGATTTCGGTCGGTCGTAACTGTCTACTAGAAGTTAACTCGGCACTCGGCATACCTGTTGGTGACGCTGTCATCATTTCAGCAGAAACGGCAGTCATGGCTTCGTCACTTGTTTTTGTTGACGTCGAAGGCCATGCTCTGGACGGACAAACTGTCAAAGCCCAGAGTTTGGCCAATATCCACGGGGTTACTTTCCGTAGAAACGATAGAACTGGCAAGCTGGAAGTGACTCGCACACGTCGCAATTTGGATTTTGCTAGAAAGTTAGAAGATGGACAAACCATCCTCAACCAAGACCTGCACAAGCACGCTTAAAAGCTGCTAGGCAGGTGCGCGGCCCTCAAATTTACTTTTATTGCAATTGTAAATTTGAGGGTTTTTTAATTGCTTATTACTCTATTAAAATCAAAATTATTATTATTATTATGGAATAAATTCCATATCCATTTTTGGAAATTTAGATTTGGAAACAGGTAGAACAAAGTCTTCATCAACATATCGTATACCAGTATCAACAAACCCAAGTTTTTTATAAAAATCAATTGCGTTTTGGTTATAGGACATTACATTTACTTTTACTGGCTTATTTTTTGTAACTAACTTTAGTGCTTTTTCCCAAAACAATCTACCAATTCCTCTACCTTGATATTCTGGTAAAATATAAATACTTTCCAACTGGTCACACTTTTCATCAAGGATAAAAACAAAATGACCAACGACTTTTCCATTTATTTTTGCCACATAGTTAAAGACTCCTTCTTTTGGTTTTCTAACTTCGCTTTTTAATCTTTCTATCCTTTCAGGGGGAAACGCATTCAAGAAATATTTATTTATATCTTCTATCGACACCCCTACTTCACTACTTGGATATGTAGCTAACCATGTTTTATGCCAAACATTTTGAACCCCATCAAAATCCTCTACAGTTTCTTGTTCAATTTTAACTTGATTTTTTTCTTGTGAATTTTCTACTTTCATTTATCTATTACAAAAGTATAAAACTTTTTTAATTTAATTGAAAGATGAAATAAAGTAAAAAGGGCGGTAGCTTTGCTACCGCCCAACAGATCTGCAACTTGTTTCTTTATTTTAGAAACAACTCGGCGATCTGGATTGCGTTTTGAGCCGCACCTTTCCAGACATTATCACCGCTGGCAAACAAAATCAAACCGTTTTGCACACTTTGATCTTTTCGAATGCGGCCCACCAACACATCTTCTTGACCTGAGGCCAAAAGAGAAGTTGGGTAGACAGCATTTTTAGGATCATCGACCAGCTTTACACCAGTAGTTTTACACAAGATCTCTCTTGCTAACTCTGGCGTTAGAGGCTTTTCAAACTCGACATTCATGGCGATACTATGTCCATTGAGGACAGGCACCCGCACACAAGTGTTTGCGATTTTGATGGTGTCACAGCCAAGAATCTTGTGCGTCTCGCGACGCATTTTGACCTCCTCGGTGCTTTCTCCACTAGCCCCATTGAACGAGCCGACCGCCGGGATGACGTTCATAAAAATTTGATGTGGGTACACCTCATTTTTAATTTGTTCTCCTTTTAGCCAAGCTTCGGCTTGGTCAGTCAGTTCATGGACAGCTTGTGAGCCAGTGCCAGAAACTGCCTGATAAGTACTAGCAACAATACGCTTGATACCAGCCACACGGTGAAGTGGAGCCAGTGGTATGAGTGCGATGATAGTGCTGCAGTTTGGGTTGGCAATGAAGCGATGGTTTTCTCTGATCGCTTTAGAGTTGATCTCAGGAATGACGAGCGGTACTCGCCCATCCATCCGAAAATCGTCCCCATTGTCGATCACGATACAACCACGCTTGACCGCTTCCACACCCAGAGTCTGAGAGGCACCTTTGGCACCCTCTGTTCCAGCAAAAAAGGCAAAATCAATGCCGGTAAAGCTGTCAGGGGTGGCTAGCTTGACGTCGTACAAAACTCTGTCTATTTCTATTTTACGTTCTGATCGAGCCAAGATAACAATAGACTCAGCTGGAAACTTTCTCTTAACGAGAAGTCGCACCAGCTCAACACCCACTGCTCCTGCACCAACAATAGCTACTTTCTTTTTCATTTCGGGTTTTCTCCTTTTGGTTGTTACCCATTTTTCATATTATAGAAAAATAAAATTTAAGTCAAGGAAATTTAACTCATACACTTTTAGATAAAATCTCTGCGACAACATCCTCAATTTCTCGGTTTGCATCTATCACTATCGCTTTTTTTTCAATCACATCACTTTCCCACCAATCTTTCCAAGTCATTATCCAATCTTGAACTTCTGCAGTTCTACCAAAGTCATTGTCCATTCTTGTAGACAATCTTTGACGCATATTTTCTTCATTAGTTTTTAACAAGATAATTTGGTCAAAAAGCGTAAACATTTCATCGTAATTTGAAGCTGAACCACAACAAAAAACCACTTCGAAACTATTGTGTTCTGGATTATTTAAAATTTCTTCCAACTTTTTTACATCACAAATCCAATCCATGTTTTGTACTTCATTCAAATCATCATGCTTATAATTTATAGCTGGTAGTCGAGTTTTTTTATCGACCATAATAAATAAACCGTCTATACTGTCAGTATCATGGGCTATTTCTCCCATTTCACGTAGCTTGGCAGAAACAGTGGATTTCCCCACCCCACTCACACCTGTTATTAATATTTTTTTCATATTTTAATTATACAGCTTTTTTAAGTTTGTTATACTAGTAAAAAATATAAAATATGACAGAAAAAAGAAAACTAAATTTGGTACATGTTGATAAAGAAAACATGGGCTTATACGACAAAGAATTTACAGTTAATTTTCATACAAATGAAGACCCAAAAGAAAAGGGTTATGTTTTTCTAGGTATTTCAAAAAAGTATCCTGACGGTATTTATCTATACAATATTAAAAACTCAGAGAAAGACTTTTCGATCACAGAACTTAAAGCAATAGTTTCTGAAATAATTAATTTAATGAAAGAGCAAAATATAACTAAACTGTATTTTCACCCTGCCAATAGAAAAATTTTAAGAATTATATCTAAAATGAAAATCCCTGTACAGCAAAAAAGTTTTTGGAAGGACCCACTTAGCTCTATTCGTTATGGGGCTAAACTTACAGTGATTGAGATTGATGAGCTAAAGAAACTTGTTAGCAATCTTTAGTAAGAAAAAACCTGCATGTTGCCATGCAGGCTCTTCAATACATTTATCTGACACCTAAATGCCAGACTTTGTATTGAAATGTTCGGACAGGCGAGCGTTAAAGTGAGCTACACTCTCTCCTGCTTCGAACCCCTCGAACACCCGCACTCGGATGTGTACCGGCAGACGGCGCCACAAGGACGCCTTTTCGCCGAGACCACCAAGTCGAGAGTGTTCGAGCCCAGAGATTGTTACGAGTACAACTGGCTTGTCTGGGAACTTTCTGACCAAGTTGTAAGCACCGGTATTGTTTGGAGAAATGCTGACTTTACCGATGCGAATGAAGCCTTCTGGGAACATAAGGAATCCCCAACCATTTTCAACTACCGCCTCCATAATTTCATTGGTCTCCTTGGCGATAGCAGCTCTTTGCTCTGGTGGAAATGACCTTGGGCTACTAACCCGGATCACCCCAAAGGCCATCATGGCCCATTTCTGAGTCCACGCTTCATACTCGGCATACTTTGCAGTCGGCCGAAGACGGGCAAATCGCCAAGCCTCATTAACGAGGACTGGTCCATCCATTATGCTGATATGGTTGGCGAAAACTAGGGCTCCCTTCTTGATAGCATAGGCTTTAGGGTCAATGTCACGCGTGATGCGATAGTTGAGCCGAATAAATGGAAGTGCGATTGCTCGCACCGAGAAACGAACAAGGTTGCCGACCGTGAAGTCGAGTAGCTTGCGTGCCCGTTTTTCCATGAAAATTTTCCTTTTCTGTTAAGTTTGAAGGATACATATTAAAACATTAAAGCTAAATTTTGTCAATGAACTTGTCAGATTAAAAGGCGTGGATTCCCTTCGGGAATCCACGCCTTCATTTTTGCCTTCACTCTCTGCTTTAAAACAGCGAACGGACACGGTCCGTCACGCCGCTAAAGAAGCTGCGAGCTTGGGCAGCAGCCATGCCAGCTGGTGACTTTGGCGGCAGCAAATCATTACTGCGTACCGCGTCATTTACAACCTTGAACATGTCACCCTTGACGTTGTCAGGGTTCAGAATAAGTGTCGACTTGGTGTGTATGGTTGATACCGAAGTGTCCACCGCACTCACCGCCATCGACATTGCACCCTTGATCTGGGCTGGCATAATTGCGTATGCTGCCAGATTGTTGATCTGATAAGCTGCCCACTCTGGGCGACTCATCGCCACAAACTGCAAGTCCGGTGACGAAATCACATCCTTAATGCGCTCATTGTCCGGTGACGGGGTCTGCATAAAGCAAACCAAATCGCGAGAGCCCGAGTGCAAACGACCAAACTCGATCTCGTGCTTGAAATCCTTGACGAATTTCAGCTCGACGTTTGCTGTCAGACGACGGTCATTTTTCATCAAGAACTGCCAGCTTAAGGCCGTCCCCGACGATTCTGAACCGACCGAGATCACAAACTTCTTCGCAGGTGGTACCGAGTCGACCAACTGGTCAGCAGACTTGATACGCCCTGACTTTGCTGCAACGCAGAACATGGCCTCAGGAGCAATGGAGCCGATTGGCACCACTGTTTCGTCGAGGTCTTTCTCTTCGCTGTAGCGATAGCCGAGCACGTCGAACTGGGCCAGTCCAGCGTGGAATTCGCCAGACTTAACCTTGTCGATGTTCTCGCCGGTTCCAGCCGAAGTCAGACACTCGACGGCAAATTTGCCGCCACTGTTGAGTGCATGCTTTTTGACTTTTTCGGCGATAGCCGGGCAAATGACCGTGTGGTAGACACCGCTTGGGCCACCTGTGCCGATCTTGATCTTCTCTTGAGCTGCTGCAGATTGTGCGACAGCTGTTGAGAAAACCATGAATGCAGTAAAATTTAGACCTGTTAAAAACTTCATTCGAACCTCTTGGGTTTGAGTCAACTTGGATTGTTTCCAAGTGTTTGTATAATAACACAAATTTTGACATCAATCAAAATTGACAAGATAATTAAATAATGACATAATATTTTTGGACTTTGGCTGCTCAAAACCAAAAAGAGGCTAGCATGCAACAAGATGAACTCTTCTTCGAATTCTGTTTCTACGCACTTCTGTGCATATCTATAGACTTTCTAAGAATTCGCCTTTACCGCAAAATGTTTGCCGTCCAACACGGCGACGAAACTGGCGACTGGCACTTCAAACTACAGGAGTATGGCCTAGTCAAACAGACTACAACTCTCTTCTTCTTCCCTCTCACCACTTTGGCTGCATTCTTACACTTTCGCCCCAAATACTTCAGAGTTCAGGCTCTCATTGTAGAGTTCGCACTCCATAGCAAGTTATGGAGAATGTGTAGCTGGATGTTTGTGCCGTTTGCGATTATCTGGAGTATAACGGCCGCTCCGGCAGCGATTGTCTACCTCGTCTACCGCCGCTTCGGACACGCCTATGGCATTGTGTCGTGGTTTGCTAAGCTAATAAAAGGTGGCTGAGCAATAGCCAAAACAAAAAATAGCGTCCCTTTTCACAAAAAGGGACGCTTTACATTTGTAATTTTAAAAATTATACTTTTCCTCACATTATAAATAATAATAAAATATGATAACCAAAAATAATTTAGTGAGTGGTAGCATCTGTGGACTTATTTGTGTAGCTTTTATGTGGGTTTACATGTCATTTCTTGGCCCATCTATGAGTGGCATGCAAATGAATAACATGAAGAATATGTCTGGCATGCACAAAATGCCCAACGGCGAAATGATGATGAATGATGGCTCACCCATGAACATGGACATGGGCGACATGACAATGAACCAAATGGTAGACGACATGAAAGGTAAGACTGGTAAAGATTTAGAAAAAGCTTTTCTAATCGGTATGGTACCACATCACCAAGGTGCAGTAGACATGGCTAATTTACTTTTGAAAGACAATAGAATCTCACCCGAAGTTGCCAACTTTGCTAAAGCCATTATTACAGCTCAAGAAAAGGAAATAAACATGATGAATACTTGGCTGAAAAAATATTAAAAACTATTTTTTCTTTTTAGTGGCAACCTTACTTGCCACTTTAACAGACTTTAAAGGCACTTGTTTAACAGGTGCTTTTTTAGTTACGGTTTTTGTGGCTTCAACTTTTTTTACTTTGACAACTTCTTGCTTTGCCACTTCGACAGACTCTGGTTTACTGAAACTTGCCTCAAGCAAAGTTATAACCCTGTCTAACTTGGTCATGATCTCAAAATATTGCACTTTTGTCTCTTCGTCTTTTACTGTTACAACTTGTACCTGAGCTTGAACTGGCTTTGAAAATTCCTGCCTCTCTTCTCTTCGGTCATCACGTCTTGGCGTACTTATGTATCTTTCTTTTGTACCTCTCTCTTCCCTTTTTGAACCAAAACAGTCATTACAAAAAACCGGCTTTTCATTTGAAGGCTTAAATGGCACTTCGCAATTGTTACCACAGTCACTACACACTGCTTTATGCATTTCAAAAGGCTTTTTTGTAAATTCTTTTCTTCCTTTATTTCTGTCAGCCCCATGATGAAAATTTCCCATATTTTTTATTTATTTTTTATACTTGACATTATACGCTTTATATCATTAAATAACAAGCTACTACCTATTTAAAAAAGTGATGGCCAGCAGCAAAACACTAGCAAAACAAACCCATAACAAATATGGTACTTGGATATAAGTAACCCATGGATAGTATTTGTAAATTGCAAACATCAGCCAAACAATAGTTCCTAAAATTAGTAAAATATCTGCACTGGCTAAATAGTTATTTTGTAAACCAAATTGAAAATAAGTAAAAGTAAAGTTAAAAATTAAATTTAAAATAAAAGGCAACGCGACCGCAAATGGAATATTTTTTTGAAAAAATTCTTTAAAAACGTAGCCAAAAGAAATGAAGATCATAACATACAGCACACCCCAAACTGGGCCAAATAAATAATTTGGTGGTGCCCAAGTGGGTTTTATATAATTTGCGTATGTCTGGTAGCTTACTTCTTTTGTTGTATTCATATAGCTTTAGTATAATATACAGACGAGGAGAGTCAAAATTATTACAAGAAACTTACAAAAGTGTTATAAACTTAGTATATGAAAAGCTTGTCCAAAAATAAATTCTTTGTTTATCTATTAAGCTGTAGCGACAACACACTTTATTGTGGCTCTACTTGTAACCTAGACAAACGACTACACGCCCACAATAATTTAAAGTCTGGAGCCAAATACACTTCTGGCAGGCGTCCTGTTAAATTGTTTTATAGTGAGGAATGCAAAGACTTTGCAAGTATGCGAAAAAGAGAGGTGGAAATAAAAAAGATGAAGAGAGAGGAGAAAGAGAAGCTTATAAATAATTAACTTTTGTAATATTCGTAGATGTGGTTATAAATTGGATAAGCTAGACTTTTACATTCTTCTTCGGAGTATTTTGGATCTGGCAGCTCAAAAACGTATTCAGATATTACAGCTCTTACTCCTGCTCTTGTCTGCTCAAATTCTCGCCACTCTGGAGTCAACTTTTCACTTTTCAATTTTTCTAACATACTTTTTGCCACCTTTTTAATTTGTTCAATTTCATCTGGGTCTAAATTTTCTTTATACAGTAAGTCAAACACAGTCAATTCTTCTTCGGTTAAGTTTTCTTTTGCACCTCTTTTTTCCTCTTCTGACAGCTCATTGCCAAGCCCCATCAAATCCTTCAAGAATCCGTCTATATCATGGGTCTCGCTATTATATTTTTGTATTAACTTGTTTAATTTTTCTATAAACTTTAATCTCTTTTTATTTATCTGAACCATTTGTTCTATTTTATCTTTCAGCTCTGCCTCCAACATCTCTGCCTGCACCTCTTTGTTTTCCAATCCAAAAAAGAAATCATATAACTTGTTAGCATCTAACTTGGACAAATCTTTTAGATTTGAATAATGCGGAATAGTATATTGCCCTACTTGTATGGACTTGTCTAACAACTCCTCCATTTCTTTTTGTACCACTGACACGTCAACACTTTTTTTACCAACATTTCGGATACGCTGAGCCAAAACTTTTAAAGCTGCTAATAATACATAATATTTTTCAGCATTTTGATCTGGCAAGAAAGAAAGATAGGTTTGGTAAATTTCTGAAGACTGACTGAGAAAATATTTTTTGTCTTCTTTGTTTTCTAGTAATATATTTACGTAAGTTTCTATCAAATTTATCTTTTCTTGGTTGTCGACTTCTTCTAAAACTTCAACTTCTATTTCTTTATTTTTCAAGAAAATCAACATTTCTGTAATTTTTTCTTTTAAAGAGTTTTCTATTTCACTTTTCTCTCTTATCACTGCCTCGCCTTTATTTGTAGATGCATAGAGCGCGAGAGCCAATTGCAGCTTTTTAAATATACCAATATAGTCAACAATTAACCCATTTTGTTTACCTTCAGAAACTCTATTTGCCCTAGCGATAGTTTGCATAAGGGTGTGGTTTTTGAGCGGCTTGTCCAAGTAAAGTGTCGAGATATTTGGAACATCAAAACCAGTTAGCCACATAGAACACACGAAAACCATTTTCAAATTTGAGTTTACATTTTTAAACTCAGTTTCCAGTTTGGAGGTTTTGCCGTCACCTGTTTTTTCATTCATTTTCGCACGCAGAGCCGCCATATCTATGTTGTATTTGGCCAGTTTTTCTATCTCATCTCCACTTTGGGACACTACCACTGCCATCTCAACATCTTGGCACTTTTCTATCTCGGCCCGTATTTTTTCTCTTTTGTAGTCATCATTTTCTTTCTGCATTTGTAGCTCTAATTTTTTGATGTATATTTCCCATTCTTTTTGCACTTTGACATACATGCGTACTGCGGTTGTCTTGTCTATGCTCACCACCATTGCCTTGCCGTCGTAACCTCTTTTGGCATAGTGTTCGACAATGTCGCGTGCCACGGCATCTAGCCTGTCCTCACGAGTGATGATGTGATAAAAACTAGAAAATTCACTCTGCAGTTTTTCTTCTTCGTCACCATTTAGGTCAAATCTATTTATTACTTGTGCCAGTTGTTCTTCAAAGTTTTCATTTACATTGTTCAGTTTCAAAATCCTATTTTCATAAAAAAGTGGTACTGTTGCCTTGTCTTGTATCGAGTCCGAAAAATTATACTTTGAAACATAGTCACCAAAAGTCTCTCTGGTTGACTCATCTCCGTCCGCCAGTAGTGGTGTGCCAGTGAACCCTATAAAGGAGGCATTGGGTATAGCTTTTCGCATGTTGAGTGCCATTTGCGAATACTGCGACCGGTGAGCCTCGTCGGTCATAACTATAATATCTTTTCTACTAGATATTGCGCTCGTTATATCTTGGAATTTTTGTATTGTTGTAAAAATTTGTCTATGGTCTTGTGACAACAATTCTTTTAAGTGGCTAATACTTTCAGCTTTTACCTCGGCCTCATAAACAGACCCAACACGAGAAAAGTTTTCATAAGTTTGTCTGTCCAAGTCACTTCTATCTGTCACTACCACAAAGGTAAAGTTACCGGAGAGTTTACGCATGACTTTTTGAGACAAGAAAACCATGGAGTAACTTTTGCCACTGCCTTGGGTGTGCCAAAATACACCCAGCCGACCATGCAAATTTTCTCTATTCTCAGTATTTTTAAAAGCTCTATTTACACCGTAGTATTGAAAATACCTTGGAACTATTTTTCGCAATTTTTTCCCCTCGTCAAATAAAACAAAATTTTCCAAAATGTCTAACAATCTTTTTTTATCGCAAATTCCTTTTATAATAGTTGTTATGTCACTTTTACTTTCATCATCTTCACTCTCTACTTTCTTCCAATCATTGAAAAATTCGAAAGAAGAAGTGATACTCCCAAATTTATTTTCTACTCCATTAGAAATTAGCAGCCCCATATTGTACCAGTAGAGTTGTGGTATTGACTCTTTGTATGGATTTATATTTTCAGTCAGGGCATCTTTCAAATTTTTCTCAGCACTTTTTAATTCGATATTTAAAAGTGGTATACCGTTTACAAAAACTATCAGGTCTGGCCTTTTGGTGTATATTTGCCCTGTTATCCACATTTGCGACACCAGTTTAAAATCATTGTTTTCTACATTTTCAAAATCAAATATTTTTACCACCATACTTTCTACGTTGCCACTCTCAAGCCTTTTTTGCACTGTCACCCCATCTCGCAACAACTTGTATACCTCTTGGTTGGCTACTACCAGTGGTAGGTGCGCACGACTGCGCCCTATTTCAAGCACGGCCGAGGCTATCGCCTCGGCCGCCCCCTCCACCCCCAGTACATCAACAAGATTTTTATTTATCTTTTTTATCGCCTCCAGTAAAAACTTTTTCAGTACTACTTCTCCCCTGTTTTCACGTCCTAGTTTCGCATCTTCCTCGTCTGAAAAGGCATTTACAAAACAATCCTGTCCCCACATTTCTTGTAGTTGTTTTATAACAGTCTGCTCGACCAAATTATTTTCGTTGTAGGGGTTCATGTTTACTTATATTTTACCATTTTTTTACTTAAAAAGTATTGGTTCATAAATGCAAACTCAGACCTGTCTACTGGATTTTGAGCATCTGGATTATGTATAAAATGTAAAATTCTTTCTTCAATTACATTATTTATAACTTTATGAAAAGACAAAATTACTCCACTTATACCCAAACCAATTTTAGTATTTAGAAAAACCAATGGAATATGTATATCTTTTTTTTCTCCATTAATTACTATTGGACTTTGAATAATTTCTCTGGACCATGTTGTATTTTCATATACCTTTGTAGAAACTTGGTCATAGGATATTTTTTCTATTTCGTATCCATAAAAACTAAAGTAACTTAGTACGTCACTCATTTTAATATAATCTGCAGTAACAATGTCCATATTTATTGCAATTACATACTGATCAGTTATTAAAACTTTTCCAGATAATAACCTCCGTTGGTATTGTTCAAATTTTTCAAGCAAAGAATTGCAAAGTCTTATAATAAATTTATGAGGTTCACTATCATAAATCGTAAATTTTCCATCATAGATTTCACGATCCGCAACTGACTTTATATTACCATCTTCTCCTTTCTTTGGTGCAACACACTCAACATGTAAAGTTTTATTATTCATAACTTCAAATTTTATATCCGCATCCCCTTGTTTATCTGGAACAACCAAACTTTTACTATTATTTAGCATTAGATTTACCATATACATTTCCCATGACCTTTGGTGAAAATTTTTCTGAGCTTTTTTATCAAAATCTTCATCCAAATATTCCTTTGTACGTGTGCAGATATCTTCAAAATATTTTCTTTCGTGTATACCCATCGCACATCTAATGTAATACTTACAAAAATTTGGATATTTTAAAGACTCTCCGTTTGAATCTAATTTAGTTAGACTTGTTTTTATTTCATTCAAAAATAATTTTTGTACTTTCATTTTTAATTTTCTATCTTCAAGTTTTTTTTCACCTCGTCAATTGCATTACTAGCAAGCAGGAGTACATCTACCGTTCCAGTTTTATCATACTGACCAGAAAAATTTGAAAGTTTAATTAGATTGATTGCGGACTTTCTAATTTCATTTTTGTTTCTAACAATATTCAGAAGACAGCAGCAAAATTTCAGTGGTATTGTATTAAAACTAGATTCTAAGTCACAAGATAAATCTCTAAATGCATTTGTTGCTTCCATGTATTTCTCTTTACTATGCACATCATATACACCTCCAATCGGGGGATTGGTAACCACATTATCATAATATTTTAGCTTATTATCAATTTTGGCGATAATTTTTTTATGATTAACAACTGGTTTAATCACTAGTTCAAGTAAAAATTGTGAAATAACAAAAACAAGAACCCCTGACAAAATTGTGACAAACACTTCACCATGTTGGTGAAATTTTTCGCAATGTGCTAAATAATTATCCATAAATTTATCTTATTCCAACCCTCCCACTGACTAACTGCGGAATTAAAAAATCACGAGACTTTTTTAGGTTTTGATTAGTAAAAAGTAGTTTTGAAATTTCTTCGAAAATTGGATCTACAATTTTATTAAAATTCAGAAGAATTTTTTCTTCTGGTATTATCACCAAAACATTGTTTACAACATCTTTGTTTATATGTTGTTGGGCACCTCCATTTGCATGAGAAATTATTGATTCTATAATTTCATTTATTTTTAAATAAATATACAAATCTAATACTTTGTCTTTATCGTAAACCCCTATTACTGACTGATTTGCACAACACTCTATTTCAGTTAAACTGACTTGCCCAAGTGTTGCACCAGTTATAGCAAGTACAGTTGTTTTTTTCGGAAGTAGCTTTGTTGCTGATTTTTTAAGCGCTAATTCAGTTATGAATTCACTTTCTTTTGTAATTCTAAAATTGTTTACTGCTCCAGAATTAATCCAAGGAATATTTCCGTTTTCCCAATATTCTTCTTTGGCTCTACTAGGCGTACCACCCAGTACTATCTCACAAATATTTCCCAGCTTCTTTACCTCCCACCCCTCTGGAACCATACCAAAATCAGGATTTTCACAGTCAACCATTTTTGTTTTTTCGTGTCCGGGGAATTTGAAATTGACGAACCACTGCGTGTATAGCTTTTGTGCCATTGCCTCTAAAACTTTTATGCGTCTGTCATTGTTTTCTATCAAGTCGTCAAAGGCACACAAAACCCCAGCAATCTTTTCTTGAATTTTTAGTGGAGGTAGTGGAATTTCAAAAGTAGATAAGTCCCTAATGGGAAGCTGAGGCTGAGCACTTCCAGAGGCTCTAGATGAAACTTGTTTTTTAAAAAATGATGAGTTTAAATATTGTCCTAAAAATTTATTATTTAAGATAACATTTTCTGTTCTTAAAATTACCATACCTGAATTAATCCGAACATTTTCGTATGTAATTTTATCAGAATAGTATGCGAAATTTCCGAGAGTACCCCTTGTCGTTAATACATAGTCACCTCTTAACATTTTACCTTTACGTAACAGCTCACTTTTTTCTTTCGTTATAAACATTTTCTCTTGAAAATCAAAAGTTTGGCCTGAGACATTTTTAGTATTTAAAAATAAACAAAATTCATTATCAAAAAACTCATTTTGTTTAGGGTAATTTGAACCTCTGTCACCATCAAGTATGGTAACAACCTCACCCAACTTCACCACCCTCCACCCATTTTTAATTTGTTCTTTTGAGAGTTGCATATTAATCTTTCTTTGAAATCAACTTTTTAATGTCTTTTTTACTTTCACCCTCAACCTTCCTTGCCACCTTTTTCAAGTCTTCTGCTGCAGGCAAACTTTCAGGTACTATGCCACGCGAAATAAGAGTGTTTCGCACTACTTTGTTGTTTATAACATGTTCATTGGATATTTGAGTTTCTGTGTACATCTTTTTGTCTTTGGCATTGTGTATGGTTATCTCGGTTGCAAAATCTTTGGCTTTTAAAAGTATGGTTGGCATAAAGTCAGCAATAGGACTGTTCCCTGTATTCCAAAATTATTTTCATATTTGCCGTGCTCTTGCCTCCAAAAAAAGCTATGTCACCTTTGCTTCGTATGAGGGCAAAATTTTGGCTACCTTTGGTTTGTTGAAATATAACTGTAGATAGTTCTTTTTCTGTTACAGTAAGTTTTTTACGAGCCTGTATTCTCTCTAATTCTTCTAGTCTTTTATTAATAAGTTCTGCGTTTCTAGTCTGCACGGCAAAATATGCTTGAGCAAATGCAATTGCTTCTTTGGCTGAGTCACCATTTTGGGCAATCAGATAACAGGCGTAGCGCGTAAGCATAAAATCTTCTATTTCTTTTTGTGCGCCAGATCCTATGTCCACCATTTTCCTGATATCAGGAAAATGGTCTTGACAAACTTGTCCAGATATTTCGCAAGCTGTTTTAGCTCTGTTGATAACAGAAATAAAGTTCTCCCATTTTGCATAACCCAACAAATGCTGCAAGTCTCGTGCCAACCAAAATTCTAATCCATCGTCGGACTTGTGACTACTGGACTCAAAGTTATTTGTCAGAGAATGTATCATTTCCATTTTCATATATTTAATTTTTTAAAATTCTCAGTAATTTTCTTTTCTAATGTGTGGGCCTCTTTGGTTAAATTTAAAAATTCTGTTTGTAGTTTTTGCATACTTTCTGTAAAATTTTCTTTTGACTGCTCGACCTCGACAGTGCCCACATATCGTCCGGGGTTCAAACTGAACCCAGACTTTTGCACCTCTTCTATTGTCGCAACTTTACACAAACCTTTTACGTCTTTGTACTTTTTACTGCCCTCTTCTTCTCTGTAACTTTTTACAATCTCAGATATTTCTATTATCTGATCTCCACTCCAAGTGTTGTGGGCGCGGTCGACTACTGTATATATTTCAGTTGCATTTATAAAAAGTATTTTCTTCTCTCTGTCTGTTCCCTTTTTTCTTTTATCAAAAAACCATAAAGTGCAAGGGAGCGTTGCATTTAAAAACATATTTGGACCGACAGAAACAATACAGTCCACCACACTTGAGTTGACAAGTTTTTCGCGTATTTTTCCTTCTGCATTGCCAGCATCACTCGCAGCGTTGGACATAACAAATCCGGCCCGACCTGTGTCAGAAAGACAACTCGCAAACATTTGTATCCACAAATAGTTTCCATTTATAATTTCATTTTTACCTGTTAGCGGCAAACCAAAATTGTAGCGCGCGTCGTCTTTTAGTTTTGCCTCGTCGATAACTATTTGTTTATTTTTGTCTTTGCCTTTTACATTAAAAGGTGGGTTGGCCAAAACATAGTCAAACTTGCCCACAGAGTTAAACGAGTCTTCATAAAAAGAATTAACCACATCTATCTTTCCAGAAAGACCGTGTATTGCCAAGTTCATCTTGGCTATTTTCACATTACCCTCACCTTTTTCTTGGCCAAATATCTGGACTTTGTTCATGATGTTTTGGTCATTTTTACTATGCTCTTTTACAAACTTGGCAGAAGCTACAAACATACCAGCCGAGCCACAAGCTGGGTCAAAAACTTTGCCATTATAAGGCTCTAAAATTTCTACAATCAGCTTTACAATAGACTGAGGAGTGAAAAATTCGCCACCTTTTTGTCCCTCTGACCTTGCAAATTCACCCAAGAAAAATTCGTAAATCTCACCAAAAGCGTCCCCGGAAATAGTTTCAGGAATTTGGTTGAAACTTTTTAGCAAGACGAGAAGTAGTCGCGAATTTTCCGCGACTTTGTTGGAAATATTTGAATAATTGTTTGGCAGTACACCAGAAAGTTCGGCGTTTTCTTGCTCTATTATTTTTATAGCTTCATTAATTTCTTTGCCAATGTTTTCACTTTCGGGCAGTGTTAACAAATATTCAAATGAGGCCTTTTCTGGAATATATAATACTCCACTTGAAACATAGTCATCTTTGGAAATTGGCTTTTTACGACCACTAGTTTGTGCATTTTTTTCGACAAGTTCTTTTGTTTTATTTTTAAACTTTAAATCTGCAAATTTTAAAAATATCAGCCCTAGTATAGGCTCGGCTATTTCATTTAATTTTAAGCTCCCATTGGCGCGAAGTTGCTCTGCGGCGGCCCAGAGTCTATTATTTAAATCTTTGGTTTCTTTCATGTATATATTATACCACCGAAGATACACCTATTTTCCACACACCTCGCTCGCGAAATGCTGGTATGGTTTGTCTGCCACCTTGGTTGATAAGGTTTGCTAATGGGATAGACTTTTGCTTTGCATACTCAGAAAGCGTGATTATACTTTTACCCTCCAGATAAGCCAACCTCTTATTTAGACCTTCTGACAATGACAGGTAAATAACTTGTTCCATACTTTTAGTGGCATTTTTTTCTCTAAAATCTTTAAAAGTTTTATAATACAACTGCTTTTCCTTGTCGCGAATAATTATATTTGGATAACCAAATTCTTGTAGTTGCATGTTTATAAGTACGCGACCAATACGGCCGTTACCATCATTGAACGGGTGTATTGTCTCAAACTGTAAGTGAAAATAGGCAATTTTTTGAAAAAAATTTAACTCTTGATTTGTTTTATACTCATGGAGTAGCACCTCTATCATGCGTACAATATGCTCTGGTGCGGGGGCTGTATGCGACCCTACACGCACATATTCATACTCTTTCCTCCATCTGCCTGCAATACTGTCGTCTATACCACCAATGAGCAGTCCATGGAGAAAGAGAATAGTTTCCTGATTTAAAATTACTACATCTTTCTTAATTTTTAAATACTCATAAACTCTGGCTAAATTTTTAGCTTCAAAAACTTCGCGTAGCGTGTAGTCTTTTGATACTTCTAAATCAAGCAGTATTCTTTCTGTATCAGGCAAAGTCAAAGTAGAATTCTCTATAGCGTTTGAGTTATAGACTGACTCTGCAAGCTCTACTTCTTCAAGCATGTTTAAAAGTCCCTCTTTTCCAGACTTCAATGATTGATATTTTTTTCTGAGTTCAACCAATTTTTTATGTTTTTGATTATTTTTTATCATAAATATACTCCATATATTATACACAATTTACAAGAAATTGCAAGTAAAACGTAAATTTAGCTGTATTTTTGCTACAATTTACGGTTTTTAGAGCTTTTACTACCCCAACTGATCGTCCAAATACTCCATCTCGGTATTTAGCATCTTGATATAAAAGGCAATAAGACGAGTGTAAACACTTTCATACATCTCGTGAAATGTATCGGCCTCAGCATTGATAGTGTCCAGCTCAGCACTAAAAATTTGATGTACTATTTTTTTACGAAAGTAATTTATGTCTTGCAGATCTAAAGTCAAATTTTCGTCGTCACAGATTTTTATAAACTTTCCTATTAACTCACCCAAAGTTTTTTCCTCTAGCCTAGGTTTAGCACTTTCACGACGTCTACGCCCTCGCCTAAAACTTTCTTTGTCTCGCTCTAACCTTGCTACAAAAAAAGAATTTTGCCTAGCATCTAAAATTTGTAGCAATATGTTTTCAATAATCTGTGAGGCAAAATAAAACGCCTCTATTTTAAAATTTTTATTTCTTAGGTCTTCTATCCTGTCTTGGATTTTAAACATCTTTTCTTCACTATGCATAATATATTTTTACTTTTATATTATAGAAACAAAAATTGGAAAAATATAAAAGCGGCGGTTG
>JAYSUJ010000038.1:0-61506 GCA_043719155.1 bacterium | reverse complement strand
CCTGTTAGGGCTTTGATGGCTCTAGGATCGTTAACTAATTTTTCTGTTTTAAACATTACTACAGTCTAACATTTTGTTAAAAAGGAGCAAGCCTAATGCTAAGTTCGCAAGTATTATTACTTTAATTATTTTAAATTATGTTTAAAGACTTAGAAAAAAGTATTTTTGCTTATGTAAATTTGAATGACGAGGCAAAGTGTTATGTTGAAAATGTTGAGAGTGGGGATTTACTGGACTCGGATTTCTGTCAAAAAGTTGTAGATTATGCAGCAAAAAAATATAGTGTAGACTTTACCTATGGTGGATGGCTTGAAAATAGATCTTTTTTATGGAAAGGTAGCTATTTAGAAAAAACTGGTAACTTTATTCATCTGGGGGTAGATTTTAATGTGCCGTCTGGCACCAAAATTTATGCAAATCACGAAATGAAAATAGTGCACATTGAAAATGATTATCCTCTCAAACATGGTTGGGGTCAGATGTTGATTGGGTATGTAGAAAAACTTGATATTTGCATTTTGTATGGTCATTTGTCGCCTGAAAATTCCTATAGAAAAAACGGAATTATAAAAGCAGGAGAGGTCATAGGTGTCGTAGGTACAAAATCAGAAAATGGTTTTTGGTTTCCACATTTGCATGTCCAAGTCATTACAAAAGAATATTTTGATATTGTTGATAGCGCAAACGCTTGGGAAGGGTTTGACGGATATGGGCATATAAATGATTTAGAAAAAAATTCTAAAATATTTAAAGACCCAATGAATTATGTAAGTATATTTTAGTTCGGGTTTCTTGAAATGTGATAAAATAGGTAAATGCAAATTTTTAAAAAGTTTTTTTTGGTCCCAACTGTGCTAACTTTATTTTGTGTCGCTTTAGTTTACTTCAATCTAGGTTCACAAGCATTGTTTTCAGTTCTAATTTTAATCGTTTTAGAGATAACTCTTTCTTTTGATAATGCAGTGGTGAACGCGAAAGTTCTAGAAAAAATGAGCCCTGTTTGGCAAAAAAGATTTATTAATTGGGGGATTTGGCTGGCAGTCTTTGGTACTAGGGTGGTTTTGCCTGTGGTTATAGTTTCCCTTGTATCTGGACTAGGTATACTAAATGTCCTAAATTTGGCTATTTTTGAGCCAGCCAGCTATGGTTTGCGGCTATCTGAGGCTCATTATAGTATCGGGGCATTTGGGGGTATTTTCTTATTGCTTGTAGCCTTGAAGTACTTTATAGACGACACTAAAGATGTACATTGGATACATCAAATTGAGAAAAAAATGAAGAGTTTTGCTAGTGTTGAGTCTGTGGAAATATTGTTTGCACTTTTTGTTTTACTTGGGTGTGCTTACTTTGTCCCGGAACACGCTTTAGAGATTTTAGTCGCGGGTATTGTAGGGATAACTTTATTTGTTTTAATGCAGGGCGTGACCAATGTCATGGGTCAAGGTTTAGAAAAAGTCGTCACAGGAGGGCTAACTTTATTTATCTATTTAAATATTTTAGACGCTGCATTTTCACTAGATGGAGTAATTGGGGCTTTTGCAATTTCTAAAGATCTGTTAGTAATTGGTGTGGGGTTGGGAATAGGAGCCTACTTTGTGCGTAGTTTTACACTACTTATGGTAGAACAAAAAACCTTGAATGAGTTAAAGTATTTAGAGCATGGTGCCCACTGGGCAATTTTTGGACTTGGTTTTTGTATGTTACTGAGTCTGATTGTTCATATACCAGAAGTTGTTACAGGTCTGATTGGTTTATTTTTTGTTATAGCTTCGTATTTGTCATCCAGAAAAGATTGACAAACTATATTTCTATGTTACAATATATTTCTCAACAACCAAAGGAGTAATTCCATGATTGCCGCGATTTTCCACTTTCTCGTCGGACTTTGCATACTCATGTTTGCACTGTCTGTCCACTCAATTTTGACTGAAAAGTCAAACATGATTGGCCTGTCCTACATGATGGCGATCGCCTCCGCCGTTCTCGGCGTGGTGATCTACATGATAAAGGTCAAGATGGGGTTGTAAAATTTAAGGCACAAATGTTGGGAGGCGGCGAGTGCAAGCGAGCCGCCTTTTTATTTGCAAAATTACTTCAACGGCTTTTCCCCGTAAACACTTTCTAAAATATTTAAATATCTATTGAACTTTTGTAATAGCTCGCTGTTTTTCTTTTCCATGGTTCTCAAGAGTTCTAAACTAGTTTTTTCATGTGGAAGGTCGGTGGCAAAAAGTTCGGAAAGCTCGGCCATGTCTTTTATAAAACAACTTCTTCCGGCTCCTCTCCTGTTCATAACTCCTGTGGGGTCATTTTTTAAATGTAGGTCCATATGATGTGGAGTTATTCTGGGGTCTACCCCTATTGCCTCCCTTATAATGTCCCAATCCTGCCCGTGTTTTTCGGCAAGCTCGTAAAAAACATTGGAAAAAAGAATTTTCACAAATAGAAAAGCGTTGGCACCGTATTTTATTAATTCAGCTGCAGTAGATGGTAAAACCTTTTGATAGTCAGAGTGTGGAAACATTGTCAGTATTTCGCTGGCTATTTCTATGTTTTCAGCTGACATTTCCGGCACACCAACAATATTTCGCATAGGTTTTTTAGCGTCATCTTTTGCGGTCATTTCTGTTAGAAATTCAGGAGAATGAAAAATTTTCCTATCTGGAAAAAGTTTTTGAATCTCAACTGTTTTTCCTGGGGGTAGGGTAGATTTTAAAATAATTACAGTACCTGGTTTTGTTAAAGGTATTACCGCCTTAATATTACTGTCATCAAAAAAAGTCTTCTGGTTGCCGTCATCCCGCAACTGTCCTTCAAGTGGTTTTGTTGCTGCATTTACAGCTACAAAAACAACTTTACAGTTTAGAAGTTCTTCTTTGTTTCCAACATATTCTAGGTCAAGTGAATATCTAACAACCAGAAAACCTCTCGACTCAAAGTCGTCACTGTAACTTTTACCAATAAAACCTTGGCCAATAAACCCAATTTTTTTTTCCCTTAAGATTTCTCCTTTTTTCATATTTTTACTTTACCTTTTAATACATAATCAAATATTTTTTCTTTCATTTCTTTCGCTATGCTGTCCCAACGGTATTTTTCCAGTACTAAATTGTAAGCATTGTTTACCGTTTCCTTGGTAATTTCTGGATTGGCCAATATAAACTTGACTTGGTCTGCTATTTGAGTAGGTGAGTTTTTGTCGACAGCAAAACCAGTGGCTGCCCGTTTTGGATTTCTGTTTTTATCAAAAAGAAATTCGGCAATGCCTCCTTCTTGGGTAGCAATAACTGGTATTTTTGCAGCAAAAGCTCCAGCGAAAGAGTTCCCGAGGCCCTCACTTCGCGAGGGCCTCACAAAAATATCCCCGAGTCTTCTCAAAACAGCAGTTTCATTCCTGTCAATTTGTCCCAGAAAAGTAACCCTATTTTCTAGTTTCAATTTAGTTTTTAGTTGAGTTAGTTTAGCCAAGTCTTCACCATCTCCAGCAATAATAAATTTTATTTTATTAGGTAAATACACTAAAGAATTTATAACATCATCGATAGCATTTTTTTCTACTAATCTCGAAACTGTAACCAATATCACTTCGTCAGATTTTTTACTAATTTTTTGACGCATTTTTTGCATCAGATCCTCATCCAAATTTTCTTTAAAGTCGTTTTCATTTGCACCGTTATAAATCACGTGTATAGGGCATTTCGAGCCTCTGACCCTTGCCCAGTCACCGAGATAGCTGGAGATAGCTTGAACTACCGTAGCTTTTTTAAAAACACGAGTGAAGAGCGGCCATAGGGGTAAAACACTTTTTTCAATTTCGTTTATCGGGTCACCCTCTTGCAGGGTTAAAATTATAGGTATTTTTGGAAAAAATAAATTAAATAATCCAGCTGGGGCACCAGCAGAGTGGGGCATTAAAACCCAGATTGCCTCGTACTTATATTTTAAATGCAGTTGAACAGCCTTTAAACCAGCAAAAATTTGAAAAAATTTTTTGTAAAAATTGTAGGGAAACTTTGCAAAATCACCAAGGGTTGGCTTTGTATTTATTCCAGGAAAAATTCTATGTACCAGAACGTTTTCCTCCTGGGAAGAATTTTTTAGCCCAGTGGTGCCTCGCATTGTCAACGCGTGGAATTCATAATCTTCATTTTTAAGTCTGTCAGTAATTTCCCTTACAGCAACTTCAGCACCAGAAACTGGGTTGGGGTAGTAAAAGAGGGTAAAAATTAAAATCTTCTTTTTCTTCATACTCACTATCCTTTCTTGTCTACAGTATTTTTTATGTAGTCTTTAAGTAAAAACTTTTGTTTCCATCCTAGCTTTTCGATCTCCTCACAATTAACCATAGACTCAGTTCTGCTGGTTTTTCTTTCAGGTAAAATTTCTACAGCCGAGCCAGTAAACATTTTTGCGACTTCTAAAATAGAAAAACTTTCCTTTGCTGATATTCCAAAATTGTCACCTTCTCCTTTTTCGCCAACTAAAACAATTGCGTTTACTGTGTCCCTCACGTCTGTATAAATTCGTGTCTGTGTACCAGGTGAACGAACAGGTAGAGGTAAATCATTTAGATGATTTTGTTTGAAAACCTCAATTGCGGTACCGTATTTTCCAGACAGCTCTTTCTCGCCATAGACGTTATAAAAATAGACAATTGCGTATTTTAAGCTGTACCATTTTCCATATTGAACAACTAAATCGGTAAGTGTGGCTTTTGCCCATGTGTAAGGCGAAAGATTTGAACCCTCTGTCTCTCCATCGTGAGATTTTCCAAATTTTGTTGAAGAACCTGCGTAAACTAGTTTGATGTCCTTTTTTCTACAAAACTCTAAAACTGCAATGGTACCTGTTAAATTTAAATCGAAAACAGTGTCAGGCTCGTTAATGCTTTCTGCCACTCTGGAGTATTCACCCAAGTGGTAGACTATGACTACTTCTACTTTTACCAAGTCAGCTATGTTTTTTGTATGTCCGGATATGTATGTAACCCCCTCGATATGATTTGCCTCTGATCCGGTGAAATAATTATCTAATGAAACTACGTTGTAATTTTCACTCAGGAGTTTTTTACATAGGTTTGAGCCTATAAATCCAGCGCCTCCAGTAACTAATGCAGTCTTTTTCATGCGCTTATTATATCATATTTCAATTTTCATTTTATGTTATAATTTTATTTATATGGAAGCTTCTGGCAGATATAATTTTGTTTTAAAAACTTTAAAACACGCAGGTAAAATTCTTTTAGAAAAAAAAGTGGAGAATTTCTCCGTGGAAAAAAAAAATGATTCCGAGAGGGACTTGGTGACGAGTGTGGACGTTATGGTAAATGACTTTATTTCTAGTAAAATAGGAGAAGTATACCCAGGTGAAAAAATTTATTCAGAGGAGATTAGTGGTGGTGAAGTTTTTAAAGTGGAAGATTCATTCTGGTGCATAGACCCTATTGATGGAACTTCAAACTTTATAAAAAGTATACCTCATTATGCTGTTTGCATTTCTTTTTTTTCTAATGGTCAAATTGTTTGCGGAGGAGCTTTTAATCCAATTACCAATGAACTGTTTTCTGTTAATTTGGGACAGGGAGCTTTTGTGAATGGTGCTCAGGTCACAACTTCAGATTGTTTTCAACTTGAAAAGTCCACCATTATTTTGCATCCTGGACGTGAAAACAACTTGAGAAAATGGGCCGTAAATGTATATGAAAAAATTATTTTTACAGTAAAAACATTTAAGTGTTTAGGTTCTTCAGCTTTAGACTTTTGTTTCGTTGGTTGTGGGCGTGCAGATATTTGCGTCTATTCTCAAGTAAGTGTTTTTGATATCCTTTTTGCTATGTCTTTTATACTAGAGGCAGGGGGTATCGTCACAGATGAAAATTATAATGAAATAAAATTAAGTTTCGACAAACAAAAAGTTTTTGCTTTTGCCAACAAAAAGATAATGGAAAACTTTAAAAAATTAGGGGTTTAGCCACTTATTTCTTTGTGTCGTTTTTTTTCTTCTACACTTCTGTGCTCATTCAAAATTTTGTGATGCTCTAGGGTGAGTTGCTCAGGAATTTTTGTATCCTCCAGTATTGAGAGGAGATTTTTTGTCCACATTGTTAGTCGGTTGCTTGTAATAATGTGTAGTCCCCCCTCAGTTTTATTGATGGCTTTTGAATAAAAGTTTATCAGAAATGAGATTTTGTAAGCGCGCATAACTCGCAACATTAGGTACTCGTCGTCATTGCGATTTTTTTTTACATGAGAAGAAAGTAGGTTTTCCAATTCCGGGCTATACAAAACCATGAAATTTAGGTATCGAGCCCAGCTTTCATATTTATTTCCAACAATCAGGGAGGAGTGGTCTAGTACAACAATGTCGTTATTCATTATCCTCATATTGTGTGGAACAAAGTCGTTATGGGTTAAAAAATCACAATACTTATCTATAAGTGGCTTGTTTTCTTCTAAAAACTTTTTTGCGCTTTGAAGTGCGGATAAGGTTTCTATCAAATCTGGAATGTTTACTTGTGTTTCCTGAAACATCTTCATAAACTCAGATAAATATTTTTTAGCGGAAAATGGTTCCTGAAGCTGTGAGAGAGCTTTGGAGTGAGAAGTTACAACACTGTGAACACCTTCAAAAGCCTCGAGGGCTTTCAAACTCAGAAAAAATTGTTCTTGAATTGGAAGTTTGATGATAACCTCAGGTTGTTCGATATATTCAGTAATTAAAATAGTATAAATTTTAGTTTCTTCGTAAAATATCTCGACAGGGAAATAAATTGATTTGTAGCCAAAATGAATTTCTTCGAGGTTTTTCTTTCTCCTTCTTTCGTCCACAATCTCTTCGGTCGACTCTGGGTCACTACTATACTTTACTATTACTTTTTTTGCTGTAGGAGAGTGTAAACCTTGCAGTACTAGTTTTTTGCCGCTCATTAAAAACCTCTCACCAGATATATGGTTTTGGTTTTCGTCTAGAATTATCTCTTTTGTTTTGAGTATTTGTTTGATAACCAAAAATTCCTGCTCTTTCCAGTTTTCCCATTCTTGTTTGGTCAGTGTTGCTTTCATATTTGTTTTTTAACTATATTTAATAAGCAGCTCAAATACTTATTCAAATTGTAGGTGCGCTCAAGCTCGCGAGCTGAATTTTCCAAGACCGCATCTCGCAATTTTTTGTCAACTAGGATTTGAGATATTTTTTCCTCAAGGTCGTTCGGATTTTCAGGGTCAAACATTAAGCCATTTTTTAGATTCATTATGTGCTCTTGGGCAATTCTATTGCTACTAAAAAGTGAGATAGTTCTGTACTCAAAATTTTCAAATAAATTAAAAAAGTTTCTGACCGAGGGAAATAATAAGATAAATGTGCTCGACATTTTTTTGTAATGCGTTAGTTCTGTATTCGAAACTTTGCCATGAAAATAAATAAAAGTATTCGTCTGGTTTTTTATGGAAAAATTAATAAGAAATTCCTTTGAACTTCCATCTCCAAAAATATTTAATTTTAAATTAGGATAGACTTTATGAAGTTTCTTTATGGCCAAAATTAGGTTTTTAACCTCTGATTCCGCGTTGCTTTGCAATGCAACAGAAGTCATTAATGAAAACAAATCTTTGGTGGTTTCAAATGGTGATTCATTTTTATCGCTTATAAATGGATAAATTGTGACAAAGTTGCTCAGCTTTAGCTGGTATTTTTCGCAAAATATTCTTTTAAAGTAATCGTTAGGCACAACTACAACATCCGCAAATTTTAAAATATTTTTTTGAATCGAAGTCAGGAATCTCAGGTAAAAACCTATGTTTAGCGTGGGTTGTTTTTTATAAAAATCTTCTAAACTGATGTTATTTTTATGTAAAAATAAAAACCTTTCGTAAATTTCGTCATTACTAAAATTTACCACAAGTTTTATCTTGAAAATTTTTGCTACAATCAATGAGGGAATTGCTGCTGTAATAGCATTTTGGCAAAAAATAAAATCCACGTCCCTATTTTTTATGATTGAAAAAATAAATTTTAAATTTCTAACAATCATATTTTCACGCTTATTGATAATGTTGATGTTTGAATCACTGCTTGTGTGGGCCTTCCCAAAAGCCACAACGTGTACGCTGTTATCTTTTTTTGCAAAATCATAAAAACTACTAACAAAGTTAGTTATTCTATGGTTCTCAGGGTGGAATATTGGGGTAGCTATTAGGATCTTCACGAGAATATTATACTACATTTAGTACAGATCTAACTCGCTAAAATTACTAGATATCAATAATTTCCTGGCTAAATATCTTTGCAAACTCTGACGCCGTAAGGTTGAATATGAGATCCCCATCTTGGGGGGATTCAAGTTGATATTTGGTTTGCCTGCCAGAGCTTTCTAAGTAAACCTCCGGGTCGACAAAAATTACTTTGAGACCTGATTTTCTAGCTAGATCATGGATATTTCTTCTGTCAGCGTGAACCCCTATAACTAGAAGTGATTTAGCCTTTGGGTGAAAACGAAAAGTGTCCACCTTTTTCTCGTCAAATCTACGAATGGTATTTATTTTTATGTTATGAAGCTTAAGTATATTATCGTAGTTGTTGGTTATAATTGGCTGCAGAAAAACCCCTTTCTCAATACCTTTTTTAAGTAGCATATAAAAAATAGAGTTCTCATTTGCTTCCCAGGCAGAAACCATTACCTTGGAGGTTTTTTGCAGGAAACTCTCTACGTCATTGATAATTTTTTCAAATAGGGTGTCTTCAATGCCGAAAATTAGTTTTCCTGTTTCTCTGTTGGTAACCTGATATGTGTCGTATAAATAATTTATAGGGGGTATACCAAGTTCAGTTGAAACTCCACTGCCTAATTCTACTTGGCAAGGTAAATATTTTTGGATTTCCCGAATTGATTTTGTATAAGTTGGTTTTCCTCTTTCTTTTCTGACTCTTATACCACTCTTGAGAGCCATCCACGGAGACGACTTTTTTTCTATTGTAAGTTTATTTTTCCCAAAAAAAAGTTTAATATCCAAGATTTCGTAATTAGGGGAAATGTTTGGATAAAATTTGTCCTTCTTTTCTTGTGTGTCTAAGTGTGTCACTTCTACTCTGAGGTCTTTTTTTTTAAAAACAGTTTTGTGTAGAGTCTTTATTTCTTTAAAATTTCTGGATTCAATTTGCTTAAGTGCGTTACTATAAACCTCAGCTAATTCTTGTCTTGGTAAACAGTGGTTAATACAAAGATACATACTTTTCAAACAGAAATTTACCTGCTTCAATCCGTTTGTTTTGAGTGAGTATGAGTCTATTGCATGTAAGATACGCCACCTAGAATCCTCTGCTGTTTTCCAGTTTGAAATGTCTTTGTTTGCTGGTATTTGGTTTCTTCTCCAGATAACCTCTTGCCTGGGGTTCTTTGCAAATTGTTTTTTCCATCTAGTAAGTCCGATTTTTCTGTCCCGGCTCGATAAAACAAGGGGTAGTTTCATGTGGGTGGGTGGGTTATTTTTTAAGGATTTTAGCTAGAACCTTCCCAAATTCAGAAGCTTTTGCTCGGATTAAAATATCTCCATCTTGTAGGGACTCCTTTGCGTAGTTCTTGATAAAAGTATCTTTTTCAAAACCCTCAGAATCAATATGGATTATCTGCAAACCTTGTTCTCTTGCATATTGCTGAGTTTGTCGCCTATCGGCATGTAAACCAACTACAAACAGGGCCTTTGATTTTTTTTGTCTTTCAAAGATTGGGCGAAGTTTGTCTTTGCTCCATTCTCTCAGGAATTTCTCTTTAATTAACCCGCTCCTTAAGTGTAATCCATCAAAGCTGTTAACGTTTATCTTGCCTATAAACTTTTTTTGCTTATACATTTTGTACAAGTTTTTAAGAAAAACACCCTCTTTTACCTTGATGGATTTAGTTACCACTTTACAAGTTTTCTTTAAAAAAATATCTTCATTGTCACTAAAGTCTTTTAAGAGATTGTCATTATCTCCCCCAAGGTAAAAATTTTTACCTTCGTCACTTACATAAAAATAGTGGTGCAAGTTGTGTAGAGGTGGAACACCTATTTCGTATGACGCACCAGAGCCGATCTCTACTTCAGCGGGCAAGTACTGCTCGATCAAATCGACAGAAAGTGGTTTTATTTCAGGAGTACCTGATTTCAAGATTTTTCTATAACCAACCTCCAGCGTTTCCCAGGGCTTTCCCAGAGCTGTCTCCCGAACTTCATAATTACTAATTAACATTTCTAAGGTCTCATAGCCTTTCTTGGTAAATTTTTCTTGTGTTCCATTTTCAAGGTCTAGTTTACTTGGGATATTTTTTTTGAATGAAACAGTGTATTCTTTTTTAGTAAATATGTCAGCATCATTTTCTGTGTATCTATTCTTTTTAAGAATATCTATGTTTCTCTTTAGATATTTTTCAAGTTCAACTTTTGGAAGGGAAAGATGTAGCCAGATAAACATCTTCTTGCAAATCAAATTATTACTCCCTTCTTGTTTAATGACTGCAAAATCATACTTAAACTGGACCATGCGTCTTCGAAAGTCCTCTTCACTTTTCCACCCCGATTTATTTGTATTGTAGCTTTCTTGGGTTCTTCTCCAGACTGATTCCAAATACGGCTTCTTTCCAAATTGCTGTTTCCAGTTCTTAAGCACTTCTGCGTTCATATTTTTTAAAAGTACAGTCCCGGTGTTTTTCTCTCTCATGTATTTTATACCTATATAATACTACTTATCTGAAGGTTGGCAAATGAGTAATCCATCCCAGGCTGGGATAATTGAAAATTCTAGCTCGAGAGATTTTACTAACTCGACCAAGTCGTTCATGATCTTTGGGTGTGAAAAACTGGTGTTTGGGTAAGCAGTTAGTCCAGCCCAAAGGACGTTGTCAACGATTATATAACCCTTTGGGCTTCTTAGTTGTAGTGCTGACTTAAAATATTCTATATACTCAGATTTGTTAGCATCGATATAAATACAATCAAACTGTTTCTGGTCTAAGATTAGTTGCTTTAGGACAAGTTTTCCGTCGCCTTCTTTAATTTCGATTTCTGAGGTTGGGCAATATTTTTTCCACATTACCTGAGCAGATGCAGCGTACTTGTGTTCTTTTTCAATTGTGGTGACTTGGCAATTTGGAAAATATTTAGCAAGTCTATAGGTGGTGTAACCAACGAATGTGCCAACCTCAAGTATATTTTTGGGACTAAGGTTTGTTAGGAAAATTTCTAAAAATCTAAGTTGACTAAGGGGTGTTTGGTGATTTCGGTGGCGACTCTCACTGCTAAGTTGAAAGTCTCTGTAAATTAAATCCTCCCCATTTGGAGTGTTAAAATTTTCTATGTATTTGTGGATGACTTTTGTCATGAAGAATGATTTAAATCTTTTTTTGTAAAAAAATTGTAAAGACTCAAATAATCTCATTTTTAGATTAACTAACATATGTAATTATTATATGTTAAAAACACTGTCTACACAAACGTCAGGGGTCAGGTAATTTTATGCTATAATTCTCTGTATTAAAGGTTATATGTCCAACGAAAAAACTATTTTGATAACAGGTGGGGCAGGTTTTATTGGCTCGCATTTTTTGGACGATGTATTAAAGAACAAAAAATGGGGAAAAGTCATAGTCATAGACAATCTCACTCTTCCCGTGGAGAGTGATGACAAGAAAATAAATATCAGACACAATTTAAGCAATGCAAAGTTGGTATTTTTTGAGGTAGATTTAAAAGATGGAAAAAAAGTAGAGGAGATATTTCAAAAATACAAACCGTCTGTGGTGGTGCATCTAGCAGCGATTGCTGACACCAGAAATGCGGTTTTAGAGCCTCACAAATATATAGATACAAATATAACCGGCACTTTGAATTTACTAGAGTCTGCTAAAAATGTTGAAGTTAATAAATTAATTTTCTTTTCTTCGTCGTCTGTGTATGGAAACAAAAACAAGGCTCCGTTTACGGAGGAGATGCAGGCCGACTTTGCTATTTCTCCTTACGGAGCAACCAAAAAAGCTGGGGAAGTTTTAGCTCACACCTATCATCATAACTTTAAAATGCCCATTGTTGTTTTGCGTATTTTCAATGCCTACGGCCCTAGGATGAGACCAAACTTGGTTTTGTATAAATGGGTAAAAACTATTCTAAATGGACAGACGGTAGAAATTTCTGGCAAGGGGATACGTAAGCGTGACTATACCTACGTAGGAGACATAGTAGATGCTGTTAATAAAAGTATTGCAAAGAAAGTGGGTTTCGAGGTTTTGAATATTGGCAACTCTTCACCAGTTGCCCTAAAAGATCTGTTGAAAATGACAGAAAAAGTTTTAGGACTAAAAGCCAAGGTGGTTTCCAGAATGTCTCACTCTGCCTCAGTGGAAAATACTCATGCTAACACAAAAAAAGCTTTAAGAATTTTAAATTGGAAACCAAAGACCAAGTTTGAAGACGGTATTAAAAAGTTTGTTGTTTGGTATAAAGAAAATAATAAAATTTAAGAAATTTTTAAAAAAAAGTTTTTAAGGTTATCAATGTGTTTTTCCCAAGAGAATTTTTCATGCAATATCTTTGTCCCGCCGGCAACTAGTTTGTTACAGAGTTTTCTATCAGCATTAAAATCCTCAAAGATTATTTTTATTTTTTCAGCAAGCATCTGTGGATTGTTTGGCTCAACCAGTAAACCAGAGACGTTGTCATAAACAGCTTCTTTTGTGCCGGCTATGTTGGTAGCAATAATGGGGATTTCAGCCTGAAAAGTTGAGAGGGCAGTATGGGGAAGACCTTCATAGATAGAGTTTAAAACATAGACCACAGACTCTTTTCTGTGTCTGTAAGTTTCATCACGAGATACTTTACCTAAAAATTTAACATTACTTTCAAGGTCTAGTGCCTTTGTTAAGTTTGTTAAATTTTCTAGTTCGGGGCCTTCTCCACAAATTACAAAATTAATATCACTATATTTTTCTTTTAAGATTTTGACAGCGTGGATTATGCCATCAACACCTTTGAACTTTGTGAGTCTGGCGGTGGTAATGATTTGATGATTATTTTTTTGCAATTCCCTGTGATCTAAAACTTCAAAGTTCGAGGCGTTGTAATTGGTTAAGGTTTTATCTGGATTTAATTGATAGAAATTCATTATACTTTCTCTCAAATATTTTGAGGGGGTAGTCACAATTGTGGCTTGCTGCAAAACAAACTTTTGTATTTGTAGAAAAATTTTAGTACGCAAGTTTTTGTCTGGGTTCAAGTAAAAGTCCTCTAGTTTTTTTTCGGTGTCCCCATTTTGGGCAGATCTTTCCCAGGCCTCGTCGCCAACAAATTTTAAAAGAAATTTTCTGTTTAAAATTTTACAAGTAAGGGCAATCGGAAGGCCTGCTGCCACAGCATTTTGCACATAAACTAAATCATTTGTGTAGACGTGTCTCAGGCTTTTTAAAAAATAAATAGTAAGTCTAATGGGTAAAAATAAATTTTTGTTAACATAAAAAAGTTTACTGTTTGGGAAAATAGGTGAAAGCTGGTCACCAAAGGTCAGAATAGATATGTCATAAATATCTCCCAGCTTTTCAACCAGCTCTTTTACATAAGTGGCAGGTCCGCCTATGTCTGGGTGGTAAATTGGAGTAGCTAAAAGCAGCTTTTTTTTCATACGGTAAATTATATCATGTGCTTAACGTTTTGTGAGGCCAAAAAGCAATAGCTGAACCTGTTCCGTACTTGCACAGGTTGAATGCCTTTGTTATACTAATTTCATATGAAAAATGACAAAATTACGATTTACAATAAAACATTTAATGTACCTGTAAATTTTTTTATAAAAGAGAAAAACTTATGGCTTGACGCTCATGAAATGGCCCAGATTTTCAATGTTGACAGAACTGTCGTAGTGAAACATGTTAAAAATATATACAAAGAAGGTGAGTTGGACGAAAAATCAACCTGTGCAAAAATTACACAGGTTGCAAAAGATGGAAAATCTAGAGAAATGAACATATATAGTTTAGACACAATCATCTCTGTTGGTTATAGGGTAAACAGTAAAAAAGCGACTGAATTTCGCCAATGGGCGACAAAAGTCCTAAAAACTCATGTAATAGATGGTTTTACTGTAGATAAAAGCAGAATAGCTGCAAACTATGAAAAATTTCTAGAAACGATAGAAGAAATTAAAAAAGTTTTGCCAGAGAATGCAGAAAGTTTAAAAAGTTCAGACACCATTGACCTTATAAAGCTTTTTGCAAATACTTGGCTGTCTCTCGACTCATACGATAAGCAAAATTTAGAACTTAAAAAAGTCACTAAAAGCAAGGTGGACTTGGTGGCTAGTGATTTAAAATTGGCTATAGAAAATTTGAAAAAAACTTTAATAAAAAAGGGTGAAGCAACACACCTTTTTGCGACCGATAGAAACAAAGAAAGTTTGGAGGGGATAGTGGGCAATGTGATGCAAAGCTTTGGTGGCAAACATGTGTATGGTAGTGTAGAAGAAAAAGCGGCCCACCTACTGTACTTCATAATCAAAAACCACCCCTTTGCAGATGGCAATAAAAGGAGTGGGGCATTTGCTTTTGTTTGGTATCTGGAACAAAACAAAAGGCTGGACATGGGTAAAGTCTCTCCTTCTGCCTTGACAGCCTTCACTATTTTAGTGGCTGAAAGCAACCCAGAATACAAGGAAAATATTGTAAAATTGATTATGAAACTTATCGAGAGATAAGGTGTATAATTTAGTTAAGTATGATTTTAATCTCTGTAGGCACCGAGGAAAAGCTTTTTAAAAAAGGAGGAAGAGTTTTTGAGCGTATAAAAAAATACTCAAAAGAAAGAGAGATTGGAAAATACATCTGTTTTATATTTACGAAAAATAAAAATGCTCTGAAAATAGTGGAAGACAATTTTGAAGTATGGCCAATATATGGTGCAAATAAATTACTACAAATTTTAAATTTAATAAAAAACATAAAGACTTTAAAAATATCAAAAAAAGAAAGTGTAACAATCAGTTCCCAAGACCCATTTGAAATAGGTTTTATTTGTTATTTTCTTTGTAAGTTTTTAACCACATCCGTAACAGAATTCTTAATGCAAATGCATACAGATACCAGTTCTGTAAATTTTAGAAAAGAAAGTGTGCGAAATTGTTTTCAATATTTACTTTCACTTTTTGTGTTTAGAAGGGCAGATAAAATACGGGTGGTTTCTAAGAGGATGCAAAACTATCTGGTAGCTAAGTTAAACATTGCGGAAAGCAAAATTTATATACAACAGATAGAAACAGATAAAAGTAAATTTAAGCTTCAAGAGAGTGGAAAGGAACTTGAAAAAAAAGTAGATTTTTTAATTATGTCCAGAATAGAAAAAGTAAAAAATATTGAAAATGTTATTTTGGCTATTAAGGAAATAAATAAAGAAATACAAAAAGAGAGAGCGGCGGCTTCGCCGCCGCTCTCTCTCAAAATAGTTGGTAGCGGTAGTTTGAAACAAGTTTTACAAGAAAAATTTTCCACTCAGAAGGACTCACAAAACAGTTTTATAACTTGGGCTGACTGGACTTTAGACCCGGTAAAAGAATATTATGAATCCAGATTTTTCCTGCTACCTTCTTTGTATGAGGGCTGGGGTTTGACGGCAGTCGAAAGTGTTTTATGTGGTACGAAAGTCATTATGACAGATGTGGGGTGTGCTGGTGAAGTGGTGGTTGATGGGCAAAATGGGTATATAGCCGAAGGTTTTGATGTGGCAGACCTAAAAAAAGTAATAAAAAATTTGCTATAATCCAAAATACATGAGCCCTAAAAAAATACTAATTTGCTGTCAGGAAGTGGATAAAAAATCTGCAACACTTGGGTTTTTCCATAAATGGATTTTAGAATTGTCAAAAAACTACGAGCAGGTGACAGTGGTTGCTTTAAAAGTAGGTGAATACGATTTTCTTGAAAACACAAAAGTATATTCTTTGGGTAAAGTAAAAGAAACTGACTCTTTTTTTGTCAAAATAAATTACATTTTCAATTTTTATTTTTATATAATTCAAAATTTGAAAAACTATGACTCAGTTTTCATTCATCAGTCACAGGAGTATGCTATTTTAGGTGGACCTATTTGGAAACTTTTTAGTAAAAAGACCTATCTCTGGAGAAACCATTATGCTGGCAACTTTCTAACAAAGCTAGCTTGCAAATTTATGGATAAAACTTTTTTTACCTCAAAGTCTTCATACAATGCCAGGTTTAAGAATGCAATACAAATGCCCGTAGGTGTCGATGTCGACTCACTTATTACTGGCGACAAAATTGAGAGAGCTGCAAATTCAATTTTGTCGCTCGCCCGCCTGGACCCGTCTAAAAAACCAGAAATAATTTTAAAAGCTTTGGCTAACTTGCAAAATGGCAAAGTCAATTTTACAACTAGCTTTGTGGGCGGTACCAGTAAAGATAAGTTTCCAAACTATGAACAGGAGATTTTTAAATTAAAAAAAGATTTAAATCTTTCTGAAAATGTAAAGTTTATTGGACCAGTCCCAAGTGGAGAAACTTATAAATACTATCTGTCGCACGAGATTTATGTAAACGTTGCTAAAAGCGGCATGTTGGACAAAACAATATTCAAGGCCCTGGCAGCGGGGTGTTTGCCACTAACTACCTCAGCCGATTTCAACGAAATGCTCGCACCTGTTTTGGGGGAGGTTCTGAAAGTTGAACAAGACAGCTCGGACTCACTTGCTGAAAAGTTAAAATTTGCACTTGCACTCCCAAAAGGTGAATTGATGGAAATGGTCAAAAAAGCCAAAAACGAGATAATAGAAAAGCAAAGCTTGGAAAAACTTGTAGCTCAACTTAAAACTATTTTGTAAAATTGATTATGAAATTAATGTTATGAAAATGTACAATTTATTGAGTGAGAGATGCTGTTGTCGCAAATACGTGTGTTTAGCTCTAAGAGATTAATCAGGAAGTTGGAGTATAAAATCTCTAGAGGTAATTTTGCAAAAATAAAGAAATCCTTGAAAAGTTTACTTAACTTAGATTCTTAAAATTCGAAAGACCGCTTTCGCGGTCTTTCTCCATCGGCCGTTTGGCCATTTGTTCTTTAATTATAGCAAAAGACATGACAAAGTCAAGACAAAAACAACTATCCAAAAATATGACACTGATTATCAGTACTTGCAGTGAGTTAAACCAGATTTGCAAAAAATAGTAGTCCAGAATAGTTTTTTTGGCTCAAAAAAGACTTGACTATGGCTCATCATGAGCTATACTTTAGATAGATATGAGCCAATTAAAACAAATAACACAAAGACAGGAAAGATTACTAGAGAAATTCAAATTTGGACAAAAATACCCAATCTCTGAAATTGGGGAATTTTCAGCTGTGGACATGGATTCTAAAATTTCTCTTGCAACTCTAAAAAGAGACTTAAATAGTTTAATAGAATTAAATTTTCTAAATATCGAAGGCGAAAAAAGAGGAAGCGTTTATACCTTATCTAATTTTGGTTTAATACACAGGTCTTTAAAAGTTGAAGATTATTTTATTAATTTAGATTTAAGAGAAAATATCATCACCACTTACAATTTCGATCTTTTCCAAATTTTAGAAAATACACAAATTTTTACTGAAAAAGAAATGGAAACTCTGAATAAAAATACAGAAATTTTCAAAAATAAAGGGACAGGTAGTAGTGATGTTATAGTAAAAAAGGAATTGGAAAGATTTGTTATAGAACTTTCTTGGAAATCATCTAAAATAGAAGGGAATACTTATACACTTTTAGACACAGAAAAACTTTTGAGAGAAGGTGTAGTGTCAAGTTCTAATACAAAAGATGAAACGACCATGATCTTAAACCACAAAAAAACTTTTTCATATATTTTGGAGTCCGTTAAAATGGAAAAAAGTTTAGAAAATTTTAGAGAGCTGGAAAATATACATAGACTTTTGGTAGAAAGCTTGGGCATAAATCATGGTCTACGTAAAAATGCCGTTGGGGTGACGGGGACCAAGTATCTGCCACTTGGAATGGGTCCACAAATAGAAGCAGAAGTTAAAAGATTTATTGAATTAATTAAAAATAAAAAAGATTTTTACTCTAAAGCACTGCTTGCTATTTTATGCATCAGCTATCTACAGGCTTTTGAAGATGGAAATAAAAGAACGGGTAGGCTGTTTGCAAATGCCATGCTTTTGGCTGGGGGCTTAGCCCCACTCTCATACAGAGATGTAGATGAAAAAAGATACAGAGAGGCAGTGCTTATTTTTTATGAACAAAATAGTCTAGAAGCCTTCAAGCAAATTTTTGTTGAGCAGTACATTTTTTCTTGTAATACCTATAACTTGGGGTAAAAGGTTGTTTTGTGCTAAACTTTGTTAATAAAATTTTATGTTAATTTCACAAACAGATTTAGAACTTAGATTTAAAAATGTTAGCAAGTCCAAAGTTTTTAACAATCTTAAAGAAAATTTTGGGCTACAAAATAAAACTGTTTTAGATATTGGCTGCTCCAATGGAGAATTTTTAGCCCACTTTGGTAAGGGAAGCGTGGGTTTAACTGTCAATCAAGGTGAGGTAGAAAATGGTAGAAAAATGCATGTAGATGTAAGGATGGGCAATATTGAAGAAGATGATTTTAGTAATGAGTTCAATGGAAAGTTTGACATCATTTTCGCCAACAATATTTTTGAGCACATGTTGGCCCCGCATTTGTTTCTAGTCAAAATTAAAAAATATTTAAAAGAGAGTGGGATAGTAATTATTGGGGTTCCTGTTGTTCCTTATGTTTTTCCATTAATATATTTAAATAAATTTTCCTATGCTTTATCTAGCGCCCATGTAAATTTTTTCACCAGATATACATTTCACAAAACTGTGGAATATGCTGGCTTTAATATTTCGCGAAATTCTGGTTTTTATTTTACAAACAAAATTTTAGATTTTTTGTTTAATTTTGTTTGCCCGCATTTTTATATTGTAGCAACCTCAAAAAAAGATTTCAAATATGATGACAAAAGAATGACAGAATTGGCTGGTTATAAAAAGACAAATATAATACAAAATTAATTAAGCTAAACAAGTATGAAAATAACAAAATGGCAGAAATTTTTTGAAGAGAAAACTTTAGAGATTTTTAATACTTCCAAATTTGTCTTAGACATTGGTGGAGGTTTGCGGGTAGACAGAAGTAAAAATATCGAACAAATTTTCATGTCTTCCACATTAATAATGAAAAAATAAAATATGGATCATATTATTGAAAAGTATAGAATTATATATAAGACGTTTGGAAAAAGTTTTTGTCCATATTTAAATATGGAAGTAGAATTCACGATGGCAGGATTTAAACATTTGATATGGAAGACTGATCAGAGCATGAGGACTTTTACCGAAATAGAGCAGCGGCTCAATTCTCTCTTGGTTGTTAAAGAAATTATCGAAAAATCGGGTACTTTGCAGGAAGTAGAAATTTTGGAAAATAAAATTTTTTACGCTTTCATTGCGATTGTAGATGAAAAAAAATACAAAGTTGTTGTATCAACAGCAAACGTTGGTAGGGTAATTTTTAATTCCGTAATACCAAAATGGGTCACAGGAAAGCGGGATAAAAATTTACACAAATTAAAAAACCCATCATTTGATGGATAGATGTTTTAATGTGCTTGTTTTCAGCTTGAAAGCCGACGCAGTGCTAGGCACCACAAGCACGTACTTATAATAACAAAAAACAAAATTTATGTCAACACCATCATACTCAATAATTAGGAATCAGCAATATGAAGAACTGAAAAAAGTTAGTCTCTCTGGGACAGTTTTAGATATTGGGGGGAGTCGTAAAAGTGGCTATCAAGAGTTGGTCGGTGGCGAACACACCTGGACTGTTGCAAATTACGGTGACATGCATCCTGGTGAAGATTTGAACTTCAATGCAGAAGAGAAATTTCCACTAGAAGATAAAAGCTATGACAATGTTGTTACTATGAATGTGATTGAGCACATCTTTGACACACATAACCTATTTGCTGAAGTTGCCCGAGTTATAAAACCGGGAGGTTTATTTGTTTCCTCTGTACCTTATATGCACCACATTCACGGTTCGCCAGACGACTATGTTAGATATACCGAAAGTGCTTACCGAAAATTTGCAGAAAGATATGGTTTTGAAATCGTTGAAATTAAAATCCTTGGGTACGGTTTATTTTCACTCATGTATCAAAATGTCGGAGGGTGGTTTTACTTCTCCTTTTTGAAATTAATTATGAAAAATATCTGTATCTTATTTGATAAGGTTCTTCAGGCTGTACCGCAGTACAAAAAATTATCTGCTAATATTCCACTAGGCTACTTTTGGACCATGAGGAAAAAGTAATTCACTTACAAAATTTAATCGCTAATCTTCTTCAAACAAGGGTGCAAGACTCTCGCGTAATTAAGTATTGTAAATAAAAGTAAATTTAGTCAAAATGTTTTGAAATTTTTTTAAAAGTCAGTTGTATTAACAATACAAAATATCGCAAACGATGTAACATGTAAATAGTAAAAGAAATAATGAAAATAGTTTTATTAAAAAAAATAGACTCTCTGTCTGCAATCTTTAAAATAAACTTTAGGTATGTTTTTAAAAATTCATTCTGGGTTTTCTTAGAACAATTAACTTCACTTTTTTTTGGAATAATCATAATCTATGTCACAGCTAATTTTATTAGTCCTGAAATTTTAGGGCAATATAAATACATCTTATCCTTAGCTGCTATTGTATCTTTGGCAACACTAAGTGGTATGGGGTACTCTCTAACAAGAGAAATTGTTCTTGGAAATGACTCTTTCTTTGTATATGCCTTCTCTATGGCTTTTAGATGGTCAATTTTTCCCATATTCTTAAGTGTAATAATATCTACTTATTATTTTTATAATAATAATTATATTTACGCGATTGGGATCATGTTAGCTACTTTTTTTTCAGTAATGTTGAATAATTTCAACTTATATAGAGCGTATTTATTAGGAAAAGAAGATTTTAAAAGTATTTCACTTTATGGGAGTGTAATTTTATTGGTAAATCTCATTACCACTGCTGCAACCTTTTATTTATTTAAAGATATAAATTTGCTTATAGTTGGAACTTTGGGGGTTCAATGTTTGTTTACCTCTATTTTTTATTTTTACACTAGACTAGATATCGTTTCTACAGGGTTAAACTTGGATACTATAAATAAATTTAAGAATTATGTATATTCACAATCAATTGTTAATTTTTTTTCTATAGGTTCTAGTCATTTGGATAAAATTGTATTGTTTCAAATATTGGGGCCAAAAGAATTGGCTATCTATCTATTTGTAACGGTTATAGTAGAAAAAATAAGAGGAGTATTCAAATCTATCGGAAGCATTGTTTATCCAAAATTTGTAAAAATAGATACTGTTAATTTTAAATTAAAATTTTTTAAAATCTCTCTTTTATTTTTATTTTTATTATTTGCTATTTTTGTAGTTTTGGTTTCTATTTTACCTATTCTTTATGACATCTTGCTACCGAATTACACCCAATATAGCTATTTAGCAATGATTTATGCGATATCGATATTTTCTGTCTTAGCGGTCTTTCCTTACAGTCTAATGCAGGCTCAAAATTTCAAAAAAGAATTATACACTTTTGAGGTGTATAATTCTGGTTTATCTATATCTATGACTATTCTTGGTAGTATTTATTTTGGTTTATTTGGTGCTGTTATGGGAAGGGCATTGTCGGGTATACTGGGAACAGTGGGTTTATACATACAGATATATAGCAAAAAATATGAGTAAAATTATAAATAATAAAAGTGAATTTAAGTTTAATTATTTTACAACCAAGAGGTACCCCTCTCTTGCAGCCGACGATATTTACGCTTTAAACTTAGCTATGTCGCTGAGTAAGGTAGTTCCAAATTTTAAATTTTATGTCAATAAATTTAGTAAAGATAAGCCGAGTTTTATAAAAGTACATTATGGATATTCTAAGTTTAGATTGGCGTACTCTTACTTGCTGGTTTTAACTCTTTTAGTTTTCCAAAAATACAATATATTTATGACTAATGATTTATTTTTATTAAAAATGTTTTGTTATTATAAAAAATTCTTTAATTTTAAATTGGTAATTGACTGGCATATGTCTTATGGAGAAACTAACGATAGTTTATTTTTGAAAAATTCAGATTTAAATATTACTACTTCTCAGAAATTGAGAAGTAGATTATTAAGTTTGAATAAAAATACTAATATTAAAACTATTTTGGGTGGAGTTAATTTAGACTACTTTACAAATTGCAACCTTACTAGAAAAGGATTAAATTTCCCTGAAAATAAAAAAATACTGGCTTATATAGGGAGTTTTAAAAGTGTAGGCCAAGAAAAAGGCCTTAAAACTTTAATAGATTCTTTAAAATTTTTATCACCAGAATATATATGCTTACTGGCCGGGGGTAAAGAAGAGGATGTTTTAGAGTATTCTGATTATGTTAAGAGAAATAATCTACAAAATAGAATTATTATTATGGGTAGAGTAAAACATGAAGAAATATCGTCTCTCATGAAATTGTCTGATTTTCTAATTATACCTTATCCGGACAAGCCACATTTTAGGGACTTTGGATTTCCTATGAAAGTTTACGAATATATGGCTGCTGGGAAACCCATTATCTATTCTAAGTTGGATTTAGTAGAAGAGGTTTTAATGGACTGTGGAGTGAGTTTCGAGGCGGATAACGCGAAGGACTTAGCGGATTCTATTATTAAAACGGACTTAGATACTAATTTGAAAACCGTAAACGTAGAAAAAGCTAAAAACAAAGTTCTTAAAATGAGTTGGGATAATAAAGCTCTGCAAATATATGATACAATTATACAGACATAAATATGCAAAAAAATAATTTTGATAAATTAAGGCTAGAACTAGAAACTAGGGGAGAAAAAATTGTATTAGACATTGGTGTAGGTAAAATTAAAAGAGGAAATATAGGTATCGATATGTTTGATGGAGACCTTGTAGATGTGGTAGCTGATCTAAATAACAAGTTTCCTATTCCTAATGAAAGTTGTAATGAGGTAAAAATGTTCCATGTATTAGAACATGTTAGAGAGCCTGTGGATATGCTAAATGAAGTGAGACGAATATTAAAGCCTGGAGGAATTGCAGAGATAAGGGTCCCACATTTTACAAATATAACTGCATATCAGGTGCACCACAGGTCTTATTGGAACAGTTTATCTTTAGATCCTATTCTTATGAATGGTAGTAAATCTAATGAGAGTTTTTCTTTATTTACACCTGTGAGTATACATATAAATTTATGTTATTTTAAAAAATTTCAAAAATATATTACTAAAAACAAATATTTATATGAGTATTATTTGTGTAAAATTTTCCCAGCCTATGAGGTAGTTTACATTCTAAAAAAATAAATAAAAAAATATGAGGCAAAAACAAGATTACAAAATGTATAACAATAAAGGAGTATATGATCACAAGGGGAGATGGGTTAGTTACTATTATCAGTATTCAAAAATTAAAGAACTTGGTGTAACTAAGATATTAGAAGTGGGTATAGGTAACGGTACTACATCTACATATCTTAAAAAGGTTGGATTCAACGTTACGACAGTCGACTATGAGGAGAATCTGGGAGCAGACTTCTTAGCAGATGTCACAAAATTACCTTTTAAAAATGATGAATTTGAACTCACACTTTGCTGTGAAGTCTTGGAACATTTGCCTTTCGAAGAATTTAAAAAATCTTTACTAGAACTTTCAAGAGTTTCCAGTAAGTATGTCTTAGTCACAGTTCCTGACCACAGAAGAGTGCCATTTTCTATTTCTTTTAAGCTACCTTTTATTGAGGAAATTAGTTTTAATCTACGGGTTCCTACATTTAGGAAACATAAATTTGATGGATTTCATTATTGGGAAATTGGACACAAAGAGTATCCTTTATCGAGAATTCTGGAGGAAATAAAAAGCGTTAAACTAAAAATAGTTGACCACTTCTCTCCGGTAGATTGTCCGATGATACATTGTTTTCTTCTATCTAAGTAGAATTATGTGTAAGATATGAAAAGAATATTAAATTTAATTTTTACTAATTGGAGTATATCTACAGAATTAAAGAAAGATTCTATTGGTAGGTGTTTGTTTTTTTTGAGAATAGTTTTTTTTATAATTTGTAATAAATTTTTAAAGATTAATTTTACTGAAAATCTATCTTACAGGAGTAGAGATTTTATTTTTAAGATTGACGACCGTATGGATATTGCTGTATTGTGGGAGATTTTCGTAAAAAAAGAATATGAATTTCCGTATGTAGAAATGAGTGAAGGCAATGAGGCTGGATCTGGAAAAGTTATATTAGACTTGGGGGCCAATGTGGGGGACACGGCTATATTTTATGCACTTAAATATCCGGGTGCTAAAATATATGCAGTAGAGCCAAACCCACAGGTACATGCGAAATTGGAATTGAACACCAAGCAATTTCCAAATATAAAGGTATGTAAATGTGCAGTCTCCAATAAAACAGGAAAAATAAATTTATACTTTGGGGACTCGCATTTGGGGTCGTCGATAAATGTAAGAAAACAGAATACTAAAAGTGTTGAGGTAGACGTTTATAGCTTGAAAGACTTTTGTGAAAAGGAAAATATAGGGAGAGTGGATATTTTAAAGTTTGATATAGAGGGAGCTGAGGAGTATCTACTGCAAGATGCAGAATATGTAAAAAAGAATGTGGTGCAAGTAGTGGGGGAGATGCACCCGGACCTAGTTGGCGCGCCACTAGGCCCTACAGTGGCGCGCCTGGAGCTAAAAAACACCCAAAGAACTGAGTTGTCTGGGGGGAGATATATAATCTACGGGGTTTTGTAAAATCTTTAAAATTAGTACCCAAAGTCTCAATATTTGACATAATATTGAGACTTTGATATACTATTTTTATGATAAAAAGAAAACTAGAAGATAAAATTGTGAATTTTCTGTTTAAAAGAAAAATCATAATTATTTATGGTCCTAGGCAAGCTGGAAAAACAACTTTAGCGAAAAAAATCTTAAATGACTACAATGGTTCTAAGAAATATTATCAGGCCGATATACCTGTTGACAGAAACGTCTGGAAAGATGTTAATCCATTTAAAATTAAAGCAAGTATTGGGGATGCAAAATTGGTCATCATAGATGAAGCTCAGCAAATTGAGAATATCGGCACAATACTTAAAACATTTTTTGATAATTTTCCAGAGATTCAAATTATTGCAACAGGTTCTAGTTCTTTTGACTTGGCAAATAAAATTACAGAGCCCCTTACTGGTAGGGCTTTGGAATTTACACTTTATCCAATTTCTTTTGAAGAGCTGAATTTTCAAAATATAATTTTAAATTCTGAAAAAATACAAAAAATTAATGAAACTTTCCTATATGGTTTTTACCCTGAAATTTTCAACTTAGAGGAAGAAAGTAAAAAAAGAGTATTGGCTCAAATACAAAATAGTGCTTTATATAAAGATATTCTTACAATTGAAAATATTAAAAAACCTAAAGTTCTAGAACATCTTTCGATTTTACTGGCAAATTACATAGGTAATGACCTTTCTCTGTTAGGCTTGGCAAGAGAACTAAACACTACAACCAAAACTGTAGAAAGATATATTACAATTTTAGAAAAAATGTTTATAGTTATTAGATTATATGCTTACTCAAAAAACTTAAGTAACGAATTAAAGAAAAATTTTAAACTTTACTTTGTTGATATTGGTCTCAGAAATAGTATTTTGAATGATTTTAAAGATATGAATTTTAGAAGCGATAATGGTGTAATTTTTGAAAATTATTTTATTATGGAACGGATAAAGTTGTTAAATAATAATGAACTAAGGGCTAATAAGTATTTTTGGCGAGATTACGAAAATAGAGAAGTTGATTATATTGAAGAAATCGATGGAGATTTATTTGGTTATGAGTGTAAATATAAAAATAGAGGAAGTAAGGGTTTAAAAGTTTTTGAAGAAAATTATAAACCAAAAGTAATTAATGTTGTGACTTTTGAAAATTTTGAGACTTTTTTAAAATAGAGGAGTATTTATTGAAAGTTTCCAATATATAAGAAGAATGTAGTCTAGATGGTTGGGGAGATGCAGCTGGACCAAGGTGAGCGCACAGGTAGCTCAAAACGGAGAGTTCTAAAATTTTACGGAAAGAAAAGTCTGAAAAATGTTATTATATTTAATAAATATGATAGTTATGAAGGTGTTATCAAGTATAAAAAAATTAGGATAAAAAAGTTTTATGTATCAAAGAAAAATTCAGAAAAAAACAGAAAATGAAAATATAATCTTTAGCCTCGGCAATAACCCGTCTTTGGCTTTGGAAGTTGCAAAAAAATTAAAAACCAAGCTTGGGAAAATAAATATAAATAACTTTGCAGATGGCGAGATCAACTTAAAGTTGGAAGAAGACTGTAGGGGAAAAAAAGTTTTCCTTTTGCAATCCACCCATCAACCAGACTCGAGTTTTACCAAATTGACCTTGGCAGTGGACGCAGCTAGGCGAGCCTCGGCAGAGGAGATCGTTGCTGTTATCCCTTATTTTGGCTATTCTCGCCAAGAAAGGCTTTCCGAGCCCGGCACAGCTATTTCTACCAAAGTTTTTGCCACAATTTTAGAGACTCTCGGTGTAGACAGGATAGTGACTATAGACCTGCACTCTAAGGCGATAGAAGGTTTTTTTTCAACTACTATTGTCGACCACTTGAACTCTGTGTCTATGTTTACAGATTTTTTAAAAAAGAACTTTCATGCCGAAATAAAAAAAGATGAAATAATTGTTGTAGCCCCCGACACTGGAGCTGCAAACAATGCTAGAAATTTCTCCATGAGTCTGTTGGGACATTCGGAGCTGGCTATAGTTTCCAAAAGCAGGTTAAAAGCCAATCATATTTCAAGTATGCGTTTAGTGGGTGAAGTGAAAGGTAAAATAGTTTTTATTGTCGACGACATGGCAGACACCTGCGAAACTATTGTCCAGTCGGCAAAACTTTTAAAAGAACAAGGTGCAACAAGGGTTTTCGCAGTGGTTACTCATGCTATCTTTTCTCATGACGCAGAGCAAAAAATAAATGACTCGGTTTTGGAAAAAATATTTATTACCAACACGATTGAAAAAAAGCAAAAAAGCGAAGCGGAAAAAACACGAAATAAAATAGTGGTGGTGAGTGTAGGTGAGATGATTTGTAATTTAATAAAAGAACTTTAAAAAAACTAAAGAAAAAAACCTACAATGCTCTGCGGCTAGGATTCGAACCTAGGACCCACTGGTTAACAGCCAGTTGCTCTACCAGCTGAGCTACCGCAGAACGCTGGAGGTTTTTAACAGAGAATATTATACCTTTAAAGTTTGTTTTTCGCAAATTCTAAGATAGACTCTATTTTAAATGAAATTGACATTTGTAAGAAAAATTATTCGGCTCAAGTCGTTCTGGTCTTTTCTGTTAATTTTCTTGGTTTTAAGCCTCTGTTTTGCTTATGCAAAAATGCCTTTTAATTTCTATATTAAAAAAAGCGAGATGGACATATCCTCAAAACTTTCTGATATTGTAGCTGAAAATGGGAGCAGCTCAAAGAAAAAAATTGCCCTTACTTTTGATGATGGTCCAAGCGATAAAACTTTGGATATCTTAGAAATATTAAAAAGGCAAAATGTTGTTGCAACTTTCTTTGTAGTAGGTAAGTATGTAGAAGAAAGACCAGACGTCCTTAAAAAAGTTTTTGAAAGTGGAAATCAAATAGGCAATCACAGCTATAGCCACTCTAAAAACTTGGCAAAAATGAAAAGTGATGACATGTTGGCCGACGTTTTAAAGACTGAAAAAGTAATTGAGGTGGCCTTGGGTCAGAAAAACTTTACCAAATACAATACAAAACTTTTCAGACCACCATATGGTATAGTGAGTTTTAAAATGGAAAGAGTTTTACGTGAAGCAGGGTATGAAGTCATACTCTGGGATATTGACCCAAAAGACTGGGACGTAAAAAGTAATGGTGACAAAATCGAAAAAAATATTTTAAGCAGTGTTTTAAATAACTCAGTTATATTGTTGCATGACGGGAAAAGTACTTACTCTGGTACAGAGAGTAAAAAAATAACAGATGCAAACACCGAGCTTATTTTAGAAGACTTAATTTTAAAACTTAAAGAAAATGGCTATGAGTTCGTAACTTTAGACAATTTGTATTAGCTTTGTCAAGTTTATTTAAACTGTAATTTTTGCTAAAATACAGGAATTAAAAATAAATATGACAACAGATCAAAAAACTTGGGTTTACAGACTCATTGCCGTACTGCCGTTTTTTGTTGGTGCGTGGTTTGTAACTTTTTCACAACCTGAAATTTTTACTAAAGTAAATAATAAATTAAATCAGTATCCAGTTTTGGCTTCTACAACTTCATCAAGTATAGAAATGTTAAAAGCCTATCCTTTTCGCCTTGGGCTAGATTTATCTAGTGGTGTCAGACTAACTTATTTAGCTGATACTAAAAATTTACCCGGAACAGAAGGTGCAGAATCATTAACTGTGCTGCGAGACGTAGTAGAGAGGCGAGTAAACTCTTTTGGAGTTTCAGAACCAGTAGTGCAAATAGAAAACTCGGTTTTGAGTAAAGAAAGTAAAATGTTGGTAGAACTTCCAGGTCTTACAGATGTAAACCAAGCTTTGAAACTAATAGGGCAAACTCCAACATTAGAATTTGTTTTGGAAAGAGATGCCTCTTCCACTGAAACTTTGGCGATAGTGGCTGCAAAAAAGGCATATCAAGAACAAATAAAACTTGGTAAAACGCCGACAATTACCCCTCTTCTTTTTGAAGATGAGAAATTTAAAAGAATTGGTTTGGATGGTAGACTTTTGAAAAATGCCCAACTAGTTTTTGATGGAACAACAGGAAACCCGCAAGTTTCTATAGAGTGGAATGACCAAGGAAAAGAATTGTTTGCTAAAACTACTGGAGAAAATATCGGTAAAAGGCTGGGTATAGTTTTGGACGGGGCAATGATCTCAGCTCCAAATATCCAGTCGGCTATTACAGACGGAAAAGCTGTTATAACTGGAATCGGTGACAGGACAGAGGCTAAAACCCTGGCTACAAGACTTAAAACTGGGGCCTTGCCTGTGCCAATTGCTATTGCTTCTAGTGAGGTTATACAACCGATTTTAGGAGCGAAAGCCCTAGATGCAGGTCTGATGGCGGCCTTCTACGGTTTCCTTATCATTGCTATTTTGCTAATAGTTTGGTACAGGCTTTCTGGCTTGGTCGGGGTATTCTCCCTTGTTTCATACATGGTTATAGTTCTTTCTATTTACAAACTTATCCCTGTAACTTTGTCGGCTGCAGCTATTGCAGGGTTTATTATCTCAATGGGTCTGGCAGTAGACGGAAATATCTTGATTTTTGAAAGATTAAAAGAAGAGCTGAACAGAGGTAAAAATATCCATGACGCTATTGAAGAGGCTTTCGGCAGAGCTTGGACATCTATTCGAGACTCAAACTTGGCATCTTTAATTGTGTCTGTTATTTTGTTTATGATAGGGACATCTGTTGTAAAAGGCTTCGCCTTGACTTTGATGATTGGAGTTTCGGTTTCTATGTTCGCCTCAGTATTTATCACCAGAAGGGTATTACAAATGGTTTTACTACTAGTCGGAAATAGTAAGTATGCAAAGTTCCTTTTCAAATCACCATTTTAAAAATAATTTGAAATACTAAAATATCTAAATATATGTTTATCTTAAAATATAAAAATTTCTTTCTCGGACTATCGTTACTAGTGGTGTTGCTGTCACTTCTTTCCGTATTTAATTATGGATTGAAAAAAAGTATAGACTTTACTGGTGGGGCAAAAGTTGTCTTTTCAGTTGACGGTGCCAACTACACAGGCTACCCGGATGAAGCAACTGTTTTACCAAAAGACTTGTGGAAGTTTAGAAATGACAAATATTTTGGTAGAAACAAAAGTACTTTCAAGGCTGAAACTCCTACCCAAGCTCAAATTCTCAACTCTTTAACTACAAATTTTGGTGAGGTAAAACTTAATGATGTGGGGTCCTCCACTTACGAAGCTTATCTTCGAGATTTAAAAGAATCTGATTATGAAAAACTAACTGCTGCTTTGAAGGTTAACGCCTCTACTACAGTTGATGTGAAAAGCTTTTCCATGACGGGTCCGACAGTAAGTTCGGAAATTGTAAAGAGTGCTATCTGGGGGATTGTATTAGTGGTGTTGGCTATTATCCTCTTTGTTTGGTTCTCTTTTAGGGGTGTTTCCCACCCAGTTTCTTCATTCAAATACGGACTTATTACCATCACTACACTTATCCACGACATCGTGATTCCAACTGGTGTTTTCGCTCTCTTGGGTCACTGGTATGGGGTACAGATAGACGCACTGTTCATTGTCGCCATACTTACTGTACTGGGTATTTCCATTTCAGATACAATTGTAGTGTTTGACAGAATTCGTGAAAATCTTAAAAAATCTTCAAAGAATGTTGAGTTTGAGAAAATAGTAGGACAAAGTATCAATGAAACTTTTGTTAGGTCTGTATCTACATCCCTTGCTGTCATGATTGTTTTACTTGCTTTAGTATTTTTTGGTCCAGATTCAACAAAGTATTTTGCACTTACATTGACTATTGGTATGTTTGTAGGAACTTACTCTTCTATATTCGTAGCGTCACCACTTTTAGTTTACACTGCTAAATATTGGAAGAATAAATAAAAAAACAAAAAAACTCTTGCAATATTGCAAGAGTTTTTTTGTTTTAAAATATTTTTCCAAATGCTTTTTCAAATTCTTTCAAACTAATTTCCTTTTTACTTTCTGGTAAGACTCTCAAAATTTTAATTTCACCATCTTCATCTCTTGTCATGCTGGTAATTTTAATTCGCACTCTCTCCTCTCCTTTGTAAGGAGAGGCTGGGTGAGGTAGGGTTCTTCTATACAAAAAATAAATCTTCCTGTCAAAAGCCTTATACTTTCTATATATTTTCTCCAAATTTCTTTCCACTAAATCTTCTGTGATGTTAAAATCTTGTTTGCTAAATTTGCCACATTTAGTCGCCAGGCTTTCATCTTGCACTTGCCCTAGTTCACCTCTCCTTTGTAAGGTCAGGGAACCTGAGCTGGGTGAGGTAGAAAATAACTTGTTCAAAAACTCAGGGAAAATATCTCGTGCTTTGTTGTTTAACTTATTTCTTAACTCTGTAGTTGTTTCTGTATCTAAAACCTGCATTTCTTCTTGGAATAAGATATTGCCCGCATCTAGTTTGTAAACCATTTGTTGTATGGTGATGCCGGTTACTTTTTCATTGTTTAAAATGGCTGACTCTACTGGGCTGGCCCCACGCCACTTTGGAAGTAGGGAATAATGTAAATTTATAGTTCCAAATTTTGGCAAATTAATTATTTTTTCAGGTATTATTTTCCCATAGGCAATTACTATAAATAAGTCAAAATCTATAAGTTCACTTTCTATCGAGTTTAGTTTTTCAGGCTGCAAAACTTTAATTTTGTTTAAATCCCCCCAAATTTTTGGGACAGGGCTTTTTAGCTGCATACCTCTGCCAAAGGGTTTGTCTTCGCCAGTTACCACAAGTGCAATTTCAAAATTAAGTCTCTGTTCTTGCAATTTAAATAATTCTAGAAACTCTACAGTAAAATCTGGGGTACCAAAAAAAGCTATTCGAATTTTCTTACTATCTGTTTGCATAATTTTTCTTTAAGTATTATACTACAAAAATATGGCATTTGAATTTTTAAAAACAAGAAAGATGTTTGGTCAGAAACCAACAGAACCTGTAGATACGTCGAAACGTGGATTTGTGTTTGCAGCAACTATTTCAGCTGGTTTAATAGCGTTTGATGTTTATGAAAAGTTTTTGACCGCAGTGCCACAACTAGGCGGAGATCCGGCACTTAAAGTAGATCTGGATAAACTTTCATTAAATATGAAAATTATTGATACAAACTTTAAGGATATAAAAAATAATTATGGACTTGAAGCAAGGATGTTGGCGTCGCACTCAGCACTTCTGACAAAATGGGAATCTCTAACAGTAGACATGAAAAATTTCCCATTAGAAAATAAAGATAAGGACTTAAAAAAAATATCTGAAAGTCTGCGAACTCTAAATAAAAGAGCTGTACAATTAATGTCGGATATTGAGCAGTTTAAAAAAACTGGTGATCATTTAACTGACATGTAGCTTGCTTATAAGTAAGCTATTTTTGCGTTTTTAAATCCTCTGGTGGCATGTCACGTAAATCTTCTGCCTTAGAATCAAACAAGATGCCATCTAGATGGTCTGTTTCGTGTTGAAAAATTTGGGCCATTAGGCCACTTCCCCCACGTACATGTCTTTTGCCAAATTCGTCTAAACTTTCAAGTAAAACTTGTTTTGACCTCTCTACTTCACCGTAAAGCCAGCGCACAGACAAACAGCCTTCTAGCATAAACTCGGTATCTCTAGATTTTTTTAAAATTTTTGGATTGATGTATACTGTTTGAAAATGTTTGGTATTTTTATGAAAGGCTAAAGGAGACACAACAAACAGTCGAAGTGACTCGCCAACTTGAGGGGCGGCAATGGCCACTCCGTCACTTTGTGAAGCTAGCTCTGTGCGCATGGTTTCTATTATTTTGTTTAGTTCAGGGCTACCAATTTCTTTAGTTGCGATTTCTCTTGCGACTTTGGAAAGGGCAGCGTGACCTTTGGTGACAATCTTTGACATATCTATTTAAGTGTATTATAACACTAGTTTCTTTTCTAGACAATTGCTAGTTTTAGTATATAATTTATGTATGAAAAAAAATAACAATTTAAATGCTATTTTAGCGGTTTTTGGGCTTGTAGCTGTAATTGCGCTTGGATATTGGTACAATGACCAAAGTCAGCCGGGAGAGTATGACAAATTTGCTCAATGTTTAACTGAAAAAGGAGCAAAGTTTTACGGGGCATTTTGGTGTTCTCATTGCCAAAAGCAAAAAGCTTTGTTTGGAAAGTCTAAACAATACTTACCATATGTAGAATGTTCAACTGCTGACCAAAAAGGGCAAACAGAAATTTGTAAAGAAAAGAAAATAGAGGGGTACCCAACGTGGGAATTTATGACAGCAACTGGGACAGAGATAATTAGTGGAGAAAAGTCTATCGAAGAATTAAAAGCTAAAACAGGCTGTCAAATTTAGCAAAAAAATAAATTGTGTGTTATAATATTGCATATAAATAGCAATATTTATGGAGTTGTAGCTCAACTGGTTAGAGCACTCGCCTGTCACGCGAGAGGTCGCGGGTTCAAATCCCGTCAACTCCGCAAACAAATAAAAAAAGCCAAATAAAATTTTGGCTATTTTTATTAGTTTCGTGTTTCTTGGGGATTTAAAGACGGAATGAAGCTCTGTTCCGCTTTAATGATTTGCAAAGTATTAAAGTAGTACTATACTAAGACAATAAATATAATATGCAAAATTTAAGAAATAATAAAAAAGTGCGACTTGGGGTTATCATCTTTTTAATGTTGTTGATTGCTGTACTCTACTTTAGAAATGTAGACACTGGTAATATGGGAACAATAGAGGGCGCTACGGGTGAGCTGCAAGCTCAGCTTAAACCAGATACGACAGAAAAAAAAGTTTTGATAGGTTTGTTTGGACTTATGGGTGCTGCTCTTGGCTTGGAGGCTAGTAACAATGATTTTGACTTAAAAAAACTTGTAGATACAAAAGGTGATTTTAAAGCTTCGAAAGTTTTGCGAGATAAAACTGGTAATATTGTAACTGCAGAAGAAATAAAAGCAGGAAACAAAATTGCTAAAGGAACAGACGAATATAATTGTGCAGATTTTAAGACACAAATAGAAGCTCAAACCTTTTACGACAATGTTGGTGGAGTGAAAGGTGACACCAATGGGCTGGACGGTGATAAAAATGGAGTAGCTTGCCAGGCTTTATCAAAAAAATAAAATATTTTCTTGTGGAGAAGAGGGTGCTACTTTTTAAATGAGTGTTATACTTTTTTGCATATGTCATGGCTTACAGATATCGTGAGTAAAACCGCTAGTAACACCTCGTCTAGTGTTGACGAAAGTGGAAATCAGAAGAAACATAAAACCACAATGTTTATTTCTATTGACCAAACTAGAATTAATTTTCTAGAGATAGATACTTTTGTGTCGCCAAACAAAATAGTTAGTTGGGAAGAGGTTGCCCTAGGCCCTGTAGAAAACTTGGAAGAAGGTGAACCTGTAAGGGATATCTTTGGATCACTCCTAAAGGTTTTAACAAATAAAAGAGAGAAAATAGATAATAAAGAAGAGGTAAATGTGTCTCTGCCTTCGGATGGAGTATTTTTTAAAAACGTTGAAGTTCCAAGTATGCAAGAGGCGGATACTCAAAAAATGATTTTAGCAGAAATCAAGAAAACTTTGCCTGTGGATTTTTCACAAGTCTTGTTTGCTCAAAATGATTTGGGTTCAAGACATGAAGAAAAGAAAAGTTTCTTTTGTGTTGGGATACAAAAAATGCTTTTTGAAAATTTTAAAAATCTTTTCTCGAAATTTAGTGTAAACCCTTATTTTGAAATTGAGGTTTTTTCTTTAGCTCGTATTGTCCCAAGAGATAAAGAAAACAGACTTATTTTACAAATAGGCAAAAGCAGTACTAGCTTAATTTTTCTCAATGGACAGATTATCCAAGATGTAAAAAAACTTGAAATGGGCGAAAATGATATAAACAAAGAGATTGTTTTAGACCTCGGTTTAAAATTTTCTGAAATAGAAATTTTAAAAAAATCTTTATCTAAACTTGAAGACGCGGGACGTGTAGGTTATAAAATTTTGGAGCAGTATGTTAAAAAATTAAATGCAAAGATTGCAAAGTCGATTTCTTTGAATATTTTGGAATATGAAAAAAAACAAGATCAAGAAATAAAGGATTTGATAATCTCTGGTGTTTACCCATCTACTAAAATTAAAAAAGCCATAATTGACGAGTTTGATGCAGAGCTAAAAGTTGATTTTATAAATGAAGAAAACTTGGGTAATTTTGAAGCAGAAAGCTTTGATATACAAGAGTTGAAAAGATATGCACAGTGTTTTGGTCTTGCTTTAAGGAATAAGTAGACTATACTAAAAATATGGATGGTTTCAACGTAATTCCTGTAGATAAAAGTATCTATAGACCTGCAAATGCAAATAATACGCAAGAGCCACAAACTTCATCAGTTGGGGTAAATTCAAATTTTGGTATAGAAATAGTTGACGAAGAAGCCGAGAAAAATAAACCAAAAGAAGGTGGGGGTGTTTTCCTTCTCATTTCGGTTCTTCTACTGCTCTTTTCCTTTGCCTATTTTGGTTTTTTAATTTTTAAAAGAGTAAATAGTTTAAACAAAATAACTGACTACAGCAATCAATTGCATGAGTTGGGTCTAAGTATAGACAAAGTTGAAATGGAGGAATTTAAAAACATGGAAAAGTCTTTGAAATTTATGAATGGAAAAATGGCAAACCATATTCTAAACTCCGGTATATTTATCTTTATAAACAATAATATCCGTAACAACTTGCAAGTAACAGACTATAAAATTGATGTGAAAGATAAAACAGTAGAAGCTGACCTCAGTTCAGTCTCACCAACACTTAAAGATTTAACAGAGCAATCTGAAAAACTTTATATTTTAAAGCAGTCAGGAAGTATAAAAGATTTTAATATTTACAATATCTCAATCGAGCCAGATACTAAAAGAGTTAGGTCTAGCATGAAGTTGGTTTTTGAAAAAACAAAAGTCTCGGCCCAAGGTTTTGACTTGCCATTAAACAAAGAAGTAAATTAATATATGAACACTAAAATTATTTATTCTGGAATTATTGTTGTGGCCACTGGACTTTTTCTCTATACTTTTATCTTGCCATTTAAAGCCATGGCCGTAGACACGGTAGACGAAGAACTGGTTAAACTGGAGAGTGGTTTACAAAGAGCTAGGGAACAAGAGTCCTTAAAGATGTTAAGATTAAAAAAACAGCAGCTGGGTACACAAGAATTGCTCCTCTTACAGAATTTTATACCTGGAAACTTGCACTCTGGGGCGATGATTTACAACCTTGCCCAGCTTGGAAACGTTAATAGATTGTCTGTTAAAAGCCTGCAATACTCGCTAGTTGAAGATAAAAAAAGTGAACAGGATGCAAAAGAAAAAAAACTTTTAGTTGAAATTTCGCTCGAGGGTAGGTATGAAGACTTCACAAAATGGTTGGATGTTATCGAAAAGTCTAATGTTTTAATTGATGTTGTAAATATCCGTGCTGCCAAGGTTTCAAACACAAGTGAAATTTTGGTTTTTAATGTTAAACTTTATACCTATGGCATCAACATTGATTAATTTATTAAAATAGATATGCAAAACATAACATCAAACAACTCGCGACCAATGTCTTTATATTTAATCCTTATTGTAATGATTGTAATGTTTGGTTTGGTTATGAGTAAAGACTTTATATTTGAACAAATTGTAATACTAACAAGTGGTAATGAATTGGCAAATTCGCGCTTAGCTTCTGCAGAAACTGCAGACTTGCTGTTGTCTTTAGACCGAATAACTTTGGATACAAAAACACTTACGTCTCCATATTTTCAAAGTCTAGCCCCGCTCCCAGCTTTCCCAGTTGACACGCAGACCTTGGTAAACTTTGGAAAGAATAACCCATTCGTCGGTAATTTTGTTGTTGTGGCAGCAAAGGCAACCTCTTCTGTTGGGGCAGTTGTTTATAGTAATCAAAGAGCTGTAAACAACAATCAGTCTGTGAGAGCTGTAAGTGGAGCCAGGATAAGACGCTAAACTATGCCACAAAATCTAAAGTCGGAAATTTTAAAAGTATTAGAAAATCAAGGTTTACTTTCCCCAGATCGAGTACTTTCTATAAATCAAAAGTTAGCAGCGGGAGAAGATTTTGAAGAAATAGTTAAATCTTTTCAAATTCCATCGGAAAAAATAGCTGACGCTAAGAGTAAGGTTTATGACTTACCAAGGTGGATAGGTGAAGACCCAACTGTTGATGTGGTTAAAAAACTTTCTGGGGAATCTTCAAAACATTATAAGATGATTTTTCTCGGTGAAGATGAAACAACAGTCTCTCTTGGTGTTGTAGACCCAGAAATCAATGGATTAAAAGATGCGGCAGTTTTTTTAGCTAAAGCTTGGGGAAATAAAAACTATAAATTTTTTGTCTTAACCCAAAGCCAATTTGAAGATTATATTGGTTTGTATTTCGGTAAGAAAATTAATAAAGTTGAAGAGAGTGAAGTTTCAGACGTGTTACAGAAAAATGCTAGTAATGTCGGTATTAAGTTTAATAATCAAAATGGAACTGAAATAAAAGTTGACGACAGTCCAGTGGTGCGACTTGTCCGTGACGTGGTTGCAGAGGCGATAAAAAAAGGAGCATCAGATATACACATAGAGGCCTCTGCCTCGGATGTGCATTTCAGATATAGAGTGGATGGAGATTTGGTGACGGTGAGAGAAATACCTATGACTCAACATCAGGCTATCGTTGCGCGTATAAAAATCTTGTCGAACTTAAAACTAGATGAAAGAAGAAAGCCACAAGACGGACATTTTTCTATTGATTATGAGGGAAGAAAGATAGATTTTCGTGTGTCCACTATGCCGTCATATTTTGGAGAAAAAGTTGTTTTACGTATTTTGGATACCTACAGAGGCGTAAGGGATATGGACTCTTTACAGATGTATCCTCCACATTTGGCAGTGGTAAAAGAGGCCTTAAATTTCCCTTATGGAATAGTCTTGGTTACTGGCCCTACAGGCTCTGGAAAAACATCTACTTTGTACTCTATGCTAAACGCCTTAGACAAAGAAGGTAGAAACATTGTATCTCTAGAAGACCCTATCGAATATTCTGTAGGAGGTGTAAATCAGTCACAAGTAGCACCTGAGATTGGATACACTTTTGCAAATGGTTTGCGTAGTATTTTGCGTCAGGATCCAGATGTGATTATGGTTGGGGAAATCCGGGATGCAGAAACAGCAGAACTTGCAGTGCAAGCTGCACTTACAGGTCACCTGGTTTTCTCTACTATTCACACCAATACCGCTATCTCAACAATTACTAGACTTGTAGAAATGGGAATACCACATTATCTTATTGCGCCAACAGTAAAGCTGATTATCGCCCAAAGGCTAGTTCATAAGCTTGTACCAGACAGTGCTGATACACCTCAGGAGATTATACCCATTGAAGGAAGTTATAAAGAAATGATTAAAAAACAATTTGGAGACTTGAGTCCGGAGTTTCTGAGTAATATGCCTTTTACAGATAGTTTACATGCTCAGAAACCAAGTACCAGGTCAAGGTCGGGAACAGAGGGGCGAATTGCTGTTTTTGAAATGTTGGAAGTAGATAAGGATGTTGAAAAGGCGATTTTAAAAAAAGCGGATGAAAATGAGATTTTTAAAATCGCCCGCGAAAAAGGTATGATTACTTTAAAAGAAGACGCGCTATTAAAATCTATGAATGGCACAGTGCCTTTTCGGGAAAGTATGGGGTTATAGTTTTTTAAATATATAAATTTATTGCTATACTAAATTTAATAAAACTAAATATGAATGCCCAAGATAAATTTACAAATTGCTTACAAAAACTTATTAATATCAATGGTTCAGATTTGCATATACGAGAGGACAGGGTTGCTTATACTCGAAGTAAAAAAATTGTAGAGCCTACAGTTGAGGTCGAACCTTTTTCTAGGGCAGATATTTTAGAATTGATAAGAACTTTTCTAGCAAAAGATAAAATGGAACTATACTCTAAAGAAAAAAGTGTCGACTTTTCGCATATTGCGCTTGGTCGCAGACTTCGTGGAAATGCTTTTGTAGAAAGGGGGAAATTGGCAGTGACATTGCGCTTAATACCTGTAATAAAAAAAATAGAGGAGCTCAGCTTGCCAGAAGTCTTGAAAGATATAGCCATGCGAGAACAAGGTTTCTTTTTGGTAACTGGCTCTGTTGGAAATGGCAAATCAACTACTGTTGCCTCTATGATTTCCTTAATAAATAGAACCAAACAAAAACACATCATAACTATAGAGGACCCAATAGAATTTTTCTATGAGGATGAATTGTCTTTTGTAGATCAAAGAGAAATTGGCATTGATGTACCAGATTTTGAAAGTGCATTAAAAAATGCTCTACGAGAAGATGCTGACGTGATGGTGGTAGGGGAAATGCGAAATGTGGAAACAATACGCATGGCAGTTACTTCTGCTCAAACGGGACATTTTGTATTTTCGACACTGCATACCAACAACGCTTCTCAATCTATAGAAAGAATAATTGATGTTTTTAAAGCAGAGGAGCAAAAACAAATTCGTGTCGAGCTTTCGGTTTCCTTGCTGGGAGTGTTTTCACAAAAGCTTGTGCCAACTATCGACGGAAAGCTTGTACCAGCTTATGAGTTGATGCTAAACACCCCTGCTGTGTCGCATTTAATTCGTGAAGGCAGAGTGAAAGACTTGGACTTAACAATTGAAAATGGAATGGGAGATGGGCACGTGTCATATAATCGCTCACTTTCTCAACTTTTTTTCTCAGGAACTATTTCTCGGGAAACAGCATTAAACTATTCGCAAGATAAAGAAACTTTGCTGTCGCTCATAGGGCAATAATTTCTGACCATGATTTCCCTGTCAAAAATATTTGAAAAATTTGGGCCTAAAAGAGTAGCTGTTGTAAACCCAGAAAAAAAAGAAGTTCCACAGATTGAAAGCGAAGTCCATAAGGCAGAAATAACTGCACTATTTAACGAGATTGTTTTGAGTAAAAGAAAAATAACTGAATTTGACCCAAACAAAACAAGCGAACTTGTAGATGCTATTTTGGATGAATATTTACACTACTATCAAATGTATCATCTTTTTGATTATAAAGGTTATGTAAAGCCAGTAGATATAAGTCAAGAGAGAATTCGAGAGATATTAAGACACAATGTAAAAAGAGCAAAGTTTACTAACGAACTCCTTGAAAATGCTTATGGGCTAACTGAAATAGACCTTATGTTTTTAATTTTTAAAAGCGTTATGGATAGGATAAAAGCCGATGGAAAAGACTATTATGAATACGGTTTTACTCCACAGATTTCTAAAAAATACTTAGGGATAAATTGTTTGGGGTTTGTGCAAGTCTTGGCAGCAATGCTCTTAAAAGCTGGGTTTATTCCAAAACTTGCAATTGGAGTCAATCATCCGTTTCTAATAGTTAGCGTTAAGGAGGAGGTATTTATGCTAAGTTTATACGGAGTTTCGAGCTTCCCTGTGAATTTAATTAAAGAAGACCAAGAAATACAAGTACTTGATTTTAATAAAATACCAAAAGGAAGTCAATTAGATATGGAAACCAGTGACGAAAAGCTGTTAGTGGTTTGTGACTTTAAGCAAAGTATTTTATATGAAATTTTAGAAAGTTTTAGAGCTTTTCAGGCTATAGCAAAGGGTGAAGATGTCCGAGGTATAGGTATGACAGACATAGAAATGAGAAAACGTTTTCTAAAAAGAATAGGGGAATATTTGAAAGGGATAGACTTTTCGAAACTGCAGCTTGAGCTTTTCCCAAAACTAGCAGAAACATTTCAAAGACTTGAGTCCAGGATGGCAGAAGAGCATAGGAGTCTAGAAGGGGTATATAAAAAAAGGGACGCGGCCAAATTTTTATTAAAAGTATTGGACGTGTACTGTAATAGGAAAAATCAAAAAATTTTAAATGGTGAGCAAATAACTTTTGGTGAGCATGAAAAGTTCAATAAAAGTGAATTGGAAAATTTAAAAGCTTATAGGGAATTATACCCAAAAGAAATAGCAGACTTCTTAGAATTTGAAAAACAGTTTTCAGTAAACGTTCCATATTTTGTTCAGGATAGCTACATTTCTTTGAAAAAACTTATATATGAAATAGAAGATGAGGCGCTCCGTTTGGCTGTTCTCCTGAGGTTAATATCACCAATACGAGATTTGACTTTTTAATATTTTAATGTATAATTTAGAATGTTTAAGCTAGAAACGACATCAAACAGGAGACTGGGATGTCCAAAGTTTACAATTTTATCGCAAAAATCTTCAAAGCAGATGGAACAGTAGAGGAGGTCCGGGTTGAGGCGACTCAGCTCCCAGACCAGACCCATGTACCAGTCGAGGCTCCTGAGACGGCAGCTGCGGCACCTGAACCTGTGCCTCGGCAACCCGGCTGTTGCAAACCAAGTCTCGACTGGTAAAAAGTTGAGCTTGGCTTAAAACAAGCCGAAGGCGGCACGCAAGCGTGCCGCCTTTTTCTTTTCAAAAATTGCAGAAGCTCAAAAAAACAGTATACTTTTGTTAATATAAAAATATGACCCTAGGTAGTTTTTTAAAAATTCGAGGATTTAGTAGAGAGTTCAGGAATGTAGCCAGAGTGGCTGTAGCTTCTGTAGCCATACTCAGCGTACCTGTAAATGCCCAAGAAGCAAACAGGTTGCCCACCAGTCAAAGTGAAACTTTAAATCTTGCTGAAGCTTATAAAAAAATAGTTTCCGAAACGAGAGGACAGATTACTCTCAGGGAAATACAAGAAGAATATTCTAATTACCCAATTTTCAAAAAAATCTGTGAGTCAAAAACAATTTTAGATAATTTTGTTGCTGGTGTAAACTTGGGAATTAGTCCAGCAAAAATGCTAGTTTCCCCAAAAGGAGATCCAGAAACAAGACTAGTTATTTCTGTTTTGGAAAATTTTAAATTGGTGGAACTATTTGCTAAGTTTCGAAAAGAAAAAATGTTCGGAATGCATTTTAGTGATATGGCTTATCTTCTCTCGTCCCCAGATTTCTTTGAAGACCCTAAAGCCTTTGAAAATTTAAAATCTTTGTCCGGGGTAGGTGTCAACTACTCGAAGTTGTTTAATAAATATTTACAAACACTGGTTAGTCCACATTTTAATATTTTACATACTCAAACCGAAAACAGAACAGCCTTTCAACATTTTGCTTTCGAGAAGCTTAAAAACTTGGAGGAAAGTGACAAGTATTGGGATATATTTAGACGGTTGCAGGCCAGCTCTACTGATAAGAGCGGTGGCCTGGCCATTTTTTTAATTGCAGCAGATAAGAACTTACTTTACGATCAAAAATACGCAGATTTTTTAGGCTCTGAAGTAGCAAATCTTTTCCAAGATGTAACTCATGAAGCTGTGACGAGGCTTGTTGGTAACATAAACGCTGCCTATGTTAACTTTGAGTTGGTTGAGAAAATGGGTGTACACGTAAATATGTTAGATATTAATAATTATCTCGAATTGATGAAAAAACTGGAAGTTGGCTCTGCATTAGAAATAATTCTTAGTGAAAGTAGGGCTGAAATATTTACTCAGCCAATTTTAGATATAAACTTGTTACATAACGAGTCTGACCAAAAAAGATTAGCTGTTCTAAAACCATATAGTGCAAGAGCTATTTTAGAAATATTAACAACTGCTGGTCCAGATGCCTACCTCTCCTCATTTAAGCTGGCTTACAACAATGATAATAAAAGTAAAACTAGAGAGGAGTTAGCAATGGATTTTGTTGGAAAAGTGAAAGCGGAATGCGAAACTATATATAAAGGCATGCTCGAAAAAGCCAAGGCAGAATGTGGAACATTGCATGCTTATTTTCTCAAAATTAAAGATGGTGAATATAGGTTGAGTAGTGCAGAGTTCGTGTTGCTGATTAAGTCTCTCTCACTTCATAATTATTTGCAATTTTTCTTAAATGACTTGGGCTCATTTGAAAATCAAAAGGAAATCCTGAATTTGTACTTTTACAGTCAATATGAAAAAATTAGCATTTCAGATTTAAACTCAATTTACGATTTGTTGGATACTAAAAGTAAAAAAGTAAACGACATGACTTATCATTTCCTGCTTAAAAAGCTTGAAAGTACTGACATGGAGACTAGAAACACAGCCACTACACTTTTATTGAAATATTTTCATAAAAATAGAGGAATCGTTGTTGTTCCAGATTCTTTTACTGCAACTTTTGAAAAATACCAGACGCACATGGAAAGTAAAAACACAAGCTTGAAATTTCAAGACTTATGGAGGAAGGAAATTGTCGAAGGTAAGGAAACTTTTATTAGTACCCAAGTCTCGCTTTCTTACGACGATACTAAAGATAGTAAAAACCATGCACAATGGGACGGACATCAGTCCGTAGACAACTTGTTAAAAGTTAATGGAGGGGGGTTAAAATTTGATAAAGTCACTGGAGAAATACTATCTGCCACAGTTGGAAAGGATTGGAAAATTAAAAATGAGACAACTTTTAAAAAAAATGGATATTTGGTATTAGAAAAAAGAGTAAAACTGGGGATTATGCGTCACATTATAACTTTGCCTAAGGAGCCAGTAGAGGTAACTTCAGATTTTAGTAGTGCAGATGTTGTCTTGGGTATATTTAAACCACAGATTATAAATCATATCGGCCACAGCTATCATGCTCGAAGCAAGAGTTTGGATTTGATAAACAGCTACATCAGCAGTGGTGGTAATGTAGTATTTACAAATTTGAGATCTTGCGGAGGGGAGCGAGAATTTTCCAAACTTTATGACATGGGTGTTTTTAAAATGTTTGGGACAAGGGGGGTTGGAACCATGAGGGTTAATGACCCTTTTTCACTCGAGTTAAACAAACGTATTGAAGCAGGGCAAGTTGATTTTGAAAAATTTAAAGCTCAATTTAAAAATAACGATCCAAGATACCAGTTTTACATTTGGCCACAGGACAATGTGACAGTTCAACTAAGATCTTTGTACGACCAAGTTGAGAAAGATGGGACTAAAAAGTAATTTTACAGTATACTTTAATGAAATAAGCTATTTAATAAAAAAGTATGGGAGTACAAGAGTTTAATCAAAAATTATCGAGAATTGGGGTAGGCATGTTGGCAGCTACAAGCATGGCAGGAGTTGTTTTGGGAACCCCTAAAGCAAAGGCTCAATCTAGTGGTCAAACTGGTATCGAACAATTGCTAATGTTAGAGGCTCATATTGAAAGATTGGAAAAAAGTATTGAGAAAAAATTTTCAGACATAAAGTATAAAGAAATAGGGGAAAGGGTCGTAAAAGAAACAAAAAGAGAATCTGGAAATGTTATAAAATATGAAGACGTGCTAGGACTACTTTATCATAATTCCTTTTTTAGAATAGTAAGTAAAACTGAAAATGGGTTAAATAATTTCATCTACACGGTAAACAGTGGTGTTTTGCCTAGCATGGTTTCGGACAATCCGGAACATATTGAAAAAGCTTTGTTTGTTCTGGAAAACAGAAAATATTTGGATTTCTATATTTTATTGAAAAGAGGTTTAAATGAAAACAGTCAATTTGGAATGACTGATGTGTATGCCTTAAAAGATAGGGAAGACCTTTTAACTAATGAGGCTTTTATGAGAAATTTGAAAATGTTGAAAGATAGGCCTCTTTTCTACGGGCATATTTTCTCAGGCTACTTAGATGCTTTACTTCACCCTCAATTTAGTTTGGTTTTTACAAATAGTAGCAGCAAATCTTTTCCTTCAGTAATTGCTTTGTTGGTATTGGCGAAATACCCAAGTCAGGATGAGTATTGGGAAAAGTTAGAAGAAATGATGGGTAAATTTTCTTCTCAAAATGAAAAAGACAAAGCCATGACTTTGGTTATTTATTTTAACAAGGCCCTAATACAAGATGCAGATTTCCGTGACTATGTTGTAAACGGGATAAGGAGCGGAGAGATACTTATCCCTGAAAACCTTACCGAAACTAACGTGAAAAACATTATGCATGAATACACAAGGTTGGAAATTGAAAAAATAGCACCTGGCTTGTCTCAAGATTTAAATATTGTAAATTTTACTGAGCTTACCGCCAAGCTACCAGACAATTCCGCACTGAAGCTGATTTTAAATGAAGACAGGGATAAAATGTTTGTTTGGCCTATTTTAAAAATGAACAATTTACACAATCAATCTGATCAAAAAAGACTTGAAGTTCTAAAGGATCTAAACGCTCGAATAATTTTGGAGATATTGGCCACAGCAGGCTCGGATGCCTATCTTTCCTCCTTCAAATTGGCATATAACAGTGACGGTAAGCGTAAAAATTTTGAAGAGGGTGGACTTGATTTTGTAAGTAAATTAAAAAGTGAATGCGAACTTTTATACAAAGACTTTAAAGAAAAGTCGAAAAAAGAATGCGGCTCTCTCTATTCTTTTTTTAATCAAAAGCAAAATGGAAACTATAAACTCACGAGTGGAGAATTTATAAATTTTGTGAGGTCACTTTCAATCCATAACCAATTGGATGTGTTTTTGACTGACTTGGGCACATTAGAGCAACAAAAAGAAATTTTCAACACTTATTTCTTTTCAAAATTTGAAAAAATTGAAGCTAAAGACCTTGGAACTGTTTACGATTTATTGGCTAGTAGTAGTCCTGAAATAAATAAAATGACTGTAAGTTTTTTGGAGGCTAAACTATTGAGTGACGACCCGGAGACTCAAAAAGTAGCGACAGCTTTGCTCGTAAAATACTTTGACGACCCAAAAAATTATAGAAATATTCCAGAAAATTTTAAAAGCATTTTTGATAAAAATAAATTGACTCTACAAGAAAAAAATCAGGAAATTAGTAAAGATGAGCTATGGAGAAAGGAAATTATTGATGGGAAAGAGGTGTTGGTGAGTACTCAATTGACCTTTTCGTATGACGATACCACAGATGATTTGGGTGTTTCCCAAAGCTCAGAGCACTGGGATGGACATAGGTCACTAGATAATTTTCTTATTACAAATGGTGGTGGCTTGGACTATGATAAGAAAACGGGAGTAATAAACGGTGCAAGTGTAGGAAAAGGTTGGAATATTGTAAATAACGTAAGGTTGAAAAAAGACGGCTACATTGTTTTAGAAAAAAAAGTTGGGTTAGGAGTTATGAGGCATGTTCTGACTCTACCTAAAATTCCAAAAGAGTCCGGAGGTGGGGTAAAAACTAAGGCAATAGAGATCTACAAACCACAGATCTTTCATCATATGGGGCATAGTTACCATGCTTATAGATCCCTAGATACCCTAGAGAAATATCAAAAATTTAATGGAACTGTAGTGTTTGTAAATATGCGTTCTTGTGGGGGTGAAAAAGAATTTGCAAGAATAAACGCCATGGGTATAAAAAAAATGTTCGGAACTAGAAACATTGGGACGATGGCAATAGCCGACCCTTATGGCTTTGGATTGGATAGAAAAATAGAAAGTGGAAAAGTGGATTTTGTAGCTTTGAAAAAAGAGTTTAAAAGTAATGACCCTAGATACGGTGCCTATATTCACCCACAAGACAATGCAATTGTTCAACTGCTTACAATTTATGAAAAACTTTCCAAAGTTTAGGTAAATTCATGTTAAACTATTTTTAATATGAGATTCAAATTCATTGCTCAAAACTTGGAAGGAAAAGTTATAAGTGGCATTGTTAATGCTGTAAAAAAAGAAGATGCATTAAAAATGCTTCAGGAAAAAGAGCTGGATTTGGTTTCTATAACCGAAGAAAAGCCCGGTACTCTCAACATGGATTTGGGACAATATTTTAAATTTGGAGGCATCTTTGACAGAGTTTCTTTAAAAGACGTGGTAGACATCTCTAAACAAATGTCGGCTTTGTTGGATGCGGGTGTATCGGTGGTCAAGGCTTTACAACTACTCCAAGATGGAGCTGAGAAGGAAATTATTAAAAACACCTTGGGTATTGTCTTGCAAGATGTAAAAAGCGGAAAGCCAATTTCTTTTGCATTTGCAAAACATAAGAAATTCTTTTCTGATTTCTACGTTAACTTGGTTAAAAGTGGAGAAGAGTCTGGAAAGATGTCCCAGGCTTTTGCCTATTTGTCTGAGTATTTAGACAGAAACTATGCTTTGGTTGTAAAGGTTAGAAATGCAATGATCTACCCAGCCTTTGTAATTGGGGTCTTTCTGATTGTAATGATCTTGGTGTTTACGATGGTAATACCTCGTTTGGCAGAAATTTTAAAAGAGTCAAATGTACCGCTTCCAGTTTTAACTCAAATTGTTTTGGGTATTTCAGATTTCCTAATAGCCTATGGTGTTTACTTTTTTGTTTTTATGGGTGGAATAGGGACATACGTTTTCCTTACTTTCAAAGACACGGCTGGCTGGACAGAAATTTTTGATACCTTGAAAATTAAAATACCAGTTGTGAAAAACGTATTTAAAATGTTGTATGTGACCAGAATCGCTGACAACATCCAGACTCTCTTGACTTCTGGTGTTTCGCTGACAAAAGCAATACAAATAACTGGAGATGTAGTAGGGAATATTCATTATAAAAAAATCATGGAGCAGGCTTTGATAGATGTAAAAGCCGGCACAACTTTCTCTACTTCCTTTGCAAAGCACAAAGATTTGATACCGCCCACTCTTACTCAAATGCTAAAAATTGGAGAGGAGACAGGAGAGATAGGAAAACTTATGGGCAATATTGCCAAATATTATCAACGTGAACTATCTACGACAATAGATACGATGGTTGGACTAATAGAACCCATGATGATAGTTTTGCTAGGTCTTGGTGTAGGGGTTTTACTAGTTTCGGTTTTAATGCCTATTTACAACTTGGCTGGGAGTTTCTAATTTTAAAATGATTCACAATTTAATAAAAAGTCTACACAATTTGTTACTCGACTTTTCTAAAATATTTTTCTTGTTTCCTTTTTTCAATAAAAGAAGAGTTTATTTTGGCAAAAAGAGTTATGATTTATTTATAGATACTTCGTATTTTTCTAATAAATTTAAATACAAAACTTTTGTTTTACAGTTTTGGAGATTTTTAATACATGTGGCTGCGAGTATTGTTTTGTCATCTCTAATTATTTTTATATTTCCAAAATCTACTTCTCTTTTCTTTGCCTCACTAGCCTTAGTAATTTTTATACAAGAGTTTTATTTTCATCCAAAATATCTAAATCAGCCGTATAAAAAAAGTGTAACAGATTTTATCTCTTGGGTTTTGCCAGCTTACTGGGTTTTGTTCTACTAAAAATTGTAAAAAAAAGCAAAATATTGTATAATAAATGCGTTGTCTAAATATGCGGCGATGGCGGAGTGGTCAATCGCACTAGACTGTAAATCTGGCGCCTTCGGGCTTCGAAGGTTCAAATCCTTCTCGCCGCACCACCTCGTGATAGCACGACATCTATCATATGTCAATATATTACGAATAAAAAATAGCTGATTAGTTTCAGCTATTTTTTATTTTAAAATTAATAAATGTTATAATTAAACTAATATGGATAATCAAATTCAAGATAAAATTAAAGAAATTAATAATTTGATTATTATAGCTATAAATTTACAAAAGATTGCAAAAAAAGTTAGTACAGCTTGCAATATTGTAAATAATTCATGGAGTGGTTCAGATCTTGTAGGGCATGCTAATTTGTTCTATCAAAACTTTGAGACACCTTCAGCTCATAAAAGATTTAATGTTGAGTGGGGTTTAATACGTGGAATCCCAGATGGTTGGAATGAAAAAAATGATACTGAAATTCGTATACAAATTCAACCTAAAGACTCTTTTGATTTTGAAAAATTTGACAATGAAGCTGAAGAAATAGAAAATAAGTTTGAAGAAATTAGGAAAAGTATAATTCTTTTAATTTCTAAATACTCGAGGGAAAATTCTAAAGAAATAGAAAAATTTATACTTAAAAATAAAACAGATATTTTTAATGATTATTGGAAAAGACAACTTATTACTAGAGATACCAAGGCACTTTATGCTGGTAGACAGGTCCCTACTCATAAATACTTTGAAGCAGCAGCTTTATTTCTGTTGGGTGTAGTTGATCAGCTCAAAGATTTTTTATTTGTAGTTGAGAAAGCTACTATAGATATAAATCGTTTACCAGTTGTAGGTGGAGTAGTAAAAAATTCTCTCCAGTCATTTGTAGATCGGAATACATTATTGAGACTTTCAAAAATAGAAAATAAAGATTTTGATATCAGTAGATTAATATCTTTATGTAAAGAACTTGATGATAATTTCGGATTAGAGAACTACTATTCATGTTCTATGCTATTAAGGGCAATTTTAGATCATATTCCGCCTATTTTTAAAAAGAAAAGTTTTTTAGAGGTATCTACGCAATATGGCTCTAAAAGCTTTAAAGATATTATGAAGCCACTTGAAGATACTGCTAGAAAAATTAGTGACAACTATCTCCACACCCAAGTGGATACTAAGGTTTTATCAATAAATAGGACACAGATAAGCTTTCAAGCAAATCTAGATATATTATTGAATGAAATTGCAAATAGACTCGGCTAAGTTACTTTAAAATTAATTTATCCTTACTAAATATCAAATTACCTTTCAAACAATTCAGCACTTCTCTTTTCTCTTCCAATTCTCCCTCATCTAATATGAACTTTACATATTCTCTGATGTCTATTTCTTTTAAAACTATCTTACTGTCATTTAGTAGTAATCTACTTTGAAATCTTTTAAATCTAGTCACTTCTTTCTGTATTTTCTCTTTAAGAGCTAGTCTATTTAAATCTATAGTATCTATTAGTATCTTTAACTTAATTATGAGATCACCTTCATTCATTCTATTTGAACATTCAAGATCTCTTACTCTAGTACATTTGTAGTACACATGCCTACTTCTACCACCGTCTTTCAAGTCTTTAAACTTCTCCTCAGCTGTTACGCCTGACTGACAGCTACCACAAGTGAGTAATCTAGTAAAAGCAAATTCTTTATTCCTAGGTCCTGAGCTTTGAGCGTTATCTTTTAATCTTTGTTGTACTAGATCAAATAATTCTTTAGTTATTATCGGAGTATGTATCCCTTTATACCAATTACCACTTTCTCTAGGGTATTCAAAGACTCCGTAATAGAAAGTATTACGAAGGGTTAGGTAGAAATTACCTTTACTGAGCGTTTTATTCTTTGGAGCCTTAAACTTCATTTCATTACTCAGCCAGTTATATGATTTAACACCGCTCCAACCGTCATAACCTATTTTCTCAAAAGCTCCTTTGATCAATTTAGATCTTATCTCGTCTATGACTGCTACACCACTATCTCCTTTATTACTAGAAGTTAAATAGCCTACTGGTGGTACTGCAGGCCATAATCCTAGCTCTACCTTTGCTCTTAGTCCACGCTTTACATTTATACTCTTATTATCATTCTCTAATTTAGCCTGAGAACACAGTATCATGAGTAAAAACTTCTGAGAGGGGTCATTAGTAAACTTTTGAGTAAAAGTCTGTATATGGGCTAATTTCTTTTGATCCATGAGGTCTACCAGTGAGCCTAGATCTCCTGCGTTTCTACTTAGTCTGTCTGGTGCCCATGTCAGTATGCCATTATATTTACCAGATCTAAGATCACTAAGTATTTCTAAGAATACTGGACGCTGACCTGAAGCTTTAGCACTATGAGCTTCTCTTTTTATCTCTACTACATTGAGCTTTTCTCGCTCTGCAATAGCAAACATTTCTTTTACTTGAGATTCTATTGATAATGCTTGTGATTCATCATCTTCAGTACTTTTACGAGAGTACAGTACATATTTAGTTTCTTCTTCCTTAAAGACTATATTACTTTCTATTTTACCTATATTTTGTGTCATTTTCATATATATTTGTCAGAGTATGTAGCGGTCGTACTCTATATATATTAATGACAGAAAAAGAGTCTTTTGCTAAGACTATGCAGAAGGGGGAAAGGTCTATATGGTGAGCTTGTGGGGTAAGGGGAAAATTAGTTTTCAACAGCTTCTCTAACTTTTATAGCTAATTTATGTGCAAATTCTGCAAGAGAAACATCAGCTAAGTTGTCAGAATAAAAACGACTAACGTGACCAGTACCTGGGCCTATACCTAGACCTATAATATGAATTTCTTTTTCAGCTTCAATATTAGCTACAATTTGTTTTAGTTCAAAATTTTGATGTTGAGGAGATTCTTCTGGCAAGCCGTCAGATAGCACAAAGACTATTTTTCTTTTTTCTTTTCTTTTTTTAATTCTGTCTGCCACTTCTTTTACTGCCCAGCCATCGTCGTTATATCTAGCACCACTACCACTTACCTCAGCGTGCATTCTTTCTGTATTTTCTCTTAAATCATCTGTATAATTCTGATCAAAATTTTTATATTGATAAAGTCTATCATTAAAACCTGTCACTGATAAATTTATTCCAATATTTTTTAACGCTTCGCAGAGTGCAACTACAGCTTTGTAGGTTTCGTCAATTTTTTGACCTCTCATACTGCCAGACAAATCAACTAGAACTTCTATTGCATAATCGTGCTCAAGAGGTAGCTCTCTTTTCATAAAAGTATTGGCGTCTGGTACTCCTGTCATCTCGCTAGCTATTTCTCTTTTTATATCCACTTGCACACCTGATCTAAATCCAGAAAAAAAAGCATTTCTTTTCCTTTGCACAAAGATTTCTCTTAGTTCATCTTCTAGTCTAGTTATAATAGGAGATACTTCAGCTAAAGTTTTTCTATATAAACCTTTTGGAGTTTCTGCTTCGAATTTTTTTCTAATCTCATCTAGGGCTTGTTGAATTTTATCTTTTTCTACCTTAGCATCTTCCGTGTTATCTACTCTATCTGATGTTTTTGTTGGCTGATCAGCTTCTTTGGGTTTTTCTGATTTACCTTGTGGCACATCTTTAGACTCGTCTTTACTTTCGAAATGTTCGTTTAAAGCTTTTTCTATTTCTTTAATTATTTGCGTAGCAAGTTCTCTCGCTTCTGATTCTGTCATTTGCTCATCGCTTCCACCTTGTTCATTTTCTTCTCCTGACTCTGAATCTTCTGGTTTTCCAGTGTCGGCTTTGTCTTTGCTTTTCTCACCCTTATCACCACCTTTACCTTTTTTTTTTAATTGATCTTTTAAGTCCTCTATATCTTGGTCAATTAAAGTCTTAAACAGAGGCCAGACATCGTTTAAATTAACCTGATAACTTGCTCTTGCATATTCAGTTATGGTTTCTTCGCCTGTTAATGTTTTACCCGAAACCATAGCCCCTTTATCCACTTCTTTTCTGGTTGGATAAGTTAGCCAGCTACTTCTAGCCGCTTCTAAAGTTTTTTCTATTACCGCTTTTACATCTTCGGGCAAACTAGGATCAATTTGTTTTGGAGTACCTTTAACTTCTTGTAGCCATAAATTTATATATTCAAAACCAGCCTGCATGAATCTTGGAATTTGCCCAGTTTTATCTTTTGCTTTGGCTCTCATCTCTACTTCAAAATCTTTATCTAGACCATAACTAAAAATCATTTCATCTCTAAATTTTGGAATTGTGTCTGCCACATAATTATTCATTCTGGGGTCTTCTATGGCATTGATCATAAAAGAAAATCCTGGCTGATCCCATACTTCGTCTGGGATCACGCCTTTCACTCTTGTAACTTTCCTGTGTCCAGCTTCGTGTTGCATTACAAATCTTAAATAATCAATTGGTTTTTCGAGTAAATCCTTTGGATCACATCTAACTACATTATGTTCAAAGTCCCAATGCCAACCAGCATCTCCATTTACTTCCACTTTCATTTGTATATCACCAGAAACCATATGACAAAGTGGCGTTAGAACAGCAAGTCTAGAGAGGATAGTGTCTTTTTCTTTAGGAGAAAATTGTTCCAATGGATTTTTAATAGGGCTCAAACTTTCTAATTTCATAATAGTTACATTATATCATTTTTTTGATTTTTTCTTGTAATTTATAGCCACTTCCAAAATTAAGTAAGCCCAGATAACTTGTGATATTTTTGTCAGATAAATTTTCTATCATTTTAGATGCTGTGTTTTTCCTCATAGTTCTATGACTTTTGTAATGTTTCCACCCTAAAAAATCTGTCCCACTATAGATAGTTTTAATTTGTATTTTGTGTAGTTCAATTTTTAGCTTATTTTTTGTAAATTCAAGTATCTTCTTGAGAGTTTCTTCTGCAAATTCTTCACTTTCAAACATGCAAACTACATCATCAGCATAGCGGATATAGTATTTTATTTTCAAAGTATTTTTGCAATAAAAATCTAATTGGTGCAAATAAATATTTAAATAAATTTGAGATGTTAAATTACCTAAAGGTAAGCCCATGTCATATTTTTTAAATGAGTCTATGATACTGAAATTCAAGTTTAGAAAATTTGATTCGCAAATCTGTTTTTGAAGTAAGTTTTTTAAAATTTCTGTGTCTACATTTTGAAAGCATTTTTTGATATCAAACTTTAAAACCCAAGCTTGTTTTGTATAGTTTTTTGTAATTTTTCCAAAAAAATATTTATACCTTTCCAAAGCTCTTAAAGTGCCTTTTCCTTTTCTGCAAGAATATGAGTCAAAAATAAATTTCTTATCAAAAATTTTAACCAATTCATCATACATTAATCTGTTTACAATTCTATCCCTGATAGTTGCTTTATGTATTATTCTAGTTTTGACGTCAAATACTATGAAATTTTGATAAGAATCGTGAACAAATTTATTCTGCTCCAAATCATTTTTTATTTTTAAAAGATTGGTAAACAAGTTTACCGCAAACTTATCCACGTCATCTCTGCTACTTTTACTTTTCTTAAACTTTTCCCAAGAGCGATACAAATTTTCTAGTGTAATTAATTGATTATATTGTATAATGTATTTATTAGTATGACCGCTACCTATACTACACCCACAATTATTCTGAAAGTTCAAACTGCTTATAAAATTTGGCATAGTATTATTATACTATTTCCTAAAATTCATAGATATAGTTTAGGCACAAAAATAGACACACTTTTTGTGAATTGTATAAGTGATATACATTTAGCCATAAACACAAAAGATAAAACTAGACCCATTTTAATTAAAAGAGCATCCATGAATTTGGACACTACAAAATTTCTATTAGGCATCGGCACAGAAATTAATGCTATAAAATTATCACAATTTGAACATTTGATAAAAGAGTTAGATGAATGTAGTAAAATTTTATCAGGCTGGTATAATAAAGCCTTAAAGGAATCAGAAAAGCACTAGTATCAATACTAGTGCTTTTCTTTTTTTGATTCATGCATTTGCGGACAACAGGGAAACGACAAATATCATTCCAGTCGTCATTGTCGATATTCGTGTTCACCTTACGACTAGAGTCATTCCTCCAGAGATACGGGAAGTGAGTATCACCGTCGAAAGTTGCGTATATAATAGTCTATGCCACCAACATCATACTTATACAATGTTTGAAAATTTGTCTGTATTTAAATACATTTATTATATACACCAAATACTGTTTCAAAGAAACCCTAAAGTACTCTAAAAAATTTTGCGCTTTTGAAAACCAAGGTTTTCAAACTTTCCTTTACCCTCTGTGAGCAAAGGCACAAAATCTTATAATCTGACGTTTAGGTGTATTGATTTCTGGCATGCATATAACATGTACATGTATAGATTCCATACTCTCGATATATATTATATATCAAAAAAGAAAAATAAAAAGATTCAAAAGATAAATATTTTAAGATCAAGATCTATTTACGGACAACAGGGAAACGACAAATATCATTCCAGTCGTCACTACCGACACCCGTGAACACCTTACGACCAGAGCCATCCCTCCAGAGATACGGGAAGCGAGTACCACCGTCGAAAGTTTTAGCAGAACCTAAAGCTATTAAAGCTTGTTTTCTTTGTAACTCTGGGTATTTTATACCTAGCGCATATAGTTCATGGGCATTAAGAGGTCTAACTCCCAGCCTATCCATCTCAGCTTTTATATCAGTAGTTTTTCTAGACTTAGTAGGATTTAAAAAAGTTACCTCTAAAGAGTCAGATGTAATTTTATCTTCTGGTCTATCATATTCTTTTGGATAACTTCCTATATCGTCATATTTACCTTGATCTATAAGCTGTGTAGCTGTTTTACCTTTAAAACCTTTCGTTTCTAAATTTATGATACCTGGAGAAGATTCTACTCCTTTCACTAAGTCCTTATCCATGATGGATTGTATGTCCGGTTTTTGCCAAAAAGCAGGGTCACTAGGAATTGGCTGCGATTCTGCTGTATGTTCAGCTAAACCTTTACGATCTTTGTTTGAGCTGTCTAAAACTGCAACTTTTCTTATGATTTCTTCTACTTTCGCTTTTTCTGTGTCGTCTGTTATTTTACCCCCATAAATATATCTAAGAGCTTCTTGCATTGTTTCATTTATATCACCACGATAGAATTGAGCAATGTAATTTCTCACTCTTCTTGGTTCTTCTCTATCGTCAAAAGTAAATCTTTGTGGCTGACCATTTGCTATTTGCCTTTGTCCTATTTGTGCTTTTATTGATTCATGAAAAGCTAAATACTGAGGTAATATCTCTCTAATTCCTTTAATGTTTTCAAATTCTGAAAGAGGTAAGGCTTCCTTATTATTCAAAATTGGAGTAACAGAAGTTTCAGCCTTTGCTTTCGAATCTAAACCAAATACTGTATCTATTGAGTCTCTAAGTACATCTTCTGGCATAGAGTTTGGTAGTTTCTGATATACCCAGCGACGAAGGTTTGCAGGATCAATTTGATTTCTGTCACTATATCCATTTCCTGGTGGGTTCATTAGAGCAACAAATTTTACCTTACTTCTGTCTATCTTTACTTTTAACCCACCAAGCTCGGCAAAAACTAATTCCGAACTATTAAATTTATATGCATCTAATATTTCATGTAGACGTATAACAACCCCGGGCATAGCTGAATTAAATTCATCAACAATACAAACTTTAATTTTCCCATCTTCTGGTTGTATAGCTTTTACTAATTGACTTAGCACAATTATGAATTTTCTTTCATCAGTTTCTCCAGTTTCAGTTTTTGTACCTTGATCTGGGTTTACGGTGGGACTACCTAAGATTTCCATTCTGTCTGTTTCTCTACTTAGAACAAGTTTATGAGCTTCATATCCAAGATCGGAGCACATCTTTAGAACTGTTCTTGTTTTACCAAGTGATGTGCCTCCCTCAAGTAGTACCGGCTCATCCATGAGCCAAGCCTTTGCAACTTTTTGTTGCATTTCTACAGCCATACCATCTTCTACATAGTCAGTAAAGGATTCTTTTTTGGGAGCACCTGTTGTTATTTTTGCTCTTTTTAATTCTATACCATGCACGTTTACAGTTTCTGGAATTATAGCTTGCAATGGTCTTTGTTCTGGAGTTATCATAAAATTACATTGTTAAAGTTAATGAAATTACTTCTAATAATTTTGGATATTTTTCTACTATTTCTTTTTCTAGAATATAGATAATATTCATCTTTTCATAATTAGGATTTATGCGAATGTTTTTTTCTTCGATTATTATTTGCCCACTAGAAAATCCATGTGCTACATCATACCAATCTAAAACATTATTTTCATAAATATCAGAAATGAATACTTTTCTTTTTAAAATTAAATTATCTTGTAATTTATCAATGTTTTCTGTTTTAGAAAAAGAGTTTGAAGTTAAAACTTTTTCTATTTCAGAAACATTTTCTTTGCTGGTGATAATAGCTGACACCGAAGTCGTGCTTACTATTTTTTCTAAAAATGTTTGTAAGTTTTCCATAATAGATATATTATATCATAAAATTAAAAATCAATCCTCTAACTTTTCAAGGTTCTGCGATATAATATAGGTAGAATAATAGTAGAGAATATGCTATTATTCTAAATACGAAACCTAAGGTTTTTTTTCAGAAAAATACGGTTTTAAATCCGCTACAGTATAAAAGACTCCTCGTCAGAGTCACTGTAGCGGTCGTACTAGGAAACTGGTATGTGTAAAAGTAGAAATACTTTTACAACAATGGCGAGGAGTCTTTTGTCTCAAGGCTCAAGATTCTATTTCGCTTTTTATCAATTTAAAAATCCGCTACAAAAACATGAATACACAAACAAATGCCACTTGGCAAAAAGTTTTATCTAAAGATGAAATTATTAAAGAAGAATTTTCTATAAGCAACAGATATATAAATATCTGGGGAGGATTCTGGACAATAGTGCTCGGAATATTTACATTAGCTTTACTTGGACTTGGTGCAATTTTCCCAGCTTTCTATTATTTCTTTTACTTAAAGAAAGCAAATATTTATGCTTTTACAAACAAAAGAGTTCTTATACACAGAGGTTGGCTGTCTACCAATTTAACAAGTATTGATTATAATAAAATAACTGATGTTTTTGTATCCGAATCTTTCTTTCAAAGACTGCTCACAAAGTCAGGAACAATAGCTATAAATACAGCAGGGTCTGGAGGTGAAGAAGTTGTCCTATACAATGTAGCGAATCCTTACAAGCTCAAAAAGTTATTAGATGAATTAAAAGATTAATAATTTTAAATATATTTAAACCGCTACAAATATATGACAGAAATTAATTCTGAGTTTTACGTCTACGTCTACATCGACCCTCGTAACTTCGAAGACTTTTACTATGGTAAAGGTAAAGGAAATAGAAAAGAAGCTCATTTAAAAGATGATAGTGATAGTGAGAAAGCTATGCGTATCAAAGCTATCAAAAAAGAAGGTTTAGAACCTATGATAAGAGTTATAGCTAAAGATTTAACTGAGCGAGAAGCATTTTTAATAGAAAAGACACTCATATGGAAATTAGGTAGAACACTCACTAACAAATCTAGTGGAATGTTTGCAAATAAATTCCGTCCACACTTTACGCTCTACCGTGATGACTTACCAGAATTTGATTTTAAAAATGGTATATATTATGTAAATGTAGGAGAAGGTAAAGATCTATTTTGATCTTGGGAAGACTCTATCAAATACGGCTTCCTTGCAGGCGGACAAGATCCGAAATGGAGTGACCCAATACGCAGTTTAAACAAAGGAGACATAGTAGTAGCTTATCTTAAGAATCACGGCTATGTTGGAGTTGGGAAAGTAAATGAAACAGCCGTTAAAGCTAAAGATTTTAAATACAAAGATAAGTATTTAAGTGAATACAATTTAGAATCAACAGGATTATTTAAGAATCAAGATGACATAGATAAATCTGAATATGTAGTAGGTATAACTTGGAGCAAAACTTTCAAAAAGTCTGAAGCCAAATGGAAAGTAAAGTCAGGACTATTTACTACTCAGCTCATAAAGGCTAGTCTAACGGCGCAACCAAAGACTCTCTCGTTTGTAGAGGAGGAGTTTGGGGTGGATTTTTCAAGGCTTTAATTATTCTGCAATAAATACCTCTTCAGTATTTAAAATACTTTCATAACCACGGCGTAGTGCATACACTAAAGCGTCTACCAAGTCATCATGCTTTTCACTACCAAAGCCTAAAATCTCTTCTATCAATACTTCAGCACCAACACTTGGGAAGAATAGTAATTTATTTGAAAACATAGGAGTAATGGATCTCAGTCTTTCTTCTTTACCTAGCCTTACGCCTACACCAACTATTTCTACATATTCATCCTCAGCTTTTACAGCTTGTACTACTGCTTCTTGATAACCCACACTTTCAACTGCAAACTCAATATTATTAGTATAGAGTTTTAATGATTTATTTAATTCCATTATTATTTTTATAACTTCTGGAAATTGTAGTCTTTTATGTACAAACTCTTTGAGTACATAGGCTTCCCATTTATCATTTACTTTGTTGTATAGCACTGGGACTATTGCGGTAAAGTCAGCGTTGTTACTTTCAGAAATAGCCAAGTCTATACCAACTATGATTTTCCTAGTTGGAAAATATCCGTCTCTAGATATTTTATTAGCTGGAATATTATCATAAAACTGTATATCTTTAGGGTTAACAATTTGCCCGACATTAGCTATGACTCTGAGTAAGTATTCTAAATGCCATGCCACTTCATCTCCAACTTTCTTTCTTAGCTTTTCAATTTCCAAAAGATCAGTAAATTTACTTTGCCACAATATATTGTTCTTCTCGTCTATAATTGGATATCTTTTAAAGACTTGATGACTGTCGGTACTTAAGATATTTTCAGATAATCGCATCATGAGAGAATTATTATGTAGCATATTTCCAACATGGAGTATCTTGGTATTTTTATCACCGAGTGGGACTATCTCACGCACATACTTTTCAAAAGTTTTGTCCCTACCAGCCCTTGTCTTTGTAGATTCATTGTCTTCCACATCATCTAGGATTATCAAGTCTGGTCTATGTTGCCTATGCTTTATACCTTTTAAACTTTTTTCAATAGATAAAACCATAATCCTAGCATCTTCATTTTTGAAGATTATACTTTCTGCTCCCCATTCATCAGAGACTTCTTTAAAAGGTCCTAAATCTTTTTTAAGAAATCCCTCGTCTTCGGCTTCGGATTTAATGTTTCTCATTATGATTTTAGCTTGATCAATAGTTTTAGTAATTATGACTACAAACTTTTTCTTTTGAGCTCCTAATATTGCCCAAAGCGGGTAAGCATTAGACACAATGGTAGATTTACCTGATCCACGAAAAGCCATGATGAGGGCTAGCTCAATTTCTGTAGACTCACAAATATTTATCATTTCCATGTGCATATATGCTAATTTGTAATTTAAATGATGTGGAAAATATATTTGTAAAAACAAAAGAAAAGAATTTTTTGTCACCCCAACCCTAATGGCTGGGTCATCTAGATTTTTAACAGCTTCGGCACGATTGTTCGGTATTATGATTTTAGTTTTCATGATTAGTTAATTGCTTTATAGTTTGACTAATGATTTCTTTTTGCTCTTTGGTTAATTCCTTATCTTTTTCTGCTGTTGTAATTTCCACTTTATTCCTATACTCAGGATGTCTATGTTTTAACCAAAAAGCTACAGCTTGAAAATTCTTGTCTTGAATTAAATTCAAGAGTTCAGTTTCAGTCATATCATTTACATAGGAAACACCTTGCTTTTTAGATTCTTCAACTTGAAGAGAAAAATCTTTGGAAGACTTTAACCAGCGATAGTATGTCTGCCTAGATATTCCTACCTTGCTACAAGCTAGCTCCACTATGGGTATAGTCTTCAGTTGCTCGAGCAGTTCTTTTTTGAGATTAGTTTTCATACTATTTAATATATTCTGCTTTTTTACCAGTTAACAATTCATATCTTTTAACTATTACATCGCAAAATACAGGATTGAGCTCGCACATATATGCTATGCGCTTTAACTCATGACACGCAGTCAATATTGAGCCAGATCCAGCAGTTAAATCGAGTGCTATGTCACCTATTTTAGAGAAACGTTTTAAAGCTTTAAAGTGAACCTCAGGATTCTTCTCGGTTGGATGCTGATATTTATTAGAAGATAATCTTTTAACTAAAAGTAAGTTATTTAGATTATCTAGCATTTCATTACCTGTACCGATATCATCATTTTGTATCTCGTTTAGATTATTAATAGTATCATTTAGATACGGTTTACCTCTCACTGCATAGCAACAGCTTTCAGTAGCTCTGTTAAATGCGACCATAGGTGTCGGCGAGGCATTGTTTTTTACCCAAGATAGAACCCTCTTGTTTTGCAGTCCAAGCTCTAAATAGTTCGTTTGAAATACCCAAATGTAATAATCTGAGCACCAGAAAAATGCATGTACATCTTCATGTGAGTTATCGAGTGCATTTTTCATTATTTTTCTAACGAATTCTTTGTATTCACTGTCTGGTAAATCATCTTGCACATCGCCGCCATAATTTCTTTTAGAATTATTACCTCCTACACCTTTATTGTAGTCAAGATTTTGATTGTAGGGCGTATCTGTATTTATGAGACTAGCTTTTTTACCATTCATTAATCTTTTAACTGTGTCTGAATCGGTACTGTCACCACAGATGAGAACATTATCTCCAAGTAATATTCTATCTCCGAGCTTAGTGATAGGGTTTTTAACTTCTTTGACAGCTTTATCTACATCAAATTCTTTTACTTTTTTAATAGGCATTCCATCCCATTCTTTTGATAATTCAATTTTATCGAACCCCGCAAACTCTAATATTCCCATGTCAAATTTCTTAAGTAGATCATAATCCCAAGTGCCACCTGACTTGTTACTTAACAGCAAATACTTATTTGCTTCATCTGTATCAAGCTGTCTATTTGGGTATCTAACATCAATTAATTCTTCACCACGATTTAGTAATTTTAAAATCATACACCTTTGATGACCTGCGAGAATTGTATTATCAAAATTCACAGCTGGTATTTCAACTAAACCAAATTTAGTAAGTGAGTCTTCCAATACTTTAATTTCTGCTTTAGTGATTTTACGAGGATTAATACTTTGAGGTATTAAATCATTAGACCCGCTCCCTTTTAAGAATTTAAAAACCACTCCCAAATTCCGTTTTCAATTTAATTTGCAAAATCCAGATGATAGTTCCAAAGACCAGCAC
>JAYSUJ010000037.1:0-7392 GCA_043719155.1 bacterium | reverse complement strand
ATTCCACAATTTGTTTGTAACAAAACAATAAATTGGTCTAAATGTGTTAAACTCATTTGATATGATTACTTTTCAAAATGTGCACAAATCTTACCGACAAGATGTGCCAATTTTTAATGACCTAACAATAGAGGTAAAACCTGGAGAGTTCGTAATTTTAACAGGTGCTCCTGGGTCTGGTAAAACTACTTTTTTAAAACTTATCTTAAATGAAGAGTCGCCAAACTCTGGCGATATTTTTTACGAAGGAATAGATATAGATAAAATGTCGGGCAGTACTTTAAAGAAATACAGAAGAGATTTGGGCGCTATTTTCCAAGACTTCAAACTTTTGCCTTACAAAACTGCTTATGAAAATATTGCCTTTGCATTAGAGGTTATGGGAGAAAGTGACGAAGAGATAGTTAAAGACACTCTTGAAGTCTTGGAAATCGTAGGTTTAACACATCGTCAAAAACATTTTCCAAATGAGTTGTCGGGTGGCGAAAAGCAAAAAGTAGCTATCGCCAGAGCGCTGATCGGTAGACCAAAGGTTATACTTGCAGACGAGCCTACAGGAAGTCTGGATGAAGAAACGGCAAAAGAAATAATGCAAATTTTAAAAGCTATAAACTCTTTAGGAACCACCATTGTTATGACAACCCATAACGAAAAGTTAGTACAACATGCAAAGGGTTCAAGAAAAATCCACATAAAGGAACATGGTGTAGTGCATGAAGAACATATAAAAACTAATCATAGCAGCTCTACAAACGAACAGATGCCCACAGAGTTCATAAAAGATAATCAAAAAGCCATTTAAAATAAAAAATATGCAAAAATTTTATCGAAATTTTACCAGAGTGTGGAAGACAGGATTTACAAAAGCATTTAGAATGTTGCACATCTTTTTCCCACTAGTTCTTTTTTTTACTATTGTAATAACTTTGTCAGGTACTTTTTTCTTTGGCTATGGATTGATAAACAGCCTAGTTAAAAATTTTGAGTCAAAACTAAATATTGTAGTTTATTTTGACCGTAGAGTTTCAGAGGATTATGTTAAAAAAATTGTGCAAGATATACAAACCAGAAAAGATGTATTGCAAGTCGAATATATTACCCCCAAACAGGCCATTGAAGCTTTTAAGGAGAAACATAAAAGTGACAGTCTCACTATTCAAGCCCTAAATGAAACTGGTTCAAATCCTTTTGGAGCCTCTTTAGTTGTTTTTGCAAAAAATCCAAGTTTCTACCAAGCTATAAATGACGATATTCAAAAAATAAATCAACAATATAAAGACGATACAATAAAGCCTATCGAAGAGATATCCTATACAAGTCATAAGGTTGCGATTGAGCGCTTTGCTAAAATGTTAAAAAAGGGAGAGATTATATTTTCTATTATCTTAGTAAGTGTCTCCCTTATTCTTCTTTTCATTGTCTATCTGGCTCTTCGTTTTGCAACTCAAGGTGACAGGGAGGAGATAAAGGTCATGAAGCTTGTTGGGGCTCCCACCATGCTCATGGTTGGTCCTACAACTGTGATGGGTATTGCTGCCGGTGTACTTGGAGCGATTTTATCTCTGTTTTTACTTTATGTCATAGCCCATCAGATGACTCCTTTCACCCTGTCTTTTACCTCTTTCAGCTTACTTACTTGGTACATTGAGAATTTTAAATATTTTATTGTTACAACTTTAGCTTTTGGGGCAAGTATAGGTTTTTGTGGCAGTCTCTTGGCAGTGCGTAGACACTTGTAATGGGCTTGTAAATCTGTTATAATATCTTTAAAATTATTACCTAAAACTATATATGAAATTCGCAGTTATAAAAACCGGTGGAAAACAATACCTTGTAAATGAAGGTAAAAATATCAAAATTGAAAAAATGATAGGTGACTTTTCAGTTGGCTCAAAAATTGATTTCTCTGATGTATTACTTACTTTCTCTCCAGAGGCAATTAAAGTTGGTGCACCAACAACTGGTTCAAATGTTACAGGCGAAATAGTGGCTATAGACAGACATGATAAAATTACAGTTTTGAGATATATGCCAAAGTCTCGTTGGGCAAAGAAAAATGGTCACAAGCAACCATACTTCGAAGTCAAAATTCTTTCAGTTTAAGCTGAAAATAAAAAAGCTCTGTGAATCAGAGTTTTTTTGTTATGTGGTATAATACCTTACACTACTGACAAACAAGAGATTGAGAAAATTGAGAAAGGATTGTAAATGTATCAGTTGAAAGTTATCCCTCGGGTAGTAAGAGTCTTTATGCCTTGTGAAGCTATGTGTGCCAGACTTTTGGCACTTGCCTCACGGAGCTCTTGGTATGACAAAGACGCCTCCAGCCGACCAGGGCAAGACTGGTCTCATGGCTCAAAAAGAAAAAAGAAAAAATGGAAACGCAGAAACAAGTAGTATTTTCTGCGGAAAAGCCAGCTATCGAAAACTTCGATAGCTGGCTTTAATCTTTAAAATTATTTCCACTCGTAGTTTTTCGAACCAATGGCTTTAAAGTCTTCTATCTTGGTTGGTAAAACTCCATTTTCTATCTGTGTCGCGCAAGTTAAGGCAATCATTAGGGCGTTGTCGGTGGCCAAATCTTTGGCTGAGTAGTGAAGCTCTGCACCTAGTTCAATGGCTAATTTTTCAAAATTTTCTTTCAGGTAGAAATTTGAAGCTACTCCTCCACCGACAATTAAACTTAAGGCATTTTCTTTGTAAATAGCGCTTCTTGTTTTATTTATTAAAACATCTCTGACAGCTTCCTCAAACTCAGTGGCAATTTGTAATTTTATCTTCCCGTCCAGTTTATCTATGTTACTTACTTTTAAATAATTTTGAATAAAATAGAGTATATGAGTTTTTAAACCCGAAAAGGAAAAATTTAAATCTTTAGAGTGCAGCATTGGCCTTGGAAAAGAAAGTGAAGCAAGAGAAAGCTCCCTGCCTTGTTTTGCTAAACGCGATATTTCTGGTCCGCCTGGGTAGGGTAAATCTAAAAGTCTAGCGACTTTATCATAGGCCTCACCGCAAGCATCGTCCTGAGTCTCACCAATTTTTTGATAGCTGCCAGAGCTTTTACTTAAAACCAACTCAGTGTGACCACCAGAAATCAAAAGACAAACAGCTGGGTATCTTATTGCTACGATATTTACCGTGTCGCCAAACCTCTCTGATACTCCTCCAATTATATGTCCCTCCATATGGTTTATGGGGTAAAGTGGTACACTACCCATTAAAATTGAGATCGTTTTTGCAAAATTTACCCCAACCCAAAGAGCTGGTGGTAGTCCCGGTCCATTGGTTACAGCTACAAAATCTATGCTAAAGGACTTGTATTTAGAAAAGAAATCAAATGTGTTCTCTTTTAAAATCGGGTATCGCTCTAACAACTCAATGTCCAACCCGATTAGTGAATTCAGGTCAAAGCTTTCCAACGTTTCCTCTTGTGTTTTTTCAAACAAAAGTCCTGAATCCTTCAAAACTTTATGTAAAAGTGGGATTAGATTTTTCTCATGTTCTCGTTTTGACAAAGTTGGGTATACACCCCCAAACTCTCTGTGTAAGTTTATTTGGGAAATTGTTTCGTGTGCCAAGACTTTATATACAAAGCCCTCACCCGTTTCCCCCAGCCTTTCAATGACTGCTAAACTAGTTTCATCGCAGCTGGTTTCTATGGCGAGTATTCGTATTCTTTTTTTCATAAATATATTATATACTAAAAAGATGACTTTTAGTCCAGAAATAAAACGTCCAGATGCCGTAATGAATATGAGTTTTGTGGCACGTATTGACGCTTTGGAAGACCATTTTTTAGCATTTTTTAAGCCAAATTTTGACAAAGTAGGTGAGGGGGACCAATATTTTAAATTATTTCCCCCTGGTGAGCTGGAGGACTTTGTTGTGGATTTATCTTTAGACTTTGCAAAACTTAAAGAGGATCCGCAAGACTTAGAGGCATTTAGACTTTTCATGATCACGACAAGAGATAAAATTATAAATTTCATAGCAAGCAAACCTCAAGATATGAATGCAAGAGCCATAAGTTTGACAACTAGAGACTCTATAAATAATTGGTTTGACATGATGGACAGCGTTTATAAAGATGAAATAATTAGGCGTCACCGAGCATTCCCTGTAAAAGATGAAAGAGCAAGGCATTTTCTGTCTTTATTTCTTCAAAAAAATACAGATTTTTTTGATTATGTAAATAATCACTTTTATGAGATGTTCAAAGCCCCTGGAGCAGAAGGGAGCATGGAGGACAAGCAAAAAGCCGAAATAATATACAGAGAAACCTCAGAGAATCAGAATACACTTTTTTCTACATATTTCAGTTTGTGGGGCTCGGCTTTTGTGGGAGACAAAAACGAAGTTAGAAAAGTCGTAGATGTTGGAAAAGAAAACTCAAAGTTACTTGAGAGATTAAATACAATTTTCTATAAAAAATTGCCAGATGAAAAAGGAAATTCAGTGCCAAGAGAAAACGTAAACCCAGAAAATGTGAAAATACTTTTGAAAAGTGTGGGTAAATTTTTACAGACATATAGTTCAAACTATATCGGTGACAATAGCTCTACCCGAAATTAATTTATGATCAAGTTAACAATGGCTAGCAATGGTCCAATTTCAAATACCAATAGTGAATTGTTTAGTCACGAAAGGCAAGAATACTTAATTTCAACAAAAAGTTTTTTAACTAACATAAGAAATATATGCGAGCGGCTTGTCAGAGCTATAAACGCAGATCCGCATTTGGCTACAGACAGGGCAGTTTCTGTTAAAGAAGAAATGAAATTGTTTATATATCAAATTCTAAAAGAGCTTGAAGAAAAAAAAGATGACTATGAATTTACTGGAGATTTTACAAATATTCTCATGAGAAAACTAAATTATACTTTAAAAAAGGCAGAAAATAGTGGACAACTGCCTTTTGGTGTAAGTAACGAAACCAACGATATATCAGAGGACATAGACATAGAGTTGGTGGAAGCAATGCAAGACAGGCTTGTGGTACTTGGAAATTATACCGATGGACCAATCCCAGCTATAAAAACTATTGATGTTGTTTCAGAAAATAGCGAAGCAGTGAATAAGCATATTAATAATTTCAATCGACTACTTATGGTACTTTTTAGTGAAAACTCAAACCCATCTTCAGAACGAAGTAAAAGCATTAAAAGAGAAATAAGTGGAATTTTAAATAAGTTGATTAACAGCTTAAGACAAAAACAGATAAATGTTGAACTTGTCTACAAAGACTATCTTGCTCAACTTAATAGTATTTTTGTTGATGAGGGTGTCATGCGTGTTAGGAAAAATTTTAACCCAGACCAAGTGCAGAATTTTATCCAAGAGTACAACGACCTTTTTCTGACTCTAGATAATAGTAACCCGAAAAGCAAAAAAAACTAAACTTGATTTTTGCATAATTATGGTTTATTATAATAAGACATAATTATATGAACAATAGTACATACAGACATCAATCAAATAATGTGTTTAAAACTTGGATATATTTGATTTTTTTCTCCTTAGCCGTAGGTTTAATTGGTTTTCTTTTAGCATCTTACTTTAAGAATCCAATCTTTTTTTACTTAGGAACTTTTGTTTCAATCGGTACTTCCATTTGGTCTTATTGGTTTTCAGACAAAGCTGTTTTAAAAATGGCAAACGCAAGACCTCTTGAAGGTGGTGAAAATATGGAGCTTCAAAGAATGGTAGAAAAACTGGCTTCGCAATATGGTTTGCCAATTCCAAAAATATATATTGTAGAAGATGTAAGTCCAAACGCGTTTGCTACAGGACGTGACCCAAAGCACGGTGTAATAGCCTTTACTACTGGCATCCTTTCGCTTTTGAATAAGGACGAGCTGGCAGGAGTGACAGCCCATGAGCTTTCACACATCGCCAATCGTGACACTCTTATAATGACAGTTGTAGCCCTAATTGCTTCCATAGTACAGTCTCTTACTCATTTTGCTTATTACTTTGGTGGAAACAGAGACTCTGAAGGCTCTAGTAACATCTTAACTGCTGTAGTTTCTACTGTAGTTATAGCAATTTTAGCACCTCTAGCTGCAACTATGATCCAGATGGCTATTTCTAGAAAAAGAGAATTTGAGGCTGACAAATGTGGGGCAGAGCTAACAAAATATCCAAAAGGTCTGGCAGACGCTCTGATTAAAATTGAAAATTTCCCACAAGGCATGCAAAATGTAAACTCATCCATTGCTCACTTATTTATTTCCAATCCCGAAAAAAATAGCGAAGCCCATACTACACCTTGGTATTCAAAATTATTCATGACTCACCCACCTGTAAAGGAAAGAGTTGAAGCGTTAATGAAGTAAAGTATAATTTAGTCGTGTCAGAGCTATTTATTTTTCTATTTATCTTATTTGTTTTGTCGCCACTGACTTTATTATTTATCTATAAATTTCATAACAAAATATATTTTGTATATAATGCAAAGTTTTTAGGGAAAAAATATAGTTCACTGGATGGCCTTTCTAGGCTCTATCAAAAGAAAGCAGAGGCAACTTTTCAGTATGGGAAAGAAGGTGAGGAAGTCTTTATTCGCAACATCCGTAATGCAACTTACAAAAGTAGTGAATGGGATAATGTTGTAGACTGGCAAAACAAGAAATATATTCTCTCAAAGATATTGCCTTTGAAGATAGTAATTTCTCACTATGCACTATTGCAAACACACATTATTTTAAAATTCTATTTTGAAAATAACTCTAATCCACTATGTGTAAGTTATGAAATTAAAAAAGACGACTCAGCTCATCCGGAGAATTTCAAGGCCTACAAAGCTATATATCATATCTTTCATGGATTCTATCTATTGGGAACCGAAGCAGACATTATTGGGGTAAGAAAGAATGTTCGCCACGAAAAGCATTTAGAGGAATTTGAAACAAATTTTACAAGAGAAGATTCATTGCTAATTTTAAAATCAATCTTAGAAGACGTGAATAAATATTATACTAAAGCTAGGTATTATAATTTCATTTATAGAAACTGCCTTACAGAAGTTTTTAAACATTTTGCCAAGACAGGCAAATTTAACTATAGCTATTTGTCACTTTTTCATGTTAAGAGCTTGTTGCTAAAAAATAAAACTATTGTATACTTTAATACAGATGAAACAAAATTATCAGGCAATAAAGCAGAAAATAAAAATTCTGAAGAAAAGTCAAAATAATATTTTAGTTTCAGTTTCAAATATCACCCCTTAATAGGGGCTTTTTTATTACAAATTTTACTAAAATAATCTAAATATAACATGATACACAATTACAATAATAGACCCGCTCCCTTTTAAGAATTTAAAAACCACTCCCAAATTCCGTTTTCAATTTAATTTGCAAAATCCAGATGATAGTTCCAAAGACCAGCACT
>JAYSUJ010000036.1:0-24214 GCA_043719155.1 bacterium | reverse complement strand
CGAAGGTCACACCGCTCTTCACAATCAGTAACCCATCAGTTAAGCGGCTTGCCGAGTCTGGTACGTTTGAGGTCGGCAAAGTTGTAAAGTTCCGAAAGTGGAATTTTACCACGACCTTGACCCCAAACATTTTTCATCTCACCATTCTGGATCTGGTCCATCATGACCTTGCCAAACTCGACCAAGTCATCTTCCCCTAAGAGAAAATTGACCTGGTATTCGCCTCCATCAGTGGTGACCTGGGCTTTAAAGAGGATTCCTCCCCTTGTCCCAACCATGTAGTGTTTTCCGTCAGTTTCGATGACCCCTTGGCAGGGGCCATTGCCGACAATTTTCATCCTGTCTTGTTTCCGAAGAAACAAATCACAAGCTGAAAACTGAAGATGGTCACAAATATTATCTGGGATCATCCCAGGACCATTTTTGACCATCAGGCAGGCAAAAGACTTCAACATTTGGCTTTCCTTCTCTTGTTGTAGACCCTTGTTGTAGAGATTGACATTGTACCAAATTATTTGTTTTATGTAAAATTATAAAAAAATACTTAAATCTCCACTTAGAATGTTTTCAACATTACTGCTTTCAATTTCTGTTCTATGGTCTTTGACTAATTTGTAAGGATGTAAGGTGTAAGTTCGTATTTGGGATCCCCACTCTATTGCTTGGGCTTTATTAAAATCTGGGGTGTGCCCCGCTTCTATTTCTTTTTGCTTTATTTGATTTAAAATATAAAGTTTCCCAGCCAGCTCCTCTAAGGCTAACTCTTTGTTTTGGGCTTGACTACGTTCTGTGGAAATATTCACACGTAGACCTGTTGGGATATGTTTTATCTGTACAGCCGTCTCTCTTTTATTTACATTTTGTCCGCCTGCTCCGCCACTTTTAGTAAAATTAATTTCTAAATCTTGTTCATTCATTTGGAAATTTTTAAAGTTTTCTTTATCTAGCTTTGGTAAAACTTCTACATAGGAAAAACTTGTTTGCCGAATTTCCTTTTTTCCAAAGGGTGAAAGTCTTATTAGTCTATGAACACCAGTCTCATTTTTTAAAGTTTTAAAAACGTTTTTCCCTACAACTTCGAAAGAGATACTTTTTATGCCACCAACATTATTTTGATTCTGATCCAGAATGTGAAAAGAAAAGTTTTTATTTAAAGTAAATTTACTGTACATCTCATAGAGCATTCTTGTCCAGTCTTCAGCATCATCCCCTCCTGCTCCAGTAAAAATATTTATAATAGCCCCACCTTTTAAAATTTCTTCCTCCTGCCTCAACTTTCCTTTCAATTCCTCATACCTTTTTATTTCAATTTTTGCTTTTTCTGGTTCAAGCCAAAAAATCTCATCGCCCATTTTTATTTCCAGCTCATCTATTTCCTCTTGTAAATTTTTTTGCATAAACACAAATCATTTGTTTAGACATTTCTTATCAGTCCAGTTTTTTCTCGCACTTCTTGCATCTTTACCCCTGCTATTTTCTTTGCCTTAACTGCTCCTTTTTTCATAACTTCAAAAACAAATTCATCAGAGATTTTTTCTCTTTTTTCGCGCATTGGCCTTACGAACTCTATAATTTTTTTAGCTAATTCTTTTTTTAGTTCGCCATACCCCACTCCGCCATCTTCTAATTTTCCTCTAAATAATTTAGTTTCTTCCTCAGAACCAAGTAATTTATATAAATTAAAAATATTATTTGTGTCTGCATTTTTTTTGTCTTCTGGTCTAGCAGAATCTGTCACAATTTTCTTACAAATTTCTAAAATTTCAGAATCTGTAGCAAAAAGTGGGATATGATTTTTATAACTTTTAGACATTTTACGTCCGTCAATTCCTGGTACAATTGCCACTTCTTTCAAAGTTAAAACTTCTGGTAATTTAAATATCTGTTTTCCATTTCCAAAAGAATTATTAAATTTATTTGCAATGTCACGAGCGATTTCTATATGTTGTTTTTGGTCTTGTCCAACTGGAACAATATCTGGGGAATACAGTAAAATATCAGCCGCCATCAAAACTGGATAATTAAAAAGTCCCATAGTCGGCTCTACTCCATTTGAAATTTTATCTTTATAGGCAACTGCACGCTCCATATACGGCACAGTGACTAAACAATTAAAAATCCAAGTTAACTCGGAATGCTCTGAAATGTCTGATTGTAAAAATAAAATTACTTTTTCTGGATCAAGTCCAATCGCCAAATAATCTTTAATTAAATCTATTGTATTTTCTCTTAAAGTTTTTGAATCAGAAATAGTCGTGAGAGAATGCAAATTTGCTACAAAACAAAAAACTTCGAAATCTCCATAAACTCCATTTTGATAATCTACAAATTGCTTCATCGCTCCAAAATAATTCCCCAAATGGGATTTACCTGTAACTTGTAGACCGCTAAACATTCTTTTTTTAACTGAATTTGTTTTTTCCATATTTCTTTAAATTATAACATTTTAAATTTAAAAGAAAAAAGGGTGAGGCTCTGGTTGAGCCCCACCCCACGTTTCGGCCGTGTAGGTTTCTAGTTCACTTTGACACTTCTGGGTTAGCATTCTTCCAGCCCTTGAGCTGCTCACGAGTGAGCGAGTCAAGCATGCCAGACAAATGCGACCAGACCCAGTCAAAGAAGTCACGGATGATGTTGGTGAAGAAGTAGGCCGGGGCCGACGTCCACCAGAGTCCGAACCAGCGCATGTTCATCGCCTTGTAGTTGGTCGAGACAGGGTATGCACCCACGTAACTCTCAACTTCCTTGCGAAGGTCTGCCGGCGAAACTGTCATCTTTTCTTTTAGATGATACGCCTTCAGCCGGGTTTCACGCTCGTCGTACTTGGTAATATAGACCGGCACGAACTTTGACCAACGATATGCGGTATAGCTACCACCGATCGCAAGATAGACCGCTGCCATGACGGCTACAATTGGTGCCTTTCGGCGCATGATCTGCCACAGTGACACGCCGCCGAGTTGCTTTAGGCTGTAAGACCAGAAGACAATCAGGGCGATAATCATAAGCGACAGGACAGTTCCGTCTTGAACGTATAGGTCCGCGGTGAAAGAGGCACCGAGAAAGAGAACAGTCAAGAGAATTAGCCACCAACGTGGCGTCAGCCCGACATTTTGCATGTCCTGACTTTTACCACGAAGCATCCAGTAAATTGAAATAAAGACGATCAGCATGACAAGCAGCTGAACGTATTCACCCCAATACCATGAACTTATGCCGAAAAATGGCAAAATGTTCAATGCTACTATGGCGACAATAAGACTCGCCATTACTTTTCCGAAGGTCTCCATTAGAAATTCCTTTTCGTTTTGCCGAAACGGATTGCATTCTATCATATAAAATGACAAAAGTAAATTTTTTTTGTATTAAAATATCCATGAAAAAGCGTTTCGTTTTAAACGAAACGCTTTAAAGCTAGTTCTTCAGGTTTTTACCTGTAAAAATACTGACCAGTCCAGCCGCGCCAGATTATTATTGCTCCGACTGATAAAGCGATAGTTGACGAAATTGGTGTAAACAGGTTTGGTGTTGGCGAGACTGCAACTAGGAAGCCGTCAAAGATTTGAAAGGGTGCGTATGCCTGCACTGCGGCATATACTGCTTTACCTTCAAAACGAAAGCTCCTTTTGAGGAGGCAGTCTGCGTAAAAAAACAGTACCACCCCGAACATTAGCTTTGTAGCTAAAGTTGCTAAATGAATCAAGTTTCGCGAGATTTGGGATTGCGTACCTATATCAGCCAGCAATAAGGCAAGGAGTGACAAGGCACCGATCTGTATCCACTGCTGGGACTCTTTTTGAAATGTCATAACTTTTCCCTTTCGGTTTTGCCATGATTGGCAGTTTGACAAATCTATTATAACATATTATAAAATATGCTATAATTTTCTCCTGTCAACTTTAAATATTGACAGAAAACCGAAACCCAACGACGAAAGGTCGTAAGATGATTAGTTTTGTCTACTTTCTACTTTTAGTCCTCACGATTTCTATTCATGAGCTAGGCCACGCCTATTTCATGAAGAAACACGGAGTCAAGATCAAGACCATTGCCCTCTTTGGCATGGGTCCTCTTTGGATTTCTTGGTATTCAAAATACTTTGACTGTCAGATGGGCTTTGCCCCTTTGCCGCTCGGAGCATATGTGATGCCAGAACTCACAAGCTACGAGAAACTAAATGACTTAGCCTCGGACGAAATTTCAATGGCTGGCCCACAGGCAAACCTCTTGATAGCAGCAGCCAGCTTCTGCATTCTTGGGTTTTACAACAGTACATACTGGGTGTTACTCTTGCCGCTCTTGGCACTAGTGGCTAGACCTGTCATGAAGTTTACAATTCACTACGTCTTGCCTTTTCTTCTTATCGCAACGGTAGTCGGGACCTTGTCTTGGACTTTTGTTGTAAAAGCTTTCGAAATAGGAAACATAGCAGCTGGTGCAAAGCACGTGACAGATACGGGTGCAACCCTAAAGTCTGTCTATGTAGAGCGTGGCACATGGTCAATGGTCATCCAAATGATCAGAGTACTTGCCTGGGTGAACATCGCCCTCGCAGTCTTTAACCTTTTGCCGACTCTGCCTTTGGACGGCGGACATGTCTTTCAAAATCGTTTAGTCGCTTGGTTTGGCGAAAACTCTTGGTTTGAGAAAACTTGGAACATAGTCTTTATTTCTTGGCTTGTCTTGCTGTCACTCATAGGTTTCAGCGGCGACATCTTCAAGCTTTACAGACTCTTATTCTAATTTTTTCAGCCACAATGCGTGTGGGTCCGACGAAGTCGGACCCACATTTTTTTTATAATTTTGGAAGCAGAACTTTGAGCCAACGGCCGAAATTGAATCGGCGACCTACTCCTTACCATGGAGTTGCTCTACCTGCTGAGCTACGTCGGCATTTCTTTAACACGTATATCATTGTAACAAAAAATTGCAAAAAAGTGAAAATTTACTATACTTAAACTATTAATAAAATAATTAGAAAAAATATGGAAACAATTAGTTCCGAAATAAAACATCATAAAGAAGTGCATAGTTTTTACATCTGTATCGGCATCATAGCCTTTACCCTTATCTTCCTTCAACCATTAGCCATGTTAACTGTAATTTTTGCGCAAGCAATGATGCAATAATTAAACTAAATCTATGACAACAGAAACAAGAGACGTAAATCGAATAGAAAGAAGACATTACATTATAGGTGCTTTGGTTATATCAGCAGCCCTACTCATACAACCTTTCTCTCTTTTAGCAACTCAAATGTATTTGGCTCCAAAAATAGCTCCTTATTTTATTAAAAATAATAATAATCAACAGGCAGGCGAAACCAACTACGCTGGAAAGGAAATTTCTACAACTAATTTAAAAGTTCAAGGAAACAAAGATGCAGAAATATACCTCGTAGAATATTCCGACTATCAATGTCCTTTTTGTCAAAGATTTCACGAGACACCAAAAGCAATAGTGGCAGGTTCTAATGGAAAAGTAGCTTGGGCATACAAACATTTCCCTTTACAATTTCATCCAAATGCGGAACCTGCAGCCGTCGCGGCTGAGTGTGTAAACAAGCTGGCCGGAACCGAAAAATTTTGGAAGTTCTCAGATGTTTTAGTTGCTAATCAAGAAAAACTTTCTGAAACTCTCTACAAAACTGAGTCAGCAAAACTCGGTGTAAATGGAGCTGTATTTGCAATTTGCCTTAAAGACAAGCAAATGTTGACCAATGTACAAGCTGACCAAACTGAGGGTTCATCTCTTGGTGTTAACGGTACCCCCAGTACATTTGTTGTTAAAAATGAAAATGGAAAGCTAATCATATTGGAAAATATAAATGGCGCATTGCCCCAAAATACTGTTGAAAGTATTTTAACCAAATACGTTAAATAAAAATTTGTTCTCAAAAAACAAAAAACACTTTTTATAAAAAGTGTTTTTTGTTTTTTAATAGTTAAATAATTTTTAAAAGTTTTTCAGCCCTGGCTAAAATATGTTTTTCGTTGAGTCCATACTCTTCATACAACTCTTCTTTGTTACCACTTTGTCCAAATCGGTTTTCTACGCCTATCATATTTAAATTAATATTTACTAGTAAATCATTTTGGGCTAGACATTCTAAAACTGCCGAGCCCATTCCTCCAGCAATTTGATGTTCTTCTACAGTTAAAATATTTTTATATTTATTTACAAAGTTGGTAACCCCTTCAATATCAATAGGTTTTATGGTATGTAAATTTAAAATCCCAACTTCGACACCCATCTTTTCCAATTCTTTTACACACATTAAACTTCTGGCCACCATCTCCCCACAGGCAATGATTCCCAACAGATAACTACCCCCAGCCCCTCCTTCAAAAGGAGGGGTGCTGTACAATAAATTTGCTTTGCCAATTTTAAACATACTCTCTTCTCCAGTTACAACTAGTGACTTTTCTCTAAAAAGTCTTATGTAACTAGGTAAACCATTTTGGGCAATAGCTATCGTAGCTTTTTTAGCTTCTAATGCGTCACATGGCACAACCACCACCATGTTTGGCATCACTCGCATTAAGGCTACATCTTCCAAGGCCTGATGGGTTCCCCCGTCTGGACCAGGAGAGAATCCAGCATGGTGACCTGCGATTTTCACTGGCATGTTGTTGTAACAAATAGTTGTACGTATTTGCTCCCAATTTCTCCCGGGTGAAAACATGGCATAGCTCGCAATAAAAGGGATTTTCCCCATGGCTGCCATGCCGCTAGCAACACTCGCCATATTTTGCTCAGCTACACCCATTTCAAAATATCTTTCTGGAAAGCTTTTTTTAAATAAATCTATTTGGGTTGAGTCTGTCAGGTCAGCACATAAAGCCACCACATTTGCATTATTTTTCCCAGCCAAAAGCAGCCCCTCTCCAAAACCCTTTCTAGTAGGTATCATTTCCAATTCCTTATTTTCTAAGAGTTCCCAAAAGTTTTTAATTAGCATATATTTTATTATTATTGTAAGTTAAGTAATCCTCCTCTCCCCCAATTTCCTTCCAACCATGATTTAAGTACAAGTCTCTCTTTTTTCCGGCAATACCATTAACTAATACCCCTGTTTTATTTTTACTTTTTAAGTAAAAATTGACCGATTCAACTAAAGCACTACCAAATTTGTTGTTTCTAAAAATAGGTTTAATGTCAATTCTTTCTATAAGCCAAACACCCTCACTACCCATCCTACTTTTATCAATCAACGCTTGTCCGATTTGCATTCCCTTAAAAAAAATATTTAAAGTTATACTTTCACCATTTTTAATCTCACTCAAAGAAACATCTTCCTGCAAATCAAATTCGTTCCTTTTACCTCTACCTTTTAATTTTAGATTAGCAGCTAACAAATACTGATTTGCATTGTCTCGCATTTTTTTGAATAGTTTTTCTGTCATATGTTTAATTGTGATGTCCCTCAAGATGACCACCAAAGTTTCGAAGCTCTTTTATTGCCATTTCCGCCTCTTGCTTGTTTGGAGCTTTGCCATGCCAATGAAAATCTTTTTCAAACTCTTTTACCCCCTTTCCGGGTATGGTTTTACAAATAATCACACTGGGTTTATTAAAAGTAGCCTTAGCCTTTTCTATTGCATTATAAATTTCTAAAATATTATTACCATTTATAACTTGAACGTCAAAATTAAAAGCCTCAAACTTTTTATCTAGTGGCTCTAGCGGCATGATGTCTTCTGTAAAACCATCAATTTGGATATTGTTTCTATCCACAAAACAAATTAAGTTACCCAATTTTTCCTTTCCGGCCAACATTATAGCCTCCCAGTTTTGACCTTCATTCAGTTCGCCGTCGCCCAGAGAAACATAAAAAAAGGTGCTTGATTTTGATAGACGGTCAGCCAAACACATCCCAACTGCCTGAGAAAGTCCAGATCCAAGTGGACCAGAACTGGTTTCTATACCAGGTAAATATTCCCTGTGTGGATGACCTTGTAAACGACTCTTAAACTTACGAAGGGTTTTTAACTCATTAACTGGAAAATAATCAAAGTGCGCCATGGTAGAGTAAAGTACAGGGGCTATGTGACCGTTACTCAAAATAAACCTGTCTCGATTTTCGAGATTTGGATTTTTGGAATCATGACTCAATACTTTGCCATACAAAACAGTAAACACATCTGCCATACCTAGCGGTCCAGCAGTATGTCCACTGCCAGCCAAAAGCAACATCTCTATAATAGATACTCGTATTTCTCTGGCTTTACCTTCTAAATATTTAATTTCATTTTCACTCAGCATAAATATACTTTATATCAAAAGTATACTATACAAAACGTAAATCCTTTTAATTATTTTTTTAAATATACTAAAAATGGCTTCATTGAGACTTTTCTTTTTAAGAATTCGTCCACCAAGATTTTCTCCTCTCTAGTATTTGCGCTCTCTAAAAATACTTTATATTTTTCTGACTGTTCACTCTTTTTTACACCTTCTTCTGAAAACTTGTTCCAAAAGTCCTGGGCATAAACTCTTGATATCACATAAGAATAGTATTTAGCATCATAACCTCCTACAAGATGGGCAAACCCAGACACGAAATGTCTATTTTTAGTTGCAGGGATTTGCATTACCTTTTTCCACATGTCCTCAAATTTCTTATCCAGCAATTTAAAATTACTAGCATATTTTAAAATATTTTTACCACTTAACTCTTGGTCATAAAGGGCTAGAAGTGAAGTGCGAACCCAGGCAGAGTTTTCATTTTTAACAAAGAAACTTTTAATATTTTCAAGCATCTCTTCATCCATATCCTCACCTGTTTCAAAGTGCTTAAAGTTTTCATTTACATATTCTTTGTTTAGTAGGAAATTTTCATGAAACTGGGAAGGTATTTCTACAAAGTCCCGCGAAGTTTGCCCAGTGCTAACAAAGCTATTTTTCATTAAAATCATATGCAACATGTGCCCTGCTTCATGATAAAGAGTCATCATGTCGGCCAGGGCTATAAAAGTTTTTCCACCATATTCATTTGTATTATTTTTCTTGAAGTTACAAATTAAATAAGTAAAACCAACTCTTTTATCTCCTGCTACAGTTATGGATTTTTTAAAAATATCTGCAACACAGGCATGGCCATATTTTCCAACACGCGGAAACAAATCCAAACAACCATAACCAAAAAACTCTCCGGTTTTAAGATCAGAAAATTTGTAAAAAGTTGTATCAGTGTGCATTAGTTTAAAATCAGAAACTAACTCAGTTTTGATGTCAAACAAATTTTCCCAAGTCTTGAAAATAACCTTAATTACGTTTTCAACTTCAAAATAGGGTTTGTATTCAGCTTCATTTATTTTGATCTCATTTTTTTTGACCGTCTCTTCACCTAGTGCCAGTGTGGTGGTAGACAGTTTCAATTTACTTTGTAAAAGTGTTTTTTCTATTTTCTGAAACTGTTTTACTAAATCTGGTTTTAGTTTTGAAATTAAATCTTCTAAAAAAATAACTATTTCCACTGGTTTATTCATCATCTCATCAGAAGTAGCCAACTCGGCCCAAGTCTTGAAACCTAATATTTTTACTATTTCGCAACGAATTTTTAATATTTGGGCAAACTTTTTCGTGTTGACATTTCCAACACTTTGCTCGTTACAAATCGTAGCTTTCTCTCTAGTTGCAAAGTTGGTACAAAACTTTTTAAGAATCGGATAATCTGTTCCCTGTCGGTCACTACCAGAACAATTTATAAAATACTTTTTCATTTTATCATCGTATTTAAAGCCAGAAAAATAATTTTCTGGGATACCTTCAAGTTCTACTTTTTTGAACCATAAACCTCTTTCATAGTTTTTAGTATGTAAGACTTCAAAGTCTTGTGCAATTTTGTTGGCTTTGTTTTTTAAGTCCAGAAGTTTCTTTTTAGCTTTTTTGTTTAAATGCATTCCCATTTTTTTATAACCCTTTTCCATGTCTTCAACAATCTTAATTTCTTCAACACTCAGAGTTTTTTTCTCTATCTGAAACTGATTTTTAAAAAAATAATTAAACTTTTGATACAAGTCTTCATTATAGGCAAACTCACTCAAGATTTTAGAAACCTCAAGTTCTACTTTTCTAGCCGCTTTTCTAATTTTTTCTGCTATATGCAAATTTGTAAAGGGAAAAAGTACCGCCGTAAGATTGGTTATTTCAGCGTTAAAATCTTCACCAACGTGTATAAAGTTTTTAAAACTTAAGTCAGAATTCTCTATACGCAAAATTTGATCTAAATATTCTTTTAGTTTTTCCTTTAAATGTCTGGTAATATTTAAAACTTGTTTTTCATCATATTTTAGCCAGTCAAAATCTACATCGATTATTTTACTCATATTTTTTATTTAATTGTTTAAATTATAGCAGAAATTAAACCTTGTGATAAGGAAGGTTATTTTTTATGGAAACTGAGCGATAAATCTGCTCAACTAAAACCAAACTCGCCAAGTCATGCTGCATAGCCATTTTTGAGAGAGAAATTAACTGTAAATGTGTATTTAATTTAATTGCAGCCACCTCTCCAAAACCTTTAGCTGGGCCAACAACAAAGACGACTTCTTTCTCTGCATTATTTAAATCTTTTTCATAATTTTCAGCAAACTTTAAACTTGTGTACTCCTTCCCATCTTCATCTAATAAATAAACCTTTGAACCATCAAATTTTTCCAGAATTTTTCGCAACTGCACACTACCGGGATGTGTGGTAAATTCTGATAGAGGCAAAAAAATTAATTCTATTTTCTGGTAGCGAGAAATCTTTTTTGTGTACTCTTCCAGCAAATCTAAAACTCTCTTATCTTTCGTTTTGCCATGTAGTGCAACAATTACTTTCATTTAATTTATAAAATTAAAGATTTTTAATTTTTCTTCCACCACTTTCTGTACATCTGCTTCTATCTCTTTCATATATTTATATGGTGCAACTTCATCACTTTCTGTTATATGCTTTTTAAGCGCCTCTTTGTAGGCAACGCGTATCTCAGTATTTACATGCACTACTGCCACCCCATTTTTGATACACCTTTGTATATCTTCTTTTGTGTTACCAGAAGCCCCGTGTAAGACCAGTGGGATTTTAACAGCTGCAAATATCTCACTCACACGCACTTCGTTTAAGTCAGGGTCAGGCACATCTTTTAACATACCATGCACATTTCCTACCGCTGGAGCTAGCAAGTCTGGTAAAACATTTTCTACAAATTTCACGGCATCTTCTACTTTTGTCATTTCTAAGCCATCTGGAAGTTCGGTCAAAATTTTAGAACTTTTTCCGATATAGCCCAATTCAGCTTCTAACAAAACATCTGCCCCTTTTTCTTTGTTAAAATTATTTATAAACTCACGGCACTTTTTAGCTTCTTCAATATTTTTATCTAAATCTCCGCCAGCATCATCGTAAATAACCATATCAAAACCCGCTTCTACAGCTTCTTTTACTCTTTCAAAACTATAGGTATGGTCGGCATTTAAAAAAACTGGGGCATAAAAATTTTCTCTGACAGCCTTTACCCATGCCACTGCTTCTTGAAAACCCGCAAAGTCTCTTTCACCTTCTGATAAGCCTAAAATCACAGGTAAATTTAAATTTTTAGCTGCATTGACAATTGCTTGGGCTACGTCGAATGTTGAGAAATTAAAATGCCCAACGGCTACCCCTGTACTTTGTGCCTCTAAAATGTATTCTCTTAATGTTTTGTTTGCTTTCATGTTAAATGATTGTTATTTAAAGCCCCATTTTAGCACAACTAAAAAATTCCCTAATATTTTTCATAAAATCAACAGATCTATATCGACTCGTTAAACTATTTCCAGTTTCATCTATGACAACTGGCTCCATAACTTCTTTAGTAATCTCAAAATTACACCATAACCCATCTAACAAATCTTTAGATAAATTATTTTCTTCACAGTAATTTTCAAGCTGGATTTTTAAATACTCCAGGCCAGATTCTGACATATGTGATTTTGCAGTATACGGGTCAGTATAAAATAATTCTGTCTTTTTAACATTTACATGTTTTTCAGAAGTCATTGTATCTATAATTATTTCTTCAAAATCTTCAATTATTTTCCTCATTTCGGTCTTTCTGATTGTCTCAGAATTCATTCTCTCGTTTTCTGCATCAATCTGACCCCACATTTTTTTCTTGCGAGACTCATTCATTGCATCTTCTATTGCTTGATAATACAGTCTCTCAGCTTCAATTTCTTCTGGAGTATTTACTGTTAATGGTTTAAATTCTCTTGTCATATTTTATATTTTAATTATTATAATGTTTTTTACACGAACTTTAAACTTAAGTATACTTTAAAAAAACAGAAAGAAAAACAGCTCTCTTTCACTTAAGATTGAGAACTGTTAAATTTACCTATTTTTTTTATAAAGGGTTTTACACCTCTACAACACTGCTTTTTATCATCTTTTCATCTGAGACAGGCCAGTCTAGGACAGCACTGACTCCAGAAGAAATGCTGTTTACTGGGTGTCGACCTTTCAAGATCTCGATCGCTTGTGGGAGATGCCAAAAGCAGTCAAACCAAACTGCCGCCTTTTGAAATTCACCCGGATGTGCGTGTACCTGGCAAAAAATACTGGCGTCTTCGCCACCTTCGGAAAGTGCCAAAGCATACTTGGCCGGACACTTAAATTTTAACTCTTCTGGCAGGCCATGAAAGTCCCTGCGCTGGTTGATCTTTTCAACAGCAAGTGTGTCGTAGCAGATCAACACCATTTCTGGTATCTTGGATCTTTTATACGGACCGCTAGTTGAATGAAAAGGTGGATTATCGTCGATAACGACGTAAGCGCAAGAGCGAGCCATGGTCTTACTCCATTTAAAGTTTAAACTTAGTTTGAACACGGGCATTATAGCAAATTACTTATAAAAGTACAAAAATATTTTTACTATACTGTATACTCTTATTACATAAAAAATATGGACATAATAAAAGAACAACAGATTGACGTGCTTTCTATCGGCGATACAGTAGTCGAGCCATTTATCAAACTTGTTAAAGCAGAACTGCATTGCAACATCGACAATGTTGGCTGCACAATTACTCTACCCTTTGGTTCTAAAATACCTTTTGAAGACGACACAATATGTTACGGTGTAGGAAACTCAGCCAATGCTGCAGTCTCTATTGCCAGACTTGGATTAAAGTCCGCTATTGCCACCGAGCTTGGACAAGATGAACTTGGTGAAAAATGTTTGGAAAATTTTAGAAGTGAAAGGGTGGATATTTTAAATGTAACAAGCCATGAAAATATAAAGACCAACTATCATTACGTTTTGTGGTACCCTCCAGAAAGAACTATTTTAGTAAAGCACAATCATTACCCCAGAAAACTTGATGAGCGAAAATTTTCCCCAAATGGTTTAGCTCCTAAATTTTTGTATCTTTCATCGCTACCTGCAGATTCTATGGAATATCATTTAGAAATAATTTCTTGGTTGAAAAAAAACAGACAGACTAGATTGGTTTTTCAACCCGGTACTTTTCAAATGCAAATGGGATCTACTGCGCTTGCCCCACTTTATCAAATGTCACATCTGTTTGTTGTAAACAAGGAAGAAGCTGAGTTAATTTTAAATATTCACGCTTCTGAAAAAGTTTCTATCCAAGACTTATTAATAAAAACTCAAAAACTAGGCCCGGAAATTGTTTGCATTACTGACGGTCCAAATGGTGCCTATTTGCGGTGGCAAAATAAAAACTATTTCATGCCGATTTACCCAGATCCAAAACCGGCTCTTGAAAGAACTGGCTGTGGTGATGCTTTTGCAAGTTGTTTTACTGCCATGCTTGCTCTTGGTAAAAACCCGCTCGAAGCAATGAGGTATGCACCGATAAACAGCATGAACGTGGTTCAAGAAATAGGTGCTCAAAAAGGTCTTCTCACAATAGAGGAAATAGAATTTTGGTTAGCAAAAGCCCCTACAGATTATAAAATAGTAGAGATATAAACTTGAAAAAGAAAACAGACTGGCACAAAGTTGCGCTCAGCCTGCTCCAAAACAGAAATAACTAGTTTAGCTTTTTCTTCTCTTTGCATTTGCGACAAGAGAAAGTCACCTTACCCACCTCGTCCTGAACTTCAATGCAGCCACATGCAAGTTTTTTGCGAGTGAAATGCATTAAAAGCCTCAAGACCTGATCACTAGTGCGAATCGGGGAACGAGAATCATGTGACATTTAAAAACCTTTCTTCTGTTGTTGGATAATTTATTATACATTTATTTTTTTGTAAGTCAATTAAAAAAGCATGCCTTGGGTTTGAACCAAGTACATGCTTTTGTGGTCATCGCCTGCCAAACTCGAACAAGAGCAGCAGTCCGACGACAAAAATCGCTACTCCACTCCAGCCAATGTTGGCATGGAACCAGCGTAGCACCCTGACTCTCACTGGAGTGATCGCACATGCTATCACTAAAATCCCAGTGATTTGAACAATAAGCGGCAGAGAGTTCATGACTATATCAGTCACGAACTGCAAAAACCAGGCCAATGAAACCGACATTTGTCACCTATTTTTTTGAGTGGGATAAATAATACAATAACACAAATAGACTAATTTTGTCAAATTAAATTGTTTTGCTTTTACTTGGAAAAAATAATTTGTAAATATTGAAATTTTTACATAACAAATATATACTTTTTTAACATGACTTTTACTCACCTCCATACTCACTCTCATTACTCTCTTTTAGAAGCCGTTCCCCAAGTTGGCGACTTGGTGGCTCGCGCAAAAAGTTTAGGTTTTACAAGTTTAGCCTTGACCGACACCAACAACCTTTATGCTGCAATTGAATTTCAAAAAGAGTGCAAAAGTGCAGGTCTTAAAAGTATTATTGGTGTTGAGTTATCGGTGGCCGAAAAAAGCATGCATGAAGAAACAAACACAACTACAAATAGAATCTTTAAAATGGTGTTTTTATGCAAAGATGAAATAGGCTACAAAAATTTAATAAAATTGGTTTCCCATGCACACATTTTGCCAGCTGGGAAAAAAGTGCCTTGTGTTGATTTAGAAGAGATAGGAAAATACAAAGAAGGTTTAATTTGCCTGAGTGGTCTGACTGAAAGTTACCTATGGGAAAAATTACGAACAGATGATTTACAAGAAGCTATATTTTATTTAGAGAAACTTAAAAATATTTTTGGCGTAGAAAATTTTTATCTTGAGCTCGGTTCACTCGACACCCCCGAAGCCAAATCTGTCCGCGCCCACACAATTTCCCTTTCTAAAGAACTAGACATACCACTAGTTGCTAGCTCCAATTCTTATTATTTAAACATTGGCGACAAGCCGGCGCAAAAAGTTTTGATGGGCATCTCCAATGAAGTTGACGGCAAAGAAAGATTTAAAAGAGTTTTTATGAATGGTAACTTTTCTTTTCACACTCCAGCTGAAATAGAAAAGCTTTATGCAGACTGTGACGAAGCCAAACAGGCGGTAGTAAATACTCAAATAATCGCCGACCAATGTAACCTAATGATAGAGCTAGGTAAATGGGTTTTCCCAAAAGTTGAAATACCAGAAGGGCATACACCTGCAACTTATTTAAAAAAATTAGTTTATGATGGTTTTGAGAATCGGGGATTAGAGAAAAATGAAGTCACGCTGGCCAGAGCCGACTATGAGCTAGACATTATTATTTTCAAAGGTTTTGACTCCTATCTTTTATGCGTGGCCGACTTACTACGAGCTGCTAAAGAAAAAAATATTTTAACAAATATTCGTGGATCAGTTTCTGGTTCACTTGTTACTTATTTGTCTGGTATTACCAACATAAACCCACTGGAGTTTGAAATTCCCTTTGAAAGATTTTTATATAAAGAGAGGCCCGGGGCGCCAGACATAGACATGGACTATGCTGATAACCGCCGCGGTGAAATGGTTGAGTATGTAAAAGAAAAGTATGGTGCTGACAAGATAGCCCAAATCGGAACTTTTGGAACCATGGCTGCTCGTGCCGCAGTCCGAGACGTCGCACGCTCTATGGGCTATCCATATTTAGTTGGTGACCGAATTTCAAAAATTATCCCCATGGGTTCCCAAGGTTTCCCCATGACATTAGAAAGAGCTTTAGCAGAGGAACCAGAATTCAAAAAGGATTATGATGAAAATCGTGAGACCAAAGAGATAGTGGATATGGCAAAACGCATAGAAGGTAACGTACGGCATATAGGCGTGCACGCGGCGGGAGTTCTCATCTCCCCTTCTGAGCTAAACAACTTTACCCCAATCCAATTTGACCCAAAAGGAGAAGGTAAAATTATTTCCCAATACGACATGTACTCGATCGAAGACGCAGGCCTTTTAAAATTTGATTTTCTTGGTCTTGGAAACTTGGCTATCATTGCCGATGCAATAGACTTAATCCAGAAAAATCATGGTGTCCAACTAGATTATGACACCATAGATATGAAAGATAAGAAGACTTTTGATATGTTAACAAGAGGTGAGACCACAGACACCTTTCAACTCAATGGTACAGGTATGACTAAATTTTTAATGGAGCTGCAGCCAACTTCTGTAAACGATATAAATGCAATGGTGGCACTTTACAGGCCAGGTCCTTTACAGTTTATCCCAGAGTATATTCGTCGTAAAAACAATCCTGAAATCATCACCTATTTAGATGAGGCCTTGCGCCCTATTTTGGAAAAAACATATGGGATTTTGGTTTATCAAGACGATCTTTTAATGATGGCTAATAAACTGGCTGGTTACAGTTGGACCGAGCTCGATAAATTTCGTAAAGCTGTGGGTAAAAAAATCCCAGAAGAAATGGCAAAACAAAAAGAGAAATTTATTGATGGTTGTGTTACTTATAGTGGTTGGTCCAAACAAAAAGGTCAGCAGCTGTGGACCTGGATAGAGCCTTTCGCAGCTTACGGTTTTAACAAAGCCCACTCTGTATCCTATGGCCGTGTAGCCTATGTTACTGCTTATTTAAAAGCGAACTTCCCCACAGAATACATGACTGCCGTACTCCACAGTGAAGAAGGTGAGACTGAAAAAGTTGCCATCTCCGTAAAAGAATGCAAAAGAATTGGAATTGTTATTTCTCCACCCAATGTTAACTACTCTGAAGATCATTTTTCAATAATCAAAAGTATTGACAATAATCCAGATACGATTGTTTTTGGTTTGAATACTATTAAGAACTTAGGTAGTAACGCGGTTGAAGAGATAATAAAAAAAAGAAAAGTAGGTGGTAAATTTAAAAACCTTTCTGACTTTATAGCTAGAATTGACAAAAAAACTACCAATAAAAAATCTTTAGAAGCCCTTATAAACTCTGGGGCTTTTGATGACTTTGGTGAACGTTCCCTAATGTTTTTAAATATAGAGGACATTTTAGCTTATCAACTACAGTTGCATGACACTCACGCTGGTGAAGTTTCTCTTTTTGGTGACGTCGCAGAGGTAACAGAGCTTAAACTAAAGCAAGTAACTAAATTGGCCAGAGTGCAAATCTTAAAAAATGAACGTGAGCTTTTAGGATTATATTTGTCTGGACATCCGCTCGACCCATGGAAAGAAATATTAAAGCAAAGAAATATAAATATTACTAAAATTAACAATGATATAAAGGATGGCAGTAGTGTCGACTTTGCTGGCATCATAACTGACGTACGTATGATGCTTACTAAAAAGAAAGATAAAATGGCTTTTGTTCAAGTCTCAGATTTAGATTCTGAAGTTGAAGTAGTTGTTTTCCCAAAAACTTTTGAATTAGTAAAAGATAAACTTATTAGAGATACTCCTTTTATTTTTTCTGGTAGAGTAAGTCTTAAAAACAGAGAAGACAAAGAAGCAAAAGACAAAAAAGTTGAAAAGAAAGAGATTGAAGACAGTAAAGACGCTACAAAGTCAGAAACAAAACCAGAAATAAAAATTGAAATGAAAAAAATAAGAGACGACGGTACCGAAGCGAAAACTTATTCTAATAAATCTGTTATTTTGGAAAACATTAAGAATATTTAAATATTTATTTTAAAAAGTTTAAAATTTTTTGACATAAAAGCTTTTTAATGTTATTATGTTTCTGGTACTCACCTGAGTATCACCTGACTTAGTCAGGTTTTCATGTCAAAAGGATAAAATCCAATGCGCAGCCTTTTTTCTTCTTTCGCCGCTCTCACACTTCTCACTTTTGCTGGCTCGGCTCACGCCGTCACCTGTAAACCTGACCAAGGGATAGAAACGAAAGTCGAGTTCAAGCTTGATGAAAAGGGCAACCCGGTCATGCCAGATGACTACCGTTGGGACAAGGGTTTGCGTCCAGTTCATCAAGTCTGCATCAAAGGTATCACCTCAGTAACATTCACCGAGGTTCCAACAGCTTCGACAAAGAACGAAAACGATATGCGCAAAGCTGTCGTCAAGTTGATGGAGTTGAAGGAGCTCGGCATCACCCCCGAGGGCCTGAAAGACCTCTCCATCCATGTCTGGGCAGAGATGGCGAAAGTAACACCCAAGGAAGCTACTTCGGCGACGTCTGCCATGCAATCCATCCCAGCTCCGAGTGGTGCACCAGTGTTCTACAAGGAACTTTTTGGTGCAGGTGAAGCGCCGAAAAAGAAATAACTAGCCTTACTTAAAAGCAAGAAGCTAGCATCTCGTAAGTTTGTGGTCAAACCCACAAGCTTACGAGATTTTTTAATTAGCAATTTGCACTTAAACTATTTACAATTTTTTCTGCCAAACTTTGTATCTGCACAATTTCTAAATTATTTAAATTTGAAAGCACAAAGTCTGACAAATGATCTGGCCCAGGAACCAACATTCTTTCTACTCCATTTTCGTCTTTAACTATTTTTCCTACCCCAATTCTAACTCTTGTAAAATCATTTTTCCCACCCAAACTTTCTATAATACTTTTTATGCCGTTATGACTAGACGCTCCTTCTCCGACACTTATTTTAAAACTTCCAATAGCGATAGTTACGTCATCAAAAAAGACATATAAATTTTTACTTTCCACTTTTTCTACTTTCAATATTTTTTGCACACTCTCTCCAGACAAATTCATAAAAGTATTTGGTAAATACATATTACCCCACTGACTTTGAAATTTAAAACTACTTGTGTACTTGTCTAGCTGGAAACTTCCATTATCTTGTTTTACTAAATACTCTAAAACAATAGCCCCGACATTATGTCTAGTTTTTCTATATTTGTCTTCGGCATTTTGTAAACCAATAAAAATCATATTTACATTGTATCATTTTCTATAGAAAATTCTTTATCCTTCTTTTGTGTATGGTTTTCCATCTTCATCTAGATTGTCATCTGGGTCAGAGATTACAGGGTTTTCTTTAAAATAGATATCAAAAAAAATTTGGTGCGCAATAACTTTTTTAAAAAAATCTTTGCGCTCTTGGGTATTCACTAAATCTTTAAAGACTGAACAAAACTGTTGTACACGAATTTGGTCCATAGTACCACCTTTCCAATATGCTGCATAAACATGACGATAGTTTTCACTATCATCTTTTATGGCATTTAGAGTCAATGACTCATTTAGAGCTTTAATCAATATGCCATTATTCTTTCTAGTATATATAAATAAATTCTCTTCATCTGGACTGTCAGATGAATATATTTTTCCTTGACCACCAGTCTCAGCTCTTACTTCACTTACAATTTCTAAATAGTCCTTTAATGTACTTGTTGCCATGTCAATGAAATCAACTCTTTCATCTCTCTTTTTTTCATCAAGTTTAACATCGTCAAGATAACTTTTAATAGTCATCCCAGTAGAAGCTACTGTTGTGACTGCGGCAAGAGACCCAAATAATGTTTTAAGCATTCTTCTTCTAGGTAGATTTTCGGGATCCATAAATAGCTTGGGCAATTATAGCAGAGTCAAACTCGCAAGCGAGTCGCCTTCACGAGGTTTCATTATTCTCACCCCTTGTGTATCACGACCCAAACTCGGCACAGTGTGCGCATCTATCTTTATCACTTGTGACTTTTTACTCATAGCAATTATCTGTTCGATCTCGGGAGTTATGACCTTTGCACAAATTAGTTCACCTGTTTTGTCAGTTACTTTTACGGTTTTTATACCTGAACCACCTCTGTTTTGTATCTTATACTCATCTTCAGGAGTTTTTTTACCATAACCATTGGCTGTCATTACCAATATTTCAGCTGTCTTGTCACCTTTTTTAATCACGTCTGCAGAAACTAGACGGTCAGATTTATCCAAATTCATAGCTCTTACTCCTCCTGCAGCTCGACCCATTACTCTTATATCATCTTGGTCAAAACGTATAGACTGCCCTTCACGAGAAGTCAAAATTACCGAGTCACCAACTTCTACAAAGTTGGCACTTAACAGCTCATCTCCCGCATCAAGTCCAATTGCCAAAATCCCACTTCTTCTCACGTCTGTAAAAGAGTCCATGGCTACTCGCTTGGCCTGACCAAGCTTGGTAATGAGGTACATAGAGTGCTTATGAGCATTTTTAATATCCTTAGGCATTGCCAAAATACTTGTTATCTTTTCATTGTCTGAAAGTTGTAAAAAATTTTGTATTGATTTTCCACGCGTCGCTCTTTTTCCTTCTGGAATATCAAACATTTTTATCTGATAAGCTCTACCTCTGTCTGTAAAGAAAAGTAAGTCATTATGCGTCGTAGCAGAGAGAAGATGAGTAACAAAGTCCTCTTCTTTTACCTCTACATCCATAGAGCCAACACCACCACGCTTTTGCATTCTATACTCCTCTGGGTCAGTTCGTTTTACATAGCCACCTTTAGTGTAAACCAAAACAGTTTCTTCGTCAGGTATCAAATCCTCATCACTCATCACTCCTACCGCCCCAGCCACCACTTTAGTACGGCGTTTATCTCCAAAAGCTTCTTTCACTTCTTCCAACTCTTTTTTCACAACTTTTAACATTTTCTTAACTGAAGAAAGCAAATCTTCAAGGTAAGCAATAAATTTTTGTACCTCATCCAGCTCGTCCTCAATTTTTTGTCTTTCCAAGTTGGCTAACCTTTGCAAACGCATTTCCAAAATTGCAGTGGCTTGCAAAGTTGAGAAATCAAATTTTTTGATTAAATTTTTATGTGCTTCAGTAACATCTTTAGACGCTCGAATAGTCTTTATAACTTCGTCAATATGGTCAAGTGCTTTTTTTAAACCGAGCAAAATATGTTCCCGCTCTTTTGCTTTTCGTAAATCATACTCACTACGTCTTCGCACGACTTCTTGGCGATGTTTTACAAACTCTACCAAACAGTCTTTTAAAGCAAGGGTTTGAGGTACACCGTCAACTAGTGCCACCACGTTAAAGTGAAAAGTCTTTTCAAGTTCGGTATGTTTATATAAAAAGTTTAAAACCTTTTGTGGATGTGCCCCGTTTTTTAAATCGATAACAATACGCACGTCTTTGGTTGACTCGTCTCGTAAACCTTTTATCCCTTCCAATTTTTTTTCTTGCACCAACTCGGCAATGTTGGCGATCAGATCAGCCTTAATTACTCTAAAAGGTATTTCGGTAATGATAATTTGAAATAGGTCGGCTTTGGTTTCGTTTATTTCAGCTACACCTCTAGTAACAACACCACCTCGTCCAGTTGCATAAGCGTGGGCAATGTCGGCTTTATTATAAATAATTCCCCCAGTTGGAAAGTCAGGACCTTTTACAAATTTCATCAAGTCCTCGCTAGTTGCCTCGGGATCGTCAATCAAACACATGGTTGCATCTATCAATTCACCAAGATTATGTGGTGGGATATTTGTTGCCATACCAACAGCAATACCAAGGGTTCCGTTCATTAACATACTCGGAACTCTGGTTGGCAAAACCGTAGGTTCTTTTTTTGTCCCATCGTAATTAGGTTGAAAATTTACAGTATCTTTTTCAATATCACGCAACATTTCCACAGTTATCTTGTTCATTTTTGCCTCTGTATAACGCATGGCAGCAGCCCCATCTCCATCCAAAGAACCAAAGTTACCTTGCCCCCAAACCAAAGGGTATCGTGTAGAAAAATCTTGCGTAAGTTTTACCATCGACTCATAAATAGCCACATCTCCGTGCGGGTGATAATTTCCCATCACCTCTCCTACAGTCTGGGCCGACTTTACGAATTTATGACCAGGTGTCAAACCTTTTTCATGCATGGCATACAGAATCCTTCTGTGAACAGGTTTCAAACCATCACGAACATCTGGGAGGGCACGAGATGCAATAACACTCATGGCATAGTCCAAATAACTGTCCTTCATTTCTTCGATGATCCCTCTTGGGATAATCCCATTTACATTTTGTCCAGAAAAGTCTAATTTTGCTACATTTTTCTCGTCTTTTTTTGCCATATTTATTTAAAAGTTTATACACAAATTATAACATTTTTTGCAACTCCACACATCTTTACAAGCATGGATTATTCTGTTTAAATCTAGTTAAAAATTATTTTTTGGGGAAAATGTCTACAAAACTTGAAAGAATACTAGTGTCTATTGTTTCGCCTGAAAATTTATAATACCAATTTGAAAGCACAAAAAAAAGCATAAAGGCAGAGATTAATAACGCCCAAGTCATCGCATAGTTATGCCTTTCTCTGTCAGTTTTTTTACTCATTTTTTCTTGCCATCTTTTAAACCACATTTCTCCACTTGTCATGTTTAAATTTCTTGCAAGGTTATAATTACCCCTTCTTTGCCATCTAAGTCTTTTTTCTTTATGGTCAATTTTTCTAAAGCTTGCAAACCGACAGCTCCTCCATCTTTTAAAAACTGAGGGAGAGTCTTGTCGTCAAAACCAACGGGGATAATTATTTTTGGCTCTAAATTATTTGCAACAACTACAGCATCATGCGGTGACAAAAATTTATTTTCACCCTCTTTTCCGTCTAGTACTGGCAAAATTAACAAATCACAAGTTGAAATAGCGTCTCGAACTTCAGCTGAAAGCTTTTCTGTTACAGCCCCCAGTACACAAATTTTTATATTATCAAAAGTAAAAATATAGCTGGTGTTCACTTTCTCTTTCTTATCCCAAGTAAATTTGGATTCAATCCCCTTAAAACTTATACCCCTAGACTCATACTCTCCGGGACCAGAAATAACAAAAGGTGTTTTACCCGCATTTTCTACTTGGTCTACACCATTACAAATATCTAAATTTGCAGACACCAAACAGATATCAGACCCAAATTTCACAATTTTTTTACCAGAATCTTTTGAAATTGGATTTACAGCAATTGTCGTGTCGCCCATTTGTAATTTTAAGAAAAGTTGTCCGTGGTAGGTTGCTATCATATTTTTTACTTATTATGTTTACTAAATTATAATACAAAAACAGCTTTTTAGATATTTTACTTCTTACTTTTTTTGTGGTAAATTATTTTTAGTGCGATCAAACCGGAGGCTAAAATGGACTCGAAAAATGTTCCACTAAAACGCAAAGTTGCTATTTCGATAGCAATAGACGGTCTAAAACACGCGGGCAATGAAAGTCTTTCTTACCTGAGCGTGTCAGAGCTAATGGAGTTGCAAGTTTTACTAGCAGCTCAAATCTGCAAGACACATGATAGCGAACTTGCAAAATCTAAAACGGCAGAACTTGCAAAGACAAAATGTTGGCATAAAGGCGATAAACACTGTATGGACACCCATACAGATTATGGCATGAAAAGACTTACGATTTGTAGCTTCTGTAAATCAACAACAGAGGTTGAACATTTTTACTTTGACGAAAATGGTAAGCCAACTTGGGAGATGGAAAAATCCATCTGCACACACAAAGGCCATCATGCCTACGAAGATACAGATGAAGATTACGGAATTAAGAGAGTTTGGTTTTGCCGAAAATGCAAAATGGAGTTGTGGGACGAATATATCTACCATGAAAGCTCTGGCTATCCTTGGTAGGAGAATACAACCACACTACTTACCTACAAGACTGGCGATAGCAGAACCTATTGACAGTCTTTTCTTTTTTGTGTTATTATATACTTGTTTAACCTCAACCGGAACCATCTCATGGCACAGATCAACTCTACCGGACTTAACTACAGCGAAGCCCTCTTTTGGGAGGAAAAGCTGACGGCGGAACTCGCTCTGCCAACACCTGACCCTGAATGGGGAATGGTCTTGGTCACCTTGGTAATGAAATACCGGGGAATAGGGATAGAAAGATTTGTGAAGGAGGTGTTGCCGAGGATCTGCAGTTCTGCAGACAT
>JAYSUJ010000035.1:0-24495 GCA_043719155.1 bacterium | reverse complement strand
GAACCATCGCCACTTGTGAATAACAGGTTGCGACAACAGTTCTTTTTTCTAAAACTAAAACTGCGCTCTGGCTCCCAAGCCTGAGCGTTTTTCTTTTATAAATTACTCATTTTGCCACCAAGTAAGGTTCTTTGGTACAAATTTTGTTAAATCTATTTCCCCACTAGCAACACCAGACCCAACAATTCCAGCGGCCCCTCCAATTACTGTTTGAAAAAGCATTCTCCTATCTAACCTAGTTCTTAAAGCCACATCTGCAGCAAGTGCTGTGCCTGCTCCAACCCCAGCAATTTTACCCAAGTCTTCTGCCGCAAGATGAATCTTTGACCCCAAATTTCTTTCAAGCAAAGTTTTATCTAAATTCTCATAACCCAAAACTTCTGACCAAGCCAAACTTTTTAAAACATATTCTGAAGAATTTTTCCCAAAGCCAATAACTTGTTTTTCTTTATACCCCCAACTTGTAACCGCATCAAACAAAGAAAGTGGTCCATAAGAAAAGTTTGCCACTACATCTTTTGCCGGATAGTTTTTAACAAATTTTGCCAGAACATTTCGCATTCGGGTTGGACCGGTATTGTAGGCATTCATTACACAATAAACACCAAAGTTTTCTGCCTTGTCTTCGTCTAGCCCATATTCTTTGGCGATTCTTTTTGCTGGTTGTGCTACCTCTTTGTAAAAAATTTCATCCATAACCTGAAACAAAAACTCTGTTGCCCTTTCCATATTTTTCATATCGACCATCGCAAATTCTCTTTGCCCTCCTCCTCTTCTTTTTATAATTTTGTTTATATCTTCTAAAAGGTTTGGCATGACTTGAACGAGCCCAACAGCACCAGCACTACTTTTTACATCTCCATCGTAACCACTTTCTTGCGCAACCAAACCAGGCATTGCCAAAGCCATTTTGTATTGAAAAGTTTGTGACATTCTTTTAGGTGTAGCCATCATAAAATGATTGAAAACAAATTGCTGCCTTGAGATGACTTGTTTTTCCAAATCAATGCCTTTTACTTGTGTATCTGCTCTAGAAAAAGTTTTTAAGTCCGTGCTAAATTTATTTTTATATTTTTTGATTTTTTCAAGCGGTCCTTCCTGACTCATATTTTCCAGACGGGCTACACGAATTTTTTTTAAAAAAACAGAGTCTATAGCCCCCGTTACTAGACCTGCTAAAAGTGGGGGCAGAGTCATATTTACAAATCTTCTTGTGTATCCAATTTTTTCTGGTTTTATTTGTTTTTCAGGTGACATATTTTTATATAAAAAGTCTAGCATATTTTTGTTTCCATGCTACACTCAAAAATAATTAATTACTTAAAACTTTTAAAAAATTATGCAAACCCAAATCAAAAAACTGGACAACCTACTCTGGATAAACATTGTCCAGCCAGAGCTTTTAGCTGTCAGGAAACTTTTAATTGAAAATGGACTTAGCGAATCCTTGGCAGAAGAAATTGTCGAACCCACTTTAAACGCAAAAGTTGACACACTTAGAAATGCAACCTACCTTACTTTACATTTCCCAATTAAAAGAAAAGACAGAGAAGAAGAAGTCACAAATTCTGAAGAGGTTGATTTTTTAATTAAAAATAACTTAATCATCTCGTCTCAATACCAAGAAATTCTATATTTAAAAAACTATGTTGAAAAACTTACCTTTGTGGCAAATGACCATGGGGGAAACTATTTCGTGACATTTTTAAAATCAATTTATGACCAAACTGAGAAAGATTTAAACTTGATAGATACAAATATTCGACGTGTGGAGAAAGACATCTTTCACACTGATGAAAGAAAAGTGATAGAAGAAATAGCCCAAACAAGTAAACAAGTTTTTGATATTCGTAAATCTTACAAAATGCACGGAGATGTGTTAGACGTTTTCGTTGCAGATGCCAACAAAGTTTTTGGATTTGAGTTTTTACAGCAATCACAAATATTAAAAAGCAAACTAAAAGATTTATTAAATATAATAGACAATGAGACTGAAAATATTGAGCAAATAAAATCTATTACTGACTTTTTGCTTACCAACAAAACTAACCAAATTGTAAAAGTTTTTACAGTTGTATCTTTTATCCTTTTACCAATGACTTTTTTGGCAGGTTTTTTTGGTATGAACACCAAATTCCCCAGTGATTTAGTAACTTCTACATTTGGTACTGTCTACATCATGTGTTTTATGTTTTTTGTAGCCGTACTAGTTCTTTGTTATTTACATTTTAAGAAATTAATTTAAGTTTTACTTGGGTGTGGTAGAATATGTATACATGAAATTATATAACTCGCGTTTTAGAAAAGTAGAAGAATTTACAAGTCTAACTCCAAATGAAGTAAAGATGTACTCTTGTGGTCCAACAGTATATGACCATGTACATATTGGCAATATTCGAGCTTTTATATTTGCAGATATTTTGCGTAAAACTCTAGAATTTTCTGGGTACAAAGTCAATCAAGTAATGAATATAACAGATTTTGGACACTTAAAAGGCGAAACTGATGACGGTGAAGATAAGATGAGTATAGGCTTGAAAAGAGAAAGCCTACCTAGAACTTTAGAAGGCATGAAAGACCTTGCCGACAAATACACAAATCTTTTTTTTGAAGATGCAAAAAAAGTAAACATAAAACCTGCCAACTTTTACCCAAGAGCGATAGAATACATAACAGAGTATATTGAAATAATAAGTGGACTTGAGTCAAAAGGTTTTACATATAAAATTTCTGATGGAATATATTTTGACACCCAAAAAGATGTAAATTATGGCTATATGTCGCTACTGGACAAAAACAATAAAGGTGAAAGTCGTATTGGCGAAAAAACAGAAAAAAGGAACAGTGCAGACTTTTGTCTTTGGAAATTTTCAGATGAAAATTTGAGTGTGGTTGGTTTCCCTTCTCCTTGGGGCGAAGGTTTTCCTGGTTGGCATATCGAATGTTCTGGTATGGCCTTAAAATTTTTAGGTCAACAGATAGACATACACACTGGCGGTGTAGACCATATCAATGTTCATCACACCAATGAAATAGCTCAATCTGAAAACTTTACAGGTAAAACTTATTCTACCTTTTTTTGTCACAATGAATTTTTAGATGTGAATAGCGAGAAGATGGCTAAGTCGACTGGCAATCACTTCACCGTGCAAACTATTGTAGAGCAAAATATTTCACCGTTAGCATTTAGATACTTGTGTTTGCAGTCACACTATCGACAGAAAATGAATTTTACAATTGAAAGCTTGAAAGCTGCAGAAACTGCGCTCAATAAATTAAAAAGACAAATATTAGCTCTACCTCATCCAATCTCTCCTTACAAAGGAGAGGAGCTTAACACAAAGTATTTCGATAAATTTAAACTGCAAATAGAAAATGATTTAAATACTCCTCAGGCTTTGGCTACCCTTTGGACTTTAATGAAAGACAAAGAGGTAAATTCTGAAGAAAAAATAAATACTATTAAAAAAATGGATACTGTTTTCTCCCTGGACTTATTTTTATAACCTGTCCCCCTCGGAAGGGGGACAGGTTATACACCTACTTACCCACTTGTAAAGACTAGAATTAAAACCTTTTTTTACATATACTTGACCGACTATGGACCCACTAAAAGGCCGAATTCCCCCACAAAATTTAGAAGCCGAAATGCATTTACTTGGTAGTATTTTAGTTCGTCCAGATGCACTGCATGACATTTTAGTTTACTTAAATGACAAACATTTTTACGCCGAAAAACATAGAATAATCTTCAATCACATTTTAGGACTTTTAGAAAAAAATGAACCTATAGATTTGGTTACTTTATCTTCCAAGCTTCGTGACTCAAAAAATCTTGACCCGATCGGAGGTTTTGAATATTTAACCGAGGTGGCCGGCAGTGTGGGAACTTCTGCCAGTGCCGACTACTTTGCCAAAGAGATTTATAAAAAGGCAGTATTGCGCGAGCTGATAAGAGCCTCTAATAAAATTGGCGAATACGGCTATGAGGAAACTCAGGAACTAGATGCGACTTTAGAAAAAGCTGAAAAAGAAATTTACGACATCACCCAAAAAATAGGAAATACTGGTGGGCAATTTGTAGAAATAAAACACACACTGGAAGATGCTTGGGCGAGAATAGAAAAAATGCATGAAAGAAAGGGCGAGCTGCGAGGAGTGACTACGGGTTTTAAAGATTTAGATGGTTTACTTTCTGGCTGGCAAAAGTCTGACCTCGTGATCCTCGCAGCTCGCCCTTCGGTAGGTAAAACATCCTTAGCTTTGGACTTTGTCCGAAATGCAGCTGTGCACGCCAAACACGGTGTGGCTTTCTTTTCACTGGAAATGAGTAAAGAGCAACTGGTTGACAGAATGGTCTCAGCTGAAAGTAAAGTCAATTCTTGGAAGCTGCGTACTGGAGCTAAACTTTATGACAATGAGTGGGGAATGATCCAAGAATCTCTAAACAGACTTCGCGAGTCCCACATCTTCATTGACGACGAGCCGGCCATCTCACCTATTAAGCTTAAAAGTAAGTTGCGTAAAATGAACTCTAAACACAAAGTAGATTTAGTTATAGTTGATTATTTACAACTCATGTCTTCACATGTGCATTATGACTCTATGGTAAACCAAGTTACAGAAATTTCTCGTAGCTTAAAAGGAATTGCCAAAGAGTTTCAAGTACCTGTCATTGCCCTATCGCAGCTTTCGCGTGCGGTTGAAACTCGTGGTGGCAAACCCAAACTTTCCGACCTTCGTGACTCGGGGTCAATAGAGCAAGATGCCGACGTAGTGATGTTTATACACCGTGACGACTATCAAAAATCCACATCTGAAAGAGAAAACCATGGGCCAGTAGAGGCTGAAATATTGATAGAAAAACATCGTAATGGACCGACTGGCTTTGTCAAATTGCATTTCGACAAAGAAAAAACTTCGTTCATGAACATAGACAAAAGTTTCGGCGAATTTGCCAACGTCCCAGAAGCCCACGTTTCTAATATAGAGGATTTTTAATTTTTAATCATGTCCGAAGAATATAATAAACTTTTTGAATACTTTAAAACTTTTCCGGGGATTGGTAAACGCCAAGCTGAGCGTTTTGTATTTCATATTTTAACCAAAGACAATAGCTGGGTAGACAACTTTATCCATGAAATTAAAAAATCTCGGGACAATGTCCGAGAATGTTTAGATTGCTATTCTGTATTCAAAAATAAATTTGGGGAAAAATTTGAACTCTGCGACATTTGCAGGTCTCAGGTTCGAGACAGAAGCCTTTTAGCAGTAGTTGAAAAAAATATAGACAGAGAAGTAATGCTCAAAAAAGGCAATTGGACAGGGCTAGTTTTTGTTCTAGGTGGGCAATTTCAGGTGATAGAAAAGAAGAGTCAGCCAAATATTCACCTAGACGGATTACTAAAATTTGTAAAGAAATTAAAATCCCCTCTACCTCACCCAGCCTCTCCTTACAAAGGAGAGGAGCAAAGCTTGCTGAAAGAGATAATACTTTGCAACTCTCTCAACCCAGATGGAGTCTTTACAGCTCAAGTTTTGCAACAAAAAATAAAAGAAATCCTAGAATCTTCCCCCTTCCCGGAAGGGGGACAAATAAAAATCACAACTTTCGGGCGCGGATTTTCTACAGGTACAGAGTTGGAATACGCAGACAAAGACACCTTACAAAATGCCTTGAAAAATAGGTCAGAAAATATTTTATAATTTTTTTAAAGTATGAAAGCCCGGGCGCATGTTATTGCGACCGGGCTCTTTAAAATTTATTGAACCTGAACTACTTCGTCAGCATCCGTTTTGGAGCCGAGTCAGTTTGTTCTGGTGTGTGCTCAGGTTGTGGCTTGACTGGCACATAGCGATGTCCGTAGACACGCCGTGCAAACCAGTCGCCAAACTTGGCCAAAACTTCCGTGAACCATTCCCAGATGATCTTCAAGAGGTCACGGAAAACCGTGTCCAGCAAGCTGATCGGCCAGAGGATGATCCACTGCAGGAAGCGCCAGCGATACTTGAGGAACTTTGGAAGTTTTTCCGAAAGTTCGTATTTTTGCATCGGCGTCAACTTGGAAATATTGCCGTTGTGGTAGTCATTTGCAATCCGTTGTGCATTTCTGTCCCAAGCTTGGCGACCTCGCCAAGCCTGTACCGGCCAACGGACCCAAGCCCAGATGAAGCCGACACCCAAGAATTTTAACACCATCATGGTGTATTCTGGGTGCAGATTCTTGATCTTGTCCCAGCTAAACTGCCAGTCCATGAGTGCGTAGACCAAGAGGCCAGTCATGGCCAAACTGAGGAGACCCCAGTACAGACCACCACCGTATTCCTCGTAGTCATAGTTGCCATAGCGATTACGCTTGTAAGTCGGTTCGTAGGTGAGGAAGACCCACCAAAAGATGAAGACAGCAGCCCCCAGCACAAACGGCCAGAAGGCGATACCAAGAATTGTAAGTGGAATCCATGCGAGCATGGTTTTCTCTTTCCTGTCAAAGTTAAGCAGATTCACAAAGAGGATCTCAGTGAATCTTGGTTATTCTACAACTTTTTTTGATAAATTACAAATTTTGTTTTTTAAAACCTTATTCCCTACTCGGTAAAATATAAGAAAGTGGTGGGACGAGTAAAACAAAATAAGTAAGTTGTGGCAGAAACAGGGCTACAAAAATAGCAAAAGTGTAAGCATACACACCTACATGTTTAAAAATTTCTTTTTGGTGAGTTAGCACGTTTTTAGGTATAGAAGTATATTTCAACATGGTAAAAGCAAGTGAACAAAAAAGCATAACCAGTGAATACGTGATTAGAGCTACTACATTGTTTGGGTTATGACCTAAAAAAGTTGTAGCAAAAGGAATGATTGTCACAAACAAAAGTAAAAAAGAATTTGCCCAAACAGTTTTATGATTTACCACTTCTATTTTATTGGTTATGTAATGATGGTTGATCCACATAATAGAAATAGTAAGAAAGGAAAGTGTAAAAATAAAAAATTGAGGAGCGAGTAAATTTAATTTCTCTAAAGTTTCAAAATTATTTAAACTATTCTGAATTGGACTTTTTAACTCAAACGCTAAAAGCGTAATAACTATCGCCATCACCGAGTCCGAAAAAGTTTCTAGTCTGCCTTTTGTCATATTTAATATTATATTTTAAGTATAACAAAAATACGCAAAATGTGAATAGTTTTTTTTAATTTAAAGTTCTATTTTTTATTTCTTCTTCAACTTTTTTAGCAAAATCCTCTGGAGATATATTTTCAATTTTTTCCCCTCTAGTTTCTACGGTTAAATTTCTAGAGTCTCTTTCTTTGTCCCCAATTACAATTACATACGGGGTTTTCATTTCTTTTGCAGCTCGTATTCTCTTACCCAAACTTTCGTTTCTATCGTCAAGCTCTACACGAATATTTTTTTCTTTTAAAATTTGAAAAATTTTATTGGCAAACTCATTATGCAGGTCGGCTTTTACTGGAACAATAGTCACTTGGTTCGGTGACAGCCACACTGGAAACGCCCCAGCAAAATGCTCAATAGCTACACCCAAAAACCGTTCCAAAGAACCAGCAATCGCTCGGTGTATAACCACAGGCTGTTCGTCTTTTCCTTCTTCATTGACAAAAGAAAGTTTAAATCTTGCTGGCTGGTTAAAATCACACTGTATTGTAGCAAGCTGATGGTCACGTCCAATGGCATCTTTAAACATAAAGTCTAACTTTGGTCCATAGAAGGCGGCCTCTCCTGGTCCTTCGTAATAAGGAAGGTTTTTATCTTTACAAATATTCGTAAGAGCCTTTTCTGCTGTTGTCCACATCTCATCTGTTCCTAGCCACTTACTTTTATCTTCGTCTCTCAATGAAAGTCTTACTTTATATCCACTAATCATTCCCATTGTTGTATAAAACTTTTGTAAAATTTCTAAAATTATTTCTATCTCTTGTTCTATTTGGTTAATACGGCAGAAAATATGCCCATCATCTTGTGTTAAAGCCCTGACCCTAGTCAAACCCCCGAGTTGCCCAGATTTTTCATCTCTGTAAACTGTTGCCGGCTCGAAATATCGAACAGGCATGTCTCGATAAGAAAACTGGTTATCTTTAAATAGCTCCATATGAAAAGGACAATTCATTGGCTTCATCCAAAACTTTTCTTTGGAAGTTCCACCAAAAACAGAAAACATGTCTTCAAGATAATGTCCAGCATGACCAGAAACTTCATACAAAGCTTCTTTGGTCATATGTGGTGTCCACACCCACTCATTATTGTATTCTTTAAACATGCTCCACAGATACTCTGTCACTTCTCTCCTTAAAATATTTCCTCTTTTTTGAAAAAGTGGCAACCCAGGTCCAACCAAATCTGAAGTGGTAAAAAGTTTTAATTTTGGTCCTAAAATTCTGTGATCTCTTTTCTTTGCCTCTTCTTGTTGCCACACATATTTTTCTAAGTCTTCTTTATTTTCAAAAGCCAGTCCGTAAATACGAGTCAACATTTTGTTTTGAGCATCCCCCTTCCAATAGGCTCCTGCCAACTTTTCTAATTTAAATGAATCAAGTTCAATTTCTTTTGAGGGATGTTCACAATGACCACCTTTACACAAATCTACAAACTCTCCACACGTGTAAAAAGTTAAAGTTTTAGAGTCTCTGGAAAAGTCACCTATAAGCTCTGTTTTGTACTCATTCCATGAAAATTCTTTTAAAGCTTCATCTGTTGTAACTTCTTTTTTTGAAAATTCTGTCCAGTCTTTTAAATTGTTTTTTATTTGTTTTTCTATTTTTTCTAAATCAGAATCCGATAACTTGGTTTCTCCTAAATCAAAATCTTGATACCAACCATTCTCAACCGTGGGACCAATTGCATTTTTTGCATGTGGATAAATCTGTCGTACTGCCTGAGCAGTAAGATGGGCCAAAGTGTGACGAATGTGGTCTAAATTTTTCATATTTTTGTATAATTTAAATATACCATTTTTAGGAAGAATTTGTAAAGAAAATTTAGTCAAAAGTTAAAGGGCTGGATTTTCCCTTCGGGAAAATCCAGCCCCACAATAAAACGTCACCTCAACCCTGCTTCACCAGCTGGGCAGCAGTAACAGCTTTTTTCTGATAAACGCGTGGCGTATAGCGACAGTTCAATGTCACCCGCCATGCAAAGTTGTTCTGGTTTTCGTCTGACTTTGGGTCGAACCATTTCACCGCCAACTCATGCAAAAGATTTGCACGATGGAAATGATAGTTCTGACCGTATTCGTAACGAAGCTTGTCGTGCAAACTGACTTTGAGATGCTTGCGTAGCTCAGCTTCAGTGGTAATGACGAGGCGGATTTTCCGCTGATGACCAGAGTCTTCGCAGGTCATAGCCACAATGAATTCTTGTGGTCCTGATGCCCGAGCCAACTCGCCAGCAATCTCAGGTTTAGAATAGAAATTGAGGGCGGTAGTAAGTCTCGACCTCAATATGTTTCTGTCGCTTTCATGCTTGAAAGCAAGTATCTGCGTTTTTGAATGGTGAGTGGTCGCGTGAGCTGCACTTACCATCAAGTCAGTCAGAACACCGTCTCCAATAACATTAGAGACTGGGACTTCATTGAAGGTACGCATTTTCAGCGTATCACCAACCTCACCCCGTTCATTGACTTCGTCGACGTAGGTTCCAGACCCAATCACGATTCGTGACAGGTACGACCGGTTGTGATACTCACGATGTTTCTTGAACCATTTCCAAACTCCAAATGTGATCAAGGCTGGGATAAGCCAAGTCAGCACATTTAAGCCGATAAATGCCCATTGTGGCAGGATGTAGCCAAAATGTTCGAAGATTTCTCTCCACGGAATGCCGTGCATTTGAGGTGCTCCTTCCGGACCAATTGCCGGACTTGCATATTACCACAAAATTTGAACAAAGTAAAAAACCCTTGTAACTTTAGTTCGGAAACTAAAGTCACAAGAGTTGCGTCTTAGCGTACAAGTGTTGCGAGCCAGACCAGAAAAATCAAGACTAACCACACCACCATGTTCCACCTGAGTCTGTTTTCACCTTTGTGACAAAGTGAAACAAAAACGACAGAATTTACGACAAACATCACTGGCCATGTCAAAGTGCGTAAAGCACCAATGTCTGGATTTGTCCAAGCTACCCAAACTGTGGGTAGAAAGGAAAACGGGCCAATGAAGATGAGAACAGAGATGAAAAACTGTCCAACCTTACTGGTGTAGACAACTTCAGTGTGTCTCGCGACAAACTTTGCAAATTGGTCCAAGGTAATTTCTCCTATATTTGGATTCAACTTAAATTTATAATAACATTAAATATTACTTACGTCAAAAATTATTTCTTCAAAATTTCATTTGTTTTTTTAGTTGCTTAAGTGCTAGTTTAGCTGCAATTTTTTCTCTTTTCTTTTCAGTCATAGCTTTCATCTTGGTTAAAAACTTTATTTTCAATATTTCAAATTCTTTTTGTACTTTTAACTCGAGCTGTAAACCTTTTTGTGATGCTTGCCAACCGAAGAAACTCAAAACCCCATCTATAACTCCAACTACTATTCCTAAAACAATAACGTAAATTAAATCCCAATTATATATAATCAAAGTTGTGGGCACAAAACTGGTCATGCCAACGATTACATCTAACCTTCTGTTCCAAACAGTTTCGTAAATACCAACTTTAATTTCAAAAATTTCATAAGCTATTAATATAATCATAGCCAACGTAGCGGCAAACAAAAAAGGCAGATGCAGTAAATACAAAAAACAAGCAAGTAAAACTCCAGATAAAAAATGTGGCACACTCCATAGGTCTAAATATTCTCCCTCTTGCCAAAGATCAGTTCTCTTTGCCAATTTTTTGAGTTCCCGATTAATTATCATGGTGCCGGAGGTGGGACTTGAACCCACACACATTACTGCGTTCGATTTTGAGTCGAGTGCGTCTACCATTCCGCCACTCCGGCTTTCGGTGTATTATAGCAATTATTGTCGAAATTGTACAATTAAATTTAAGTTAAAATAAAATTGCTTGACAACCCATTTATTTTTTTGCTAGTATAAATATAGATGACTACAAATTCTAATTCTAACTTTTTTATAAAATATTTACATCTGTCGCATAACTTTTTTTTTATTTTGATACCCATGTTTATGTTGTGGAATAAAAAAAATAATTTCGGATCTACAGTTGCTGGCTAAACAAAATGTAAAATACAAAAAGTTTAACGTCAAAATGGAGTTCCGAAATCCTTCGGAACTCCATTCGCTTTTACAGGAGCTAACTAATGACACCTTATACTGAACTCGCCCAAGTCAAGAGGAAACTCAAAGGCCAAGGCGAGCTCAAACCAGAGATTGAAAAATATTGGAAGTCTCTCGGCTTGACAGCCAACTTGGACTTTGCAAAGCCAACAGCAGTAGTTGCAAAACCTGCTATGTTTCGTGGCGAGTCTGCGCTCGCTATTCATATGGCAGAGCAAGCTGACCTAGGTATGGCTTGGCTCACCTACGACGATGACAAGTTCATCAGCGAGTCTCGCATCAAACTGTCTTTTGCAAAGCCGCATCTGACAGCAAAGTTTAACAAAAACGGTAACTATGTTACCCGCAAAGTCACGATGGTAACCGACGTCCAGTCCTCACATCGCCGCAAAATGGGCGACTTAGTCACGAAAGATGCTACTAGTCTAGTAGACTGGCACAAACAAAGATTACTGACCGTTAAGCCAGATATTTACTTGGCAGATATGTCAGAATGGTCCAGTAAACTTGGCGGCAACGCTCAAGGATATTACGAGGGCTATCTCTCGCAATTCATTGCCCACAATGCAGTCCTCTTTGAGGACTACCACGGGGGCGAGTCTGGCGAGGCCCTGACACCCTTCACCGAAGGTGTCTTCCTCCCAGCGCTCGAAAAAATCAAGAAGCGCTTCTGCGCAAGTCCAGTTGTGGTCAAGCTTCCTTGGAAGCCACACTATGCATTTCACCCAGAAGGTGAGTTGCTAAGTAACTGGCGCAAAGAAGTATTACCAACACTTTAAACGGTGTGGTGGAGGGACACTTTCGTCCCCCACCATTTTCATACAAATTAAAAAACATATTATGACAAAAACATTCAACCCTAAAAAATTCATCACCCAACTCATTGCACTCGGAGAAAGACAACTTGAACAAGAAACTAAAGCTTGCAATTTGATTTTAAAAGAACTCGACACGAGAAACGTAAAATATAAAATTCAAGACTATACAACCCAAATTCCTAAATATGAAAAATATTCTCTGGTTGCCGATGGAAAAAAAATAAAGTGCTTACCTTCTGGTTTTGTATCTGGAAAAATAGAAAGTAATTTTGCTTTGATAAGTAGTCTTATAAGTTCCCAAAAAAATATTTACACCCAGAATATAAATTTTAATCCAGCTTCAAAAGCCATATCAAGGAGTAACCATTATTTTGCCCCCGCCCTTTCTATCGCTTTTTCAGATATTTTAAAAGTAGGCCGGGCTAAAAAAATTGTTGGCGAGCTAGTGGTAAAAAAAGTAGATCACAAAGCTAAAAATATTCTGGTTGGAAATACTTTAAATCCTAAAAATATTATTTTCTCTCACTTTGACTCTATTGGTTGTGGAGCAGTAGACAATGCATCAGGTGTTGCCTTATCTCTTGAGAAAATTTTTGAAAGTCCAGAATTGCTTTCAGAAAACTTATTTGCAATTTGTGCCAATGAAGAAATTTCATATGATGAAACAATTTACTGGGGTCATGGCTACAGAGTTTTTGAAGACGAGTATGTAGAAATTATAGACAAAGCACAGAAGATAATTGTAGTTGACTGCATCGGTTACACCTCACCCGTACTGCACACTGATACCAGCATAACCGTGCTCGGGTTTCCAATTAAAAATATTCAAAAATATGCCCACAAAATTTCCATGTTGGCAGGAGATTTTAAAAAATTAATGGATTTTTACCATACTAACGACGATACTCCAAAAGTTATCAAGGATAAATTCTATGCAGAAAGTAAAGGTTTTTTTGAAAAAATGTTAAAATAGAGGAATGAAAAAAACTAGAAAATTTCTACACGGTCTTTCTTTCAAACTTGACGCTTTGTTTTTCCGAAACTTGACCATTATTTTAGCCTCTATTTTAATTTGGCGAGGCATTTGGAACTTTGCTGACAAATACTTCTTTCCAGATAATTTCTTTTTAAGCAACATAATCACCTTGATTGTCGGGATTTTTCTATTATTTATCTTTGATTCAGAAGTGGAAAATGAATAAATTTAAAAAACAAATTTATTTTATTGTCGGCCCAACCTCTTCTGGAAAAACTGCCATGTCTATAGAATTGGCAAAAAAGCTAGGAAATTGTGAAATAATCTCCGCCGACTCTAGACAAATCTTTAAAGATTTTGACTTAGCTTCTGGGAAAGTTACAGATGCAGAGATGAAAAATGTTCCTCATCATCTACTAAGCATAATAGAACCTGAACAATATTTTTCAGTGATAGATTTTGCCAATTTGGCCCTGCAAACTATAGAAAAAATTTACGAAAGAGGCAATACGCCAATTATCTGTGGTGGCACTGGTTTTTATATTGACGCCTTACTTTATAACTACAATTTACCCACTATACCCAACAATGAAGACCTGAGATTAGAACTAAGCGGTAAAAGCGTGGACGAGCTTTTTGAAATTTTAAAAATAAAAGACAGAGAGTATTTTGATAAACATAACAATTTAGAATATAAAAATAATAAGCACAGAATAATCCGTGCAATAGAGATAGCAACTTATCTTGGGAAAATCCCTGAGCTTAAAAAAACTTTTCGCTTTAGTCCAGACAAATATGAAATACGCTTTTTACAACCTGAGATAACCAGAGAAAAACTTCGCGAGAAAATTTACACAAGAATATTAACTCGCCTAGAGCAAGGCATGATAGAAGAAGTAGTTGTAGCTAAAGAAAAATACTGTTTGAGTTTTGAATACTTGAAAAGTTTGGGGTTAGAATTTAAATGGATAGCTAAATTTTTGCAAAATGAAGTTACCAAAGAAGAGATGATAAGAGGTCTTTACGTAGAAACTTGTCAGTATGCAAAAAGACAAGACACTTGGTTAAAGAGATACTCAGACTTTACTTTTACGAAATAATCGTCCCTTCAAAATTATTTTCTAAGATGTGGTCCAGCATGCCCACCTCCAACTTTGTAACATAAATGGGTAATTTGTTTTCTTCAGCTAAAGATATAGCTGCTTTATCCATTACTTTTATATCGGCATTAGCAAACACTTCATCGAAAGAAAGTTTTGAACATTTTACAGCATCCGTAAATTTATTTGGATCTTTGTTGTATACCCCGTCAACTTTAGTTATTTTAACCACAATGTCACAGCCAAGCTCTAGTGCTGCCGAAACAGAGGCAGTGTCGGTAGTTACAAACGGGTTACCAGTTCCACCTGCAACTATCACTACACGCCCTTTTTTCATATGCTCAATAGCCCGAAGCCTAGTAAACCCTTCTGAAATTTTATTGGCTTCTAGTTTTAAAAGCATACGACAGGTTTGACCCTGACTTTCCAAAATATCATTCAGAGCCATAGAGTTCATCATGGTTGCCAGCATCCCCATGTAGTGGGCTGTACTTTCTAAGATAAGATTTTCGTTTTTATGCAGCTCTGCACCACGCACAAAGTTGCCTCCACCCACCACAATAGCAATTTCCACTTCATGCTTATCTTTGGTTTTTTTAATATCTTTAGCTAGCAGCTGTATCACGTCTGTATCTATTCCCTTACCACCTTCCCCACCAAATTGTTCTCCGGAAAGTTTTATTAAAATTCTTTTCATAAATTTATTTTGTTATTTGTTTTAAAAACTCTTCCACTATCGCTACATCTCTTGGTTGTATGTAATTTTCCCCTTCAAAATTACTTGGTTTTGAGTTTTGGATTTTACCCAAAAGTTCATCTTGACTTACCCAAGCGACTTCAAAATTATTTTGCATTTCATGTTCTGTAAAATTTGGAGCTTTTTTTTCACCTACCACTTTTGCTACATAACAATGGGAAATTTGTTTTAGACCAAAAATTTTCCGCCACTCTTCCACTTTTCCTAGCTCTTTTAAAATCTCAACATTACAACCAATCTCCTCCAAACACTCACGCTTGAAACCCTCTTCTTTGGTCTCGCCATCGTCAATCCCTCCACCTGGTAATTTGTAATAATTACTTTTCGCAACGAGCAAAAGCCCTATTTTTCCACTAGAGTCTATTACAATGCCTCTACTGGCCTCTCGTATCTTCCAAACCGCCACTTCACTTTCTATGGCATTTTCTGGGTTTAAAAATTTAATTGTTTTTTGCATGGCGGGCGACGTAGGAATCGGACCTACACTAAGGCGTTTGGAGTGCCTTGTACTACCACTATACTAGTCGCCCGTATTTATATTCTAACATAGAAAAGCTCTAATTCAAAAACAAAAAACATCAATTTTATTTGATGTTTTTTTGTTTTGTTAAACTTTGTGCTCTTTATGTTCGTTTCTAGCTCGACAAGTTTTACAAAATTTTACAAGTTTAAGTTTTTCTGTCACTTGTTTTTTGTTTCTACTTGAAACGTAGTTTTGTTTTTTACATTTAGTACAAGCAAAGCCTATAAGGTGTTTCTGAGACATACAATTTATTTATAGATGAATTATAACATAATTTACCCTAAAAGCAACTACTTCTTTATCTGTTTTGCCTCATTTTTAGCCTTAACATAATCCTGAAGCTGCAAAGAGAATTGAGATACAACTTCAGGGTTTGAGGTTGTAAGCTTGTTAATCGTAAACATAGCCTGATTGTAGTCTTCTGTTGCTACGTACGCCTGAGCAAGCCACAAAACAAAATTCTGATTTGCTGGGTCTAAGTTTACTGCATCATTCAAAAGCTTTACCACCCCTTTTAAATCCTTTCTATTATTGTATACCTGCATCATCTGTGCTACGAGACTATTTAATTCATCTTTGTTTGCAGTTGGTATTAGTTCTTTTATAACCGACACCGCTTTTTGGTCTTGACTAGCTAACATTAAGATCTGTATATACTCTATTCGTATTTGGTTGTATCCACCTATGTTTTTTGGAGTTACAGCGATGGCACGTTCATAGTATTGTGTTGCATTAGCTATGTCACCCTTTAACAAATAGGCTTTTGCCAAATATATCAAGGCTATTTGCTTGTTGGGTGCAAGCTTTAACGCTTCTAATAAAGTTGCAATTGCCTGGTCATAACTTCGTACGTTAAGATAGTAAAGACCCAACATAAACTTTGCCCTATGGTCAAAAGGATTTTTTGTTATTTGTTCATTAAATTGATTTAAAGCTCCATTTGCAAAATCAATTATTCCACTTTTAACTTTTTCATCACTCGCCTGTGGTAACAAGCCAATATACTCTAAGCTTTTTTGGAGATAAAACTCTCGAATCTCATAATTGCCATAGGTGTTCATATTAATTGCTCTATCGTATAAATTCTTTGTACCAGACAAAACAAGTGTGGGATCTTGAGTACCTGAAACTTGTTGAAAGGTCATGGCGTTTATCACAGTCATGTTTGCTAGTTGAGGTTTATAAATTGCCACATAAACCGAGTAGACACCAATTAATATTAACAAAAAGGCAACAACATTATGCCAACCAGCTTTTAGTGTAGGTAGATTAAGGTTTCCAAAGCTATATTTGGAGCCGAAATATACTGCAGCCATAGCAAACAGCAGGATACTTGTCAGGTTATCGAAAACAAAGAAAATGTGTACAAAATAAGTTGCAAAGAAGGCAAGAATTATAGGTATAACTAAATCATTTTTCTCTTCATCCTCGAGATTACTTTTAAATACACCGTACACTGACATCGCCAGCATAAGCAAAAATGAGATGAAACCCAGTAGGCCGCCAAAAACCAGCCAACCTAAATAAGTATTGTGTGGATGGTCAAAATAGGTTTCTTGTCCATACATTGCAGGGTTGTAATTTAAGTTAAAAGCATGGATAAAATTTTCTTGCCCCCAACCTAACACAGGTTTTTGCTCCCAAGAAATTATGGCTGTTTTCCAAATATTCCACCTGGCAAATAGCGTATTTACAGACGAAAATCTTGCCACAATTGGGATGTCTTGAGCTATGTTGTTTGCCTTGGCATATATCACAAATCCACTAAAAAAAGTTACCAAAAGAACCCCTGAGAGAATAGTAGTAGCCACGGCTTTTTTGTTTCCGTCAAACCAATACTTAGCTATCATTAGTACCCCCAATCCAACCACCATTCCCACCCAGACACCACGAGTTCCAGAGAAGTAAGCTGCCAGCAAGTTAACTACAGCTAAAACAGGAAGGATGTTGCCCTTAATTTTTTTGACAAAAATAGCATAAATAATGATCCAAAATGTTAGGGCCGCATAAATACCAAGATAAATAGAGTTACCAAGGGTCGAGTCAACTCTACAGCCTGCCCCTTGAGAAATACATAAGTTTAAAACTGGTAATGCTGCAACACTTTTAATCTTTAAAACACCGATAGTTAATTGTAAAATTCCCAAGAAAGACACAATGCCTGAAACCCACATATGAGTTTTAAAAATTCTCACCCACTCCAACTCGTTTATTCTACATATTAACGCTGAAAAAACTAAGGCAAAGACTGAAAGTAGGTTTATGTAACCTTCCATTCTTTCGTAATTGCTCCAGAAACTCCTAGAAGGGTCAATAGAAAAAACGGTTGACAGAAACATAGAGAATACAAAAACCGTAAGTCCAACAAAAAAGGGAGTGAGTCTTATCTTAAACCTCTCGTCGGTCAAGGTAAGATATAGTGAGGCCACAAAAGATACAATAGCCATAAATCTAAAGACAAATGCTTTCCCGACTATGTATGGATACAAGTAAGATGGTGTAAAAACTATGGCCACAATTGGGATGGCCACAATAGCAGCCAAAGCAATATTTCTGGCCAAAGAGTAGTCACTATTTTTCCCTAGATTTTCATAATACACTTTTCTTAAAATAACCCAACCTAAAGAGAAAGAAAAAATACACGTTAATATTATTCCCAAACTATTGAGTGAGGAAAATATCCCATTTGGGGTAAAGGTTTGGACAAGGATAATTACTAATGTAGCAGGCAAGGAAACTTTCAATATATTATTTAGCATATTTTTTTATATCACACTATTATACTATTAAAAACGTCCTTAAAACACTTTACAAAATATTTTTTATGTGTAAAAGTAGAGGTTACTCTAGAGACCAAGAAAATTCAAAAGTTTTTGAGTGACACTTTCCTCTTTCCGAATCACATATTTATTAACGGCTTCTTTGCTTTCACTTTTACTCTCGTCAAGTCTTACCTCTTTCTTGACCTGTGCACTTGCACTTTTCTTAATCGTAAAACTTTTAGTTTTTGGAAGGACTTCCAAATTACTACCACCTACTTGGTTTTTACTTTTTTCAAAATCTTCTTTTGTATAAACTTTTACATTTGTATCTGTACTCGCGGCTATTTCCGAAAGGTTATCTTTGCTTATTTTTTTAAGACTAAGTTGGCCTACTCCAACAAATTTGGAAATTATTTTTCCATTTGGAAAACCTAAACTCAACTGGTCTGTCCCAGTTGCAAAGTTAAATAATTCTCTGTCTAAGATAATTGCTTTTTTTGGTAGAATACTAAGTTTTTTAGAAAGATTGAAGCTACTTTTGGTTAGACTGGTACTTGAAACTGACCCAGAAATGACCAGGCCATTTAAAGAAATTTCACTGTTACTATTATTAAAAATTTCAATTTCTCCTTGCTTATCAATTTCAACAATTTTTATTTTTAAATCCGGCTCAGACACTTTTATATAAATCTTGTCCTCACCTTTGTTTCCGTTGGCATAAGCTTCTACATTTACCACATACTCACCCGGGAATTTATACTCATGTCTAGGATTTTTCCCTTGGGCTTCACTTCCATCTCCAAAGCTCCAAAAAAAGTTGGCATCATTGTCTGGAATATTCTTTTTATCTCCAGTCATGGCACCCACTTGAAACAAAACCTCAGCTCCACTCAATGCCAATTTATTTTCACCAGCATGAACATATACTTTTTCACTTTCTGGCCAATAAGATCTGTGATAGTAAACTGGACTAACAAACCCACTAAGGTCAGATATGGTTGTAGTGGAAACACCCATAGTAGTGGTACTGGTGCTTGATGAGGTGCTAGTGCCTGTAGTATTGCTACCTAAGGCATAGCTTGCCCCCACTGTTAAACCACCAACACCAGGCGTTGCATTGGATTTTTCAAACCCTGTACTTGTTGTATTTATTGTTAGTCCATTTCCAGCTCCAGTATCTGCAGGTGTATAGTTCAAACTATATATAACGTTTAAGTCTTTATCTTTTAGACTTAAGATTTCTCCTGTGTTTGAAAGTGAAAAACTGGACTTAAAAAGTTTTCCAGTATAACTTGGGAAATCTAGTTTAAATTTTGCCAAGTCTTGAATGATCACAGCGTACTCACCACTTAATAAGTTTTTATCGCCCAGAGCAACTTCCAGACCATGGTTTGTATTATTTTCGAAAAATTTATAAGTTGTAAAATCTACAGGTCCAGTCTCATTGTTAAAAACCTCTACCCATTCGCGGTCAGTGTCGGTTCCACTTGGGTCAAACTGTATCTCAGAAATAATTAAGGCAAAAGCAAAGTCTACATAAAACAAAAAGACAAAACAGATCCAAAACATTCTTAAAGAAACTTTCATAAATTGTTTACAGACTTGATATTTAATTTTAATTTATCTAGGCTTTACTCTCGAGCTCTCTAGAGTTAGTCAAAATTATATCATTTGTAAAAAACTTAAGTCAATTTTGACAAACTTTAAAAGTTGTCACTTTTTAATAGAGCCGTCAATACATCCTCTGGAACCTCATCAAACTTTGGGGTTACCAAAGTGTCGACTTGCTTAGGCTGACTTGTTTGTTTGACAGGAAATGAACGTGTTTGTCCCTGAGACTGGGCACTGGTATTTGAATTGCCAGAAGCGACTTGAGTTGCTTGATCTGGTTTTACTTGTCTGCTTGCAGTTTTTTTATCTGAAAGGTTTTGAAGATTATGAAGTTTTTGCAAATTCATAAATACTCTTTTCCGTAAATCAAAAACCTCGTCATTTTTAGATTCAGTGTTTACAACTTTCGGCTCCTGTTTGAACTCTCTCCTTTCTTCTCTTTCTGGCCTTACAGTATTTTCTGCCCTGGGGTTTTCGTCTCTTCTGTTTTCTTCCCTTTTTACAGACTCTCTTCTTTCATCACGTCGCCCATCGCCACCAACTCTTCGGTCATCACGTCTATCCTCACGCCTTCCTTCTTCTCTTCTTGGTCCATCTCTTTTAACTTCTGATCTGTTCTCAGACCTATTATTGTCTTGTCTATCACTTCTTCCTGCATTTGTAGATCTAGAATCTACAGGTCTAGAATCTGTTCTTTGCTCTGACCTTACTTCATTGCGAGGTTCATTCCTACTCTCAGGTCTTGCATCTGTAACCCTAACTGCACCCTTCATGAAATTAGCATTCTCCAGTGCCCAATCTTTATTGGTCCATTTTTTTATTTCAATATCAACCTTCTCTCTTTCGTTGGCAAAATGTTTGCGAGAGTAGCCGATAATATCTTGAGTATAGTTTATAGTTGGTTTTGGAATAGGCGGTAAAGAGGTTGCAGAAAAAGGCCTAGACCCAATGCCATCTATCATCAATTTTAAATACATCTGAGTAAAGCCGAGGTTCACCATATCATCGGCCAAAAAGTTTGGTGAAAACTCTTTTTCCATCAGTTCTGCGTCAGTTGAACCAACTCTAAAGGAAATAAAAGTGCCCACGTTACCTATCACCGCGTTTCGCACCTCTTCGGTCATTTGGTCTACGTACTGGTTGGCCACAGTCAAACACAGTTTATATTTTCTCGCCTCTGACAAAATATCCGCAAAACTTTCATTGGCAAAATTTTGAAACTCATCCACGTACAAATAAGTATTGGGAATTCTTTTCAAACTCTCTTCGTCAAGGTTAGCACGACTCATGGCAGCGAGCTGGATTTTAGTAATTAACATGCCTCCTAAAAGACGCATGTTTTCTGGACCTATGATACCCTTTGAAATATTCACTATTACTATTTTTTTTTGATCCATAAAAGTACGAAAGTCGACAGTCGACACATCTTGCCCTACAATATTACGAATCATGGGTGAAGCGATAAATTGCCCAACTTTATTTTGTATTGGCGCAACTGCTTCAGTCGCGTAAGCGGTTGAGTATTTTTCAAATTCCACATTCCAAAAGTTTTTGACTAAACTATCTTCTACTCTGTCAACAACATACTTTCTATACACCTTATCAGAAAGGAGTTTATTTACACCCATAAGGGTCGAACCAGGCACATCTAAAAGGGCGAGCAATGTATAGTTTAAAAGGTATTCCATTCTGGAGGAAAAACTATCTACCCAGATTTTTTTGAAGGCCGACATTAGTCCACCTGCAACAGCATTTCTCTTCTCCTTTGGCACTTGTTCTAAAACGTTGAAAGCCACTGGAAAGTCGGTGTCATGCGGGGCAAAGTAAATTACGTCGTCTATTCTATGGCGAGGAATATATTCTAAAAGTTTTACCGCCGAGCTTCCGTGCGGATCTATGAAAATAACCCCTTCGTCATTTTGTATATCTTGGATAACTAAGTTTTCGAGCAAAGTCGATTTTCCCATACCCGTTTTACCAATAACGTACATATGTCGTGACCGGTCTTTAGCTTTAATCCCAAATCTAGTTTTCTGATTTCGAAAATCGGTTTCCCCAAAATAGGTAATTTTGTTATCGTCGTTCATATTGACTTTTAAACTTAGTATAAGCCATATTTTATATATTACAAATAAAAAATCCCCTCAAGAACTTTTTAGAAAAAGTTGGGGGATTCGACGATTGTGACAGCAGTGCAACTAACCTTCCCCCATGCTGTTGGGTTGGGCTCAAGAAGCTAGACCACACAATCCAAGTACTTTATATCATAAATAACACTTGAGAACAAGCCTAGAAAATGTTAGAATATTTTTGGCTGATAGACGTCGACCGGGAAGGTATTTTGCGCTCAATACATTAAGCGTAACCCGACAGATCTCTATCAGTTTTTTTATTACACAAAAAAAGAAAACCTGAGCAAAATTGCTCAGGTCTATTTTAAACATCATTTTCTGGAGAGTCTGGCCAGTCAATTGTGGTTTCAACCAAGACCTGTTCAATTTTTTTTAGAGACTTGACCAAAATAACATGTCTCCATGGATGGTTGCTATATTCTAGAAATTTAGCTTTTGCCTCCTCCTCCGTCGAAACATGGTAAGTAACTGTGTCAGAATATGATGAACATTCATATATATCCCATTCTGAATATTCAACTACAAAATAGGTCTTCTGACTTTTTTGTATTTGCATTGTCTTGTCCTTTCTGTAAGATGACTTTGCAAAAACTAGTACAGAATAAAATAGTTATAATTTCTTTTTTGTTCTTAAATTTACTTAACTGAAAAATTTACCTTGACTGTAGCTGTGATTTTTTTCTCTATTGACGATGTATCGTAGGCACCATAGTCGTCTACTGTAACCGAGTTCTTTTGTGTTACTTGAAACACCCCAGACGAAAGTGAAGTGATGCTGCCTACACTTGCTCCTCCAGCTTTTGCTACTGCCAATGCCCTATCTTTTGCATTTTTTGTTGCCTCACTCAACATATCTACTCGTATATCTTTCAAACCATTGAAAAAAAACTCTACATTGTTTATTGAAATATTTACACCTGTTACTTCACCCGAAAGCCTAGTGTTTAGCTTTTGTATTTTTTCCACTTCCCCACTCTCCACAACAATATTCTGGCTAGCTGTTTGACCTTTTATTCCAATACTGCAATTTTCATAGCCTTGGCTACTTAGTTCACATATAGGTGCCAAAGTTGAAGCTTGAACAGTAATTTCAGTTTCTTTAACCCCATTTTTTATTAAGAAAGTTTTGACATTTTCTGCTGATCTACTGACAGCGTTTGAGGCACGGCTTCCAGCATTTTCTCCGTACGCTCTTTCAGACAAGCTGATCGTCCACTTTGACATGTCAGACTTTACAAATTTTTCAGCACTGCCAGTTACAGTTATGCTTTGGTCTTTGTTAGCCACATTCAATATTCCAGATTTGATAATAAATCCAAACAGTAAAATAAAAAGTCCTAAAATAATTGCCGGGGCTACTAAATTATTCCTTGTGTCAAATAAATTTTGTATATAATTTTTCATATTCTATTTTAGTTTACTCTTTATTTAATTTTTTAGATAGCAAAATTGTGACTATGAAAAAAGTAAATAAAACAAAAGCCATCCACGGAAAAGTTATGTGGTCATATTCAAAAATCAATCTTTTTGCACAGTCACCTCCACTTGCTGGGCATGGCAGATGACTCTCCAGACTTGCTGTCATTTGTAAAACATGATGGTAAAAGGAGGTGAAAGCCCCTAAAAAAGAAAAAACTAAAAAATAGCGCAAAATACCTTTTTGCTCAAACGTGTTTCTAGCAAAAATTGCCGTACCAGAAATTAAAACTATTCCATACATAAAAACTCTCTCAAACCAGCAGAGAGCACAAGGTATGACTCCAAAATACTCAGAGTAGACAAGTGTCATGGTAGAAGAAGAAAGTGAAAATACAAAAAATAAAATTAAAATGTTCTGTGCTGTACCCCACTTTTTTACAAGTAGTGCAGTTGTGGTTAAACTAATTTTTAAAAAGCCAAAATAAATTATCAACCCAAAAGTTACAACTTCTAAACACAAAACCCCAGTTGCTACCCACCAATTTAAAATAAGCATGTTTTCTAACATATTTTCCAGTATAGTTTACTAATTTAAAAAAACCAAACCAAAAGAAAAAGACCGGGTTGCACAAGATGCAATGTACCGGTCCCAACGTTTTGTCAGAGTCCCACACACAGGTGGGTTGCTGACCAAAGTGTTTAGTTGTGTCGTCTGCAGGGTGCAGAAAAACTGAAGAGAACCTGAGGTCAGGTTCCAACCGGGAAGCTAACTGGACGAATCCAGGAATTAAAGAATTGTCGGAAAGACATCTTTAATTCAGCCGCGCGGCGGTTGCGGTTGCAACTGCATCTAATCTTTCTGCAGCTGCAGACGATCACATGCATATAAATATAACAGTATATTAAAAGATTGTCAAGTAAATAGATAGACCATCTAAATGCAGATAAACCCTTGTAAAACAAGGGTTTATCTGTTAAATTATTAAAAACGCTATATTTTACAATGAAACTACGGTCTAAACCCAAAAAGAAAACGACCGATAACTTGCTTCATTAGACCCGCTCCCTTTTAAGAATTTAAAAACCACTCCCAAATTCCGTTTTCAATTTAATTTGCAAAATCCAGATGATAGTTCCAAAGACCAGCAC